>CATXSD010000111.1 GCA_958402075.1 Mediterranea massiliensis | reverse complement strand
AAATGAACCCTTTAGGATGGAACGAACTTAACCTGAAGGTGAACACGACCGGAGCCGACTACACGGATAAGTCTGTTGTAAAGGAGTATGAACGCATCGACTTTTACGGGTTTCTGGTAAGTATTGTGCAAAGGCTTATGAATCCGAAAAACGGGATTAAGCGTAAAGGTATATTGGTGTTTACCCGTTTTCTAAAGGAAGCTGAACGCCTTACCTGGTCCATTCCAGGAACAGCCATCGTTTCGGGTGAAACTCCCAAGAAAGAACGTGAGCGTATTCTTGAAGCGTTCAAAGCAGGCGAGATACCCGTCGTGGCCAACGTCGGCGTACTTACCACTGGATTTGATTACCCAGAACTCGATACCATCGTCATGGCCCGGCCAACGATGTCGCTCGCTCTGTGGTATCAGATAGTGGGCCGCGCCATCCGTCCGCATCCAAGTAAAGAGGCGGGCTGGATTGTAGACCTCTGTGGCAACATCAAACGGTTTGGGGAAGTCAAAGATTTACGCTTGGTAGATGGTGGTAACGGCAAGTGGGCCGTGTACTCCAATAACAGGCAGTTGACTAACGTAAGATTCTAAGATTATGGAAGGATATATAAAACTAAGCCGCAAGTTCTTCTCGAATGATATGTGGAATGAAGCCCGGACTTTTAGCAGTTGCGAAGCGTGGCTTGACTTGATACAGTCGGCACGATTTGAGGCAACGCCCCGTATGGAGAGTATCGGAGGTCGAGAAGTCTCTTATACAAGAGGACAATATCCTGCATCCATAAGATTTTTATCAAAGCGTTGGCACTGGTCTGAAAGACGAGTACGGACTTTTCTTGCCTTTCTGAAAAGAGAGAACATGATAACTCTTTCCAAAGAACAAGGAATGAATATAATAACCTTGGTAAAATACAATGACTACAACGGGAATCCTACTGACACAGCAAGTGACACAAGCAACGACACAATGAGTGAAACAAATATCATTCAGGAAATCAATGATTTACGTTCGCAAGTGACACAGCTAATGACACAAGTATCGACACAGCGAGAGACACAGACCACAAAGGAAGCCGAAAAGCGACACACGGGTGACACAAAGCAAAGAAAGGAGAAGAATATTATTAAAGAAACTACTACTAACGTAGTAGCAAAGAAAGACGCGGCTAAAGCCGCTACTCTCTCACGAAAAGATTCTTTCTACCAGTTATTGGTTCCGTATGTCGGCCGGTATCCAAAGGAAATGATTCGTGCCTTCTTCGATTACTGGAGTGAGCTTAACAAGTCAGAAACCAAGATGCGCTACGAGCTGGAAAAGACTTGGGAACTACCCAGGCGGCTGGCTACGTGGGCATCCCGCGAAAGAATGCTATCAAAGGCAGAAACCGGCATGGTACTCACCGACAACTCGACCGAGAAATATAACACCCCCGAAGAACGAAAATGGGAAGAACGATGGAAACAATAAATTTCAAAACCACCCTCGACAGCCTGCGCGAAGTAGGCTTTAACCCAGTGCCCAACCAGGTTCATATTACCGTCCCAGACGCCAAGGATGTACTTTGGCGCGGACTGAACTATTTCACCGACGGCAAAGCCAAGTGGCTACCCGAATACGACCAGATTACCCAATGGCTCAACGACAATCATGGAAGAGGATTATTATGTCACGGCAACTGCGGTCGCGGCAAGTCGCTCATCTGCTGGAAAATTATCCCGCTGCTCCTGAACCACTACTGCCGCAAGATAGTCTCCTGCTACGACGCCCAGCAGATGAATGCCGAACTTGACACCGTGAAGCAAAAGCATATCCTCTACATCGATGACGTAGGGACTGAAAGCATGGCCGTTAAGTACGGCGAGCGCCGCCTTGCCTTCTGCGAGATAGTGGACGAAGCCGAGAAGCGCGGAAAGCTGCTCATGATTACCACCAACCTTTCCCTCGAAGAAATCTCCCAGAAGTATGGCGAGCGTACTATGGACCGACTGGTCGCCATCACCCGCCGCGTGAAGTTGGAAGGAAACAGCTTGCGAAGATGAAACTCACCGTCTGCTGGACGGCAAAAGGCCGTCAAAAGGATTGCTACGAAAGCATCCGGGAAAAGTTTGGCATTTCCTCCTACATGAGTGTAAACCATGAAACACCCTGCGACATTCGCGAAGAAGACATGGAAATGCTCAGAGAATGTGAACGAAGAGGATTTTTGAAGATACGATTTAAAGACAAACGATTATGAGACCCAAGAAAACATTGATAGAAGCCGCCGAGAAAGACGGCTCTATGGCCCGTTTGAACCAACTGCTATCTGCCTCACAAATTCTATTGTGTGAAGCAAACAATCTGGTAGAAGAAGCCTCAGATTTGATGAGAGAACGAGGCCTAATGCTGGGAGCAATCAAACAACTACATACACGCTTTGTGCAGTCTGCAGATGCTTATTTCAAGGAATTTTCCTCACTGGTAATAGAAGAACAATCCAAGATGGACATGTTCAACGACATGGACAGCTTCGATACCTACTTCAGAAAATGGGCAAAGATACCCAAAGAATGGGAACCTAATAATACGCAAATCCATCAGACACTATGACCAGACTATTATATATAGACCTGTTTTGCGGTGCCGGAGGGACCAGTACAGGAGTAGAAAATGCCAAGTATATGGGCGAACAATGCGCCAAGGTGATAGCCTGCGTAAACCATGATGCAAACGCCATCGCCAGCCATGCGGCCAACCACCCGGATGCGCTCCACTTCACGGAGGACATCCGTACGTTGGAACTTTCTCCTTTGATTACTCACATAGAGCGTATAAAGCAGATTTACCAGGACGCACTGGTTGTGCTGTGGGCTTCGCTGGAATGCACCAATTTTTCCAAGGCTAAAGGTGGCCAGCCTCGTGACGCGGACAGCCGGACTTTGGCCGAACACTTATTCTGATACATCGAAGCTATTGACCCCGACTATATACAGATAGAGAACGTCGAGGAGTTCATGTCATGGGGAGATATGGACGAACATGGGCACCCCATCAGCAAGGAAAAAGGCCGTTGCTATGAGAAGTGGAAACGTAATGTAAAACGATACGGTTACGACTTCGACTGGCGCATCCTGAACGCTGCCGACTATGGTGCCTACACCACCCGAAAGCGTTTCTTTGGCATATTCGCCAAACGTGGACTTCCGATAGTATTCCCGGAACCGACCCATTGCAAAGATGGTAAAACAGACATGTTCGGTCGGCTGGAGAAGTGGAAGCCTGTCAAAGAGGTGCTGGACTTCTCCGATGAGGGAGAAAGTATTTTCAGTCGGAAAAAACCACTGGCCGAGAAGACCCTTGAACGTATCTACGCCGGTCTGATTAAATTCGTGGCCGGAGGAAAGGACGCATTCATATCCCGATACAATACAGCAAGACCTCAGGACACGGTCAAATCAATAGACGAACCTTGTGGCGTACTGACCACGGCCAACCGTTTTGCCAAGGTACAGGTGTCTTTCCTTTCAAAACAATTCTGTGGACAGCCAGATTGCAAAAATATATCTGTGGAAGGACCTGCCGGGACGATTACCTGCAAAGACCATCATGCTTTCGTATCAGCCTATTACGGGAACGGGCATAATTATTCGGTACAACTACCTGCGCCAACGGTCACAACTAAAGACCGATTATCATTAGTGACGCCGTTCTTTATGAATTACTATTCGGGCGGAGGTCAGCTGGGAAGTGTTGAAACGCCCTGCCCGGCCATTATGACGGTACCCAAGCAGAACCTTGTAACTCCTGTTCTTATGAAACAGGTTCCTTACCGGAAACCGTGGATAATGAACACAGCTTTCTCGAATATTGGAAGCAGCATAGAACAACCGTCACAGACCATCACTGCAAACCGTAAATGGCACTATCTGATGAATCCGCAGTTTTCCAGTGCAGGAGGTTCGGTGAACAACCCTTGTTTCACTCTGATAGCAAGAATGGACAAAATGCCTCCCTATTTGGTAGAAGCCGAAGGTGGTATAGGTATACAGGTTACACCCGAGGACAGTCCGATGACCATCAAGATTAAGGAGTTCATGGCTCTTTACGGTATCATCGACATCAAGATGCGTATGCTTCGGATTTCAGAACTCAAAAAGATTATGGGATTCCCCGAAGACTATGTACTGATAGGCCCACAATCCGACCAAAAGAAGTTTATCGGAAACGCAGTTGAGGTAAATATGGCTCGGGTGCTTTGTGAAGCGATATGTAAAGAGAATAATAGAAAACGAAAAGCTGCGTAATTCGACTTTACGTAAAGTATAGGTAAAGCCGACAAATCGGAAATTATATTATGGAAAGACTGAAAGTTTATTACGGCTGGGCAAAAATAGGGAATGTTCGTAAAAAGCGTGCTCTATCTGTCATGTTCGAGAACGAACAACTGGGATGCAGAAGCGACCGGGGACAAAGGTGCCTGAAAACAATTCAAGACACCGTATTCGAGCGGTATCAGACTGATGAAGAAATGACTGATGGTAAACGTCAGAACCGGATTTTCACAGAATACAGCTTGTTTCTCGATGAGAAACCTATCAATGGAAGCCTTGAGAAATGTTTGCTGATTAACAATGAAGCTGACAGAAACCATGTATCTAAGGCTGTTCGTGACAGGATATCCGATGCTTTGCGAAAGGCTTTCATTATAGCCAATCCTGGTTATAAAGAACCTTTTAAGCAACTCTCCTTAAACTTTGAATGACTTTACCTAAAGTTTAGGTAAAGTGGGGAAAAACCAAAAATATTATGGGAAAGCAAGAAAGTGTTAGCGATTGGTTTCAGATGGCCAAGGACTATGCCAATGCGGCCGAGTGTGAGAAACGTTTAGAAGAACTTGTAAAACGAAAGAATAACATTAAAAATTAAACTATGGATTTGAATACTACAAAAGAAGACATGCTGGAGCGGTTCAAGCTCTACGGTGAAATTTACTGCATGCTGGCCGAAATTGAAGAGGACAATTATACAATGGACTACTTCAAACTGGAGGGCTGGGAAATTGAAGAACTGTTGGAAAACGAGAAGGTGAACCTGATATTTGATTTTGGTGATGAAAAAGGAGAGCTTTACGAATTGAACTTTGAAGAAGATATGCTGATGGTTTTCTATACAAGCAACAAAGATGAGGTAACAAAAGGATATCCTATTATACATATACCGACCAATACCATCCGCAAGTTGAAGGATCTGCTTGAAAAATATGTAGAAGCATTGAAGGAGGAAGGGGTATGAAAATATATGCTAAACAAGGAACAGAGCTTGAACAGATAATGAAGAAGCTTTACGACCAGATGATGAGCGAGAGGGAGAAAGCGTTTGAAATGATAAAAGAGTTTTCGGGAGTTGAGCCGAAAGGAATTGGGTATTACTGGGCGTTTGGGTTTACATGCCAATGGTCTTATAATATGGTGTCTTTTCCTGAAGGAAGCAATCCTAAACAAATGAAGCCTAATAACATTAACGGGATTAATTTTTATAGGCCAAACAGGCGGTTGAAAGCGTCCAAGGATTTTATACAAAAGTGGAACTCTCTGTTTAAGGGTATTTACGGGAAAGTATTGTGCGAGTACGGTATTCCTATCATTTTTAACTGTAATAGTCAATATGTTCGTTGGCAGCCTTTTTCCAAGGATGGGAGATATGGTATCTTAGTTCCTTCCCTGATACTGGACTGGATGCCGGAAGTTGATAACAAACAATATGAGATTGAGGTATGAAGAAAGAAGATATTGAAAAAGAGATATGCTCAAGGTTAGATGAGCCAGATAACGAATGGGATGGCATTTTTAATAGCGGGTTTTCCAGAGGCTTTAGGACGGCGGCTGATTGGCGTATCAACAGCGTATGGCATGCAATGGAGGAAGTCCAAGACGGCAAGCGGCCATACATAGTGCAATACAACGAAGAGTGTAAATTCGCAATGTTCACCAAACCTATACCTGTCCCACTGGAGCAAGCGAAATCGGTGTTTAAAAGATGGGCTTATATAGAGGACTTAATACCTGTTACGGAGGACTAATTATGAAACGAAAAGATATGGAGAAAGCCGCAAAAAAACAATTAAAAGGTATAGTTCCTTGCGAGTGGAATCAAGAGCCTTTCATTGACATATTTGTAAGAGCTACAGAATGGCGCATCAATAGCGCCTGGCATGACGTGAGCGAAATTCCTGAAAAGAAATTAGCGCTGGTTGAATATGATTGTTTTCCAAAAGGTCATGGATACTTGGTTGTCCCTGACGCACGGGAAGTTATTGGTAGCATCACACGCTGGTCTTATATAGAGGACTTAATACCTATGGAGGATTGAATATGTACAAGAAACAAGTTTGGCTGAACAAAGAAAGCAGTCCGTCCACCGGAAATGTGGTGGCATACGACGGAGTTTCCACCTATAAAGGTGAGATATACCGTAACACTTTCCTGTCTGTAAGTGATTGTTATACTTCTGCGCGGCTGCATAAGACAGACGATGATTCAATAGATGACTTCATTGACAAGATGCGGTTACTGAGAGATAGCATCGACGATTTTATCACGTATTTGGAAAAGACCAAGGGGGATTAACGCATGAAAAAGATACTGAACATCATCAACCAAATACTTGGTGTGATAGCCTACGGTACAGGAATGACCTTGGTTGCGATAGGGCTGTCTTCTGGGTTTAGCGTGCTTGAACTGGTATTGATAGCAACATGCGCGGCTATTTTGGACATCGGTTTGTCCAAGACATTGAAAAACCTTGAAGGAAATTAAGAGCAATTTAAGAGCAAATTAAGAGCAATTTAAGAACAAAGCCAACCGTTCGGGAAAGTCGAACGGCTCAAAATAAAGGAGAACGAACAATGACAATACATAAAGTTTCAGTTAGTCTGCATGGCATCAGGAAGTATGCCTGGCGGAAAAATCTTAGTGGATTCTTCAGCGTCAATGGCCGGAGTTTGACCAATGCAGAAGTAAGAATGGTAGTCGATTACGGAATAGCGAGAGGCTATGAAACAAACGAAGATATACCTACAGAGAAAGTGATTAAATTATTAGGATGGGAGAAATGAAAGCAATATCTATCAAACAGCCGTGGGCGAGCCTAATCGCTCACGGTATCAAAGACATTGAGAACCGGACATGGAAGTGCCCTAAGAAGTACATCGGACAAAGGGTTCTGATACATGCGAGTGCAAACGATGGCTTTGGGCGCATCGTAAATGAAGAGGCAATATTTAAGCTTTATATTCAAAAGCTTGGAATAGAATGCAAAAAGTTACCACATGGAGCTATTATCGGAAGCGTTATCATAGCCGACTGCGTACAGAATCATCCCTCAGTCTGGGCTGAGAAAGATTGCTGGAACTGGGTACTGAAGGATGCGGTGTTGTTCGATGAACCCATTGAGAATGTGAAAGGTAAACTTGGACTTTGGAATTATAATATGGAAGAATAGCATGGAATTCAAATCACAAATCGCCACAACCAGAGAGCAGTCGGAAAAATTGCTTGCGATGGGTATAAAGCCGGAAACGGCAGATTGCCATATCGAAATGTCCCCAAGCGGAATGGACTATACGTATATTACTCAAAACTATCATTGCCCTGCGAGTAATACCATACCTTCATGGAGCCTTATCCGACTGCTGGAGATGACACCAAAGTTCATATCCGAATATCCCCAAAGACCATACTGCTTTGGTTTATTTTCCGACGAGAACTCTTGGATCATTGATTATTCAGACGGCGCAGGGACGTTACATGTGGAGTCTGAAGAAAACGTATTTGACGCAATCGTGAGAATGTTCGCTTGGCTAATAAAGAATAACCACTTTAACACTGAATACCTGAAATGAAGAACCTGAACAGCCTAAGAGATAAAGCCTACCAGTGCGCAGTAGCCGGTAGTGTTTCATTCAGTGTGTCTGAAATGAGTCTTTAGATTTTTTAGTTTTGCAAATATATCACTTTATTTGATACATCATCGGCAGGCATGCCTGCCGATGATGATTTTTATCGTTCGGAAATAGATTCTTGTCAAGATCAATTCTTGGAACCTGTCTCAAGTAAGATTTCTTGTTCATGGCAGTCTTTCCCATAAGCTGGATGGCAGACTCCTCGTTAGGCATTGCGCCACGCATCCTCGTAACCTACATATTCCGGAGCATACCCGTTCACTTTCCGGCAGCCTATAAAGCATAAAAAT
>CATXSD010000110.1 GCA_958402075.1 Mediterranea massiliensis | reverse complement strand
GGGCTCCCGTTCAGGATGGACATGGCCCGATAGAGCTGCTCCACGAAGATGAGCCTCACCATCTGGTGGGAGAAGGTCATGCGTGAGAGCGACATCTTCTCGTGGGCCGCGGCATAGACCTTCGGCGCAAAGCCGTAGGGCCCTCCGATGACGAAGACCAGCCGCTTGTTCACTGTGTTCATCTTGCGCTTCATGTAGTCGGCAAACTCCATGGAGCGCATTTCTTTTCCCCCTTCGTCGAGCAGCACCACGACGTCGCCCGGCTGGAGGGCTTTCAGGATGAGGTCGCCTTCCTTTTCCTTCTGCACTTCTTCGGACAGGCTCTTGGTATTCTTCAGTTCGGGAATCACTTCCAGGTCGAACGACAGGTAGCGTTTCGTGCGTTGCACGTAGTCGCCGATGGCGGCAACAAAATGGGGCTCAACGGTTTTCCCTACGACGAGTAGAACGGTTTTCATGCTGTTTTTGATTGGATTAGTGAACAAAAATACAACTTTTTTGTGGTATATTGCAATAAATGTTTACCTTTGCATAGGTAAATGCTTGTAATATGAAAAAACGGGTAATCTTTTTTCTGCTCGGCCTGTGGGTAGGCATAGCCTCCCTGATGGCGCAGGATGTCCCTGTAGGAGTGGTGGTGGCCTTCAAGAAAGGCAGCTCGCAGGAGCTGAACCGCTACTTGGGCGAGAAGGTAGATCTGGTTATCCTCAGCAAGCCGTCCCAGGTGGACAAGATGGCTGCCGAAGGAGCCATGTCGGACTTCTTTACCAACAACCGGGTGAGCCGCTTCGACGTCAACCACCAGGGCAAGCGGGGCGATTCGAGCTTCTTTGTGGGTACCATGGAGACCCCCAACGGAAACTTTCGGGTCAATTGCTTTTTCAAGAGAGAACATAACCGATATTATATTCATCAAATAAGGATTGACAAGACCAATGACTAAGGAACAAGAACTGATAGACAGGCTCATCGACCTGGCTTTTGCAGAAGATATAGGTGACGGCGACCACACTACGCTGTCGTGTATCCCCGATACGGCGATGGGCAAGTCGAAGCTTTTGATAAAGGAAACAGGCATCCTGGCCGGCATCGAAGTGGCCAAGGAAGTCTTCCGCCGTTTCGACCCCACCCTGAAGGTGACGGTCTACATGAACGACGGCGCCGAGGTGAAGCCCGGTGACGTGCCCATGGTGGTGGAAGGCAAAGTGCAGTCGCTCCTCCAGACGGAGCGTCTGATGCTGAACATCATGCAACGCATGAGCGGCATCGCCACCATGACCCACAAGTATCAGGAGCGCCTCAAGGGTACGCATACCCGCGTGCTCGACACCCGCAAGACCACTCCCGGCATGCGCATCCTCGAGAAGATGGCCGTCAAGATTGGCGGAGGTGTGAACCACCGCATCGGCCTCTTCGACATGATTCTGCTCAAGGACAACCACGTGGACTTTGCAGGCGGCATCGACAAGGCCATCACCCGCGCCAAGGAGTATTGCAAGGCCAAGGGCAAGGACCTGAAGATAGAAATCGAGGTGCGCAACCTGGACGAACTCCAGCAGGTGCTCGACCTGGGCGGCGTGGACCGCATCATGTTCGACAACTTTACACCCGAAATGACCCGCAAGGCCGTCGAGATGGTGGGCGGACGCTACGAGACGGAGTCGTCGGGCGGCATTACCTTCGATACCCTGCGCGACTATGCCGAGTGTGGCGTAGACTTCATCTCGGTCGGTGCCCTGACTCATTCGGTCAAGGGACTGGACATGAGCTTCAAGGCATGCTGATTGCTTTGTAAGGATATCGGAGACAAACGGATTTGCCTTTCATAGATTGTCTGGGAGCAGGTCAATTTATGGAAGGCTTTTTTCTTTTTCAGCTCATGGAGACAGACAGGAAGTGTCTTCCTCTCTCTTTAACATCTTTTTAATTTTTAGCTTGCAGCATTTTGTGGAGTGTTGCGTCTAACAGACAAACGACGCGAGGAAGCGTCCGTAGATAGGTTTTGACACAAGATTGTGAAATAGAGTTGGTTGAAGGATGTCGGGCAGGCGACAATGCTGCTCGGAAAGAGCTGTATACCCTCTATTCGCGCCAGATGCTGGCCGTGTGCTACCGCTATACGGGCGATATGGACGAAGCGCATGACGTGTTGCACGACGGCTTCATCAAGATTTTCTCCAACTTCACCTTTCGGGGCGAATGCTCGTTGGCCACGTGGATGACACGGGTGATGATGACCCAGGCCATCGACTACCTGAGGCGGAAGCAGCGCTTCACCCAGCTGGTGGTCAGCGAGGAGCAGCTGCCCGACGTGATAGACGAGGCTTCGGTAGCCGAAAGCGGAAGCGGCTTGTCCGAGGAGGTGCTGATGAAGTTTGTGGCCGAACTGCCCGACGGATGCCGTACGGTGTTCAACCTGTATGTGTTCGAGGAGAAGTCGCACAAGGAGATAGCCAGCCTGCTTCACATCAAGGAACATTCTTCTACCTCGCAGTTGTTCAGAGCCAAGTGTCTGTTAGCAAAAAGAATTAAAGAATATACTGCCCATGAAAGAAAATGAAGAAATAGCCGGATTGTTCCGTCGGAAGCTGGACAAGGCCGAACTGCCCGTCAACGATGGCTTTTGGGAAGAATTGGAGCGCGATTTGCCCGCTTCAGGCCTCTCGGAAGGCAAGCGTCGGATCGGGTTCCCCTCCTTCTATCGGATAGCGGCGGCCGCATCGGTCGTCTTGGTGCTGGGCATGGCATCGGCCGCCTTCTGGTACTTCTCGCCCAAGGAAGAGATGGAGGAAGCCTTTACGCAGGTGGCTGCGCTGGCGCCGGGTGCCAGCCTGGACGGCGACCGCCTGGAGGAAGCTTTGCCTCGTGTGAAGGAAGTGGCTCCCGCCAGCCCCTCCGCGAAGCCTGTGCAGGCATCGCTCACACCCCAACAGGAAGAAGAAGGCGGGGAGCAGACGATGTCGGTACATGTGTCCATTCGCGTCACCCAGCAGGTGTATGGTGGCGGTCGTCAGACGCCGGGCGGGTATCGTGCCGGCAGGGGAGGTTCGGGCTATTATGCCGCCTCGTCGGGCGAGGGCCGCAACTTCGAAGGAAACGAGGATTCGACTCCTGCGGAAGTGGAAGAGACGGCGGATGCCAAGTCGGTCTTGAAGTCGCGCAACTGGGCCTTGAAGGCCTATGTAGGCAGTTCGTTGCCCAAGGGTGATTTCAAGATGCCCCTCACGGCGGGAGTCAGCGTGGAGCGTAACCTGGGCAAACGCCTTTCGCTGGAGGCAGGATTGCAATACAACCGCCTGCACGACACGGCTCTGCCTGGCGGAAACCATACCTATCACACACTGGCCGTACCTGTGCGGATGAATGTGCAGCTGGCTGGAAACGACAAGGTCGATTTCTATGCCACCGTCGGCGGAAGCGTGGAGAAGTGTGTGGGCGGTGCGGCCGACAACAGTTTCAAGGCCGAACCTGTGCAGCTGGCCGTAGCGGCAGGTGTAGGGGTGCGCTACAAGCTCAACAATCGCTTTGCCCTCTTTGCCGAGCCGATGGTTTCCCATCACTTTGCCACCGACTCGCCCTCGGCTTCACTTCGTTCGGAACGGCCTACCAACTTGAATCTTCTGTGCGGCGTACGCATGGCTTATTAATCGAAAAATCCTCAGACAGATATGACTACCTTGAAATCTATATTATACAGCTTTTTGATTGTCGGCTGCTTCTTGCTGAGCTCCCTGGCAATGGTTGCCTGCCACAATGAAACGTTCGATTGCAACGACCCCGATGTCGATTTGTTTGTCGAGCAACTGCGTAGTGGCAAATATGCTTCATTGAACTCCGAAGGTCTGGGCATTGTGCCCAAGTTTACTACCGAAGATATCGGCAAGTTGCTGGAGTATGCAGACGACCTGACGCTCATCCCTTCCTTCCCGCTGGCTACCGTTTCCTATTCACCTGGCGGAAAACTCCGTCTGGGTGAATGCATCCTTTGGACGGTGGAGACCATCCGTTTGGGACACAATGCCTCCATGGGATGCAAGATGGTGCACACGGATGCCGACAACTACGAGGGTGTTTATTTCCTGAGTGATGAAGAAGTGCTCGATGCCGTGGCCCGATACCGCCGCTGGTGGGAAAGCCGCCAATATCCGCGGACGGTATGGACCATCGACCCCTGCTATGACGAACCTCTGTGTGGCAGCCGCTACATGTGGTGGTAGGCCGTCGGCGTGTTGTTGTATGATGATTGTTGCATTCCTTATCGCATTTTGATCGTGAAACGATATGGCTCTCTTTGCGGGCTGCTTTTGATGGCAGTCTTCCCTCTCTGTGCGCAAAACTGGACGAAGGCCGACTCTCTCCGGCTGGAGCAGTTGTTGCAGACCGATGGTGAAATTCAGTTGAATCTGGACTTTCTGAAGGAGGCGGAATCTCCTTGGGGAACTCCCAAGGCGATGGAGTCCAAACCTTGGCTGGAGGTAGACGAAACCTTGCCTGCCGTGCAGGGCATCCATCCGCGGAAAGTAAAACTTACCCTCTTTCCCTATACGGCCAATACACCCTATAATTGGGACCCCGTGCGCCAATGTAAGATAAACGTCGACAAGAATACCTGGCGCAACGATCCTTTTTACGAACTGAAGACCATGACCGTGTATAGCAACTGGGCCAAGTCGCCCATTGATGCCGGTCCGCGTGAGTCGCTCGAACAGATTGAGGCAACTGGCTTGCGCTATCAGGTTTTGGGGAGGGTTGCCAATCAGTCGGTCATGGGATGGCAGGCCGTCAAACGGCCGTCAGGGTATAGTCTGATGCCAGAAAAAGGAGCCTGGAGGGTGCGGGCACGCAAACGGCGCGCCCGCACGTTGGAGGTCTTGCGCACGTATGCCGATTCCACCCGCATCGAGCCGAAGGCACAGAAGCAGAAAGATGAAAATCCAGAGGAAAACGATAGCCCCATGTGAGTAGTATGAGGAAATAAGGAAAGAAGTACGAACATTTTAGGTTACCAGTCTGTTTCTCTTGATAAAACATTGTATATTCACTTTGAAAACATACAGATAAAATGGAAAACAGAATTACCCGACTTTTTGGTATTGAATACCCCATTGTACAGGGGGGAATGGTGTGGTGTAGCGGTTGGCGCCTGGCGTCGGCTGTAAGCAATGCCGGCGGACTGGGTCTGCTCGGAGCAGGATCCATGCATCCTGAGACTTTGCGCGAGCATATTGTCAAGTGCAGGGCGGCCACTACGAAGCCTTTTGGCGTCAATATCCCCTTGATGTATCCTCAGATAGACGAAATCATGCAACTGGTGGCCGATGAGGGCGTGAAGATTGTATTTACCTCGGCTGGCAGTCCCAAAAAGTGGACGAGCTGGTTGCACGAGCGTGGCATCACGGTGGTGCATGTGGTCTCTTCTTCCCTTTTTGCCCGCAAGGCCGAGGAAGCGGGTGTTGATGCCGTTGTGGCGGAAGGCTTTGAGGCCGGAGGACATAACGGCCGTGAGGAAACGACCACGTTTTGTCTGATACCAGCCGTCCGAAAGGCGACTTCTCTTCCTCTGATAGCCGCGGGAGGCATTGCGACAGGCGAAGCCATTCTGGCCGTTCGTGCGTTGGGTGCCGAAGGAGTGCAGATAGGTACCCGCTTTGCCCTGACGGCCGAAAGTTCAGCCAGTGAGGCTTTCAAGAACCTGTGTCTCGACCTTCAGGAGGGCGACACCCGCCTGTTGCTTAAGAAACTTTCGCCGACGAGGTTGGTGCGTGGACGTTTCAGCGATGCCGTTGCCGAGGCCGAAGCCGTCGGCGCTACAGCCGATGAGTTGCGTACCTTGTTGGGCCGTGGTCGTGCCAAATTGGGTATCTTCGAAGGCAATCTTGAGGAAGGCGAGCTCGAAATCGGCCAAGTTGCTTCCTTGCTTCGTGGCAAGGGCATCCAGACGGTATCTGAAGTGATGGATGAACTATTGGCCGAATATCGGAAGGCATGGGATGACATGCGGCATTGAAGCATTTTTTCTGAAATATAAATGTAGTAAAAGGAACTGGCTCATTTTGAGACAGTTCCTTTTTCACTTTCAGCCCGTCAGCTTCCTGTATAAGAAGAGAGGTTGGACCATTGTCAGGGATACCAATTTCCTGTAGTTTTGCATGGCCGTTCGGGAAAGGTGATGACGACTTCGCGTGGCGTGGCGACCCCCACGAAGCCAATGCCGCCGCTGACGTTGCTGGGTAGGGAAACGGGTTCCATCAGAACAGCGTCGTAGTCATCGTCGTCGAGACAGTTCAGGGCTTTCAGGTAGCGATAATAGTCGGCCGTCAAGTTGAGCAGGCGGATGTGGATGGACTGGGTACAATATGTGTTGGCATAGGTAATGTCGTAGAACGGACTGGCTGTAAAGTCGTCGTAGAGGCGGGTATAGACTTTGAGTGTGGCCGAACTGTTGCGGAAACGGTTGTCGCTGAAGATGTTGTACTTGTTCTCGATACGGGGGAACAGCAGATTGTCTTCGTCTTCCTGCGAATGGCTTACGTTGCCGTCGGTCAGGATAACATCTTCGCGGTTGACGAGGTCGCTGTACACTTGGGTGGCCAGGCTGTCGCGTTCGGTGTATATCAGGTTATGGTTTTCGTCTTCGATGAAGTTCCCTTGCTCGTCCCTGAGGTATTCGTAGATGTGGTAGCGCACCTGGAACTGGTTAAGGATCTCCAGGCGGTAGTGGTTGCTTTCGTTGGCAATGTCATTTACTGTCACATGGTAACGACGGTGGGGAGTGACGATGCCGCTGCCCATGTCGAGCGGGACGGTACAGGTGTCCACGCGGAAATCCAGGGGAGGCTGGGGGACCTGTACTTCTGCCGTAGCCCGAAGGGTACCGCCTTGGGCTGTTGCTTCCAGACGAACGAGGTCGCCGGGACGGAGGGGCGTGTCGAAATAGTATTTCTTGTAGCTGAAGTTTCCTGTATACGATCCGGAGGGAGGAAAAAGTTTCTTCGGATCGGCTTCCTGGGGTGCTGCGGCAAGGTGTCCGTTGATGTAGAGAGACAGGGTAGCGTCATCGTTCAGTTTGCCCAGATTGTCGCCGGTACTCAAGTAGAGGGACACCTCGTTCTTTTTGCCGTCTCCCGCTTCGAGCAAAGCGTTCATGACGAGGCAGGGTTGCTTCATATCAGGGTTGTAAGGAATCTCGTTCTCGCACGACGGCAGCCCGAGTAGAATTGTTATATATATAATAAGGTGTAAATGGATGCGTTTCATATTCGTTACAGGATACAGAGTTCTTAGAATCGGTATGTGTAGGTCACGGAGGGAATGCAGGGCAGGATAGTCCGCTTCTTGATGACGGTTTTGGAAGGTTCCTGGATTATTTGGGTAATATGTCCGCTTTCGTCTACAGAGACTTCCAATGGACCTTCCACCCTCTTGGTGTATACCAGATTGGGGTTCATGGCATTGTAGGCGTTGTAGAGGCTGATGTTCCAGGTACGCATGCCATGCTTGGTCTTCTTGTTGAAGTTCACGCCGATGTTCAGGCGGTGGGTGGCGGGCAGGCGGTAGTTGTTGCGGCCCGATATGTAGTCGGTCTCTTCGGTACTGCCGTCGGGCTTGACGATGACCGTCCGCCGCTCGGGAATGGTGAGGCAGCCTCCTGTGTAAAAAATCCACGAGGCACCTACGTCGATGCGGTCGCTGAAGCGGTGGTTCACGCAGAGGTTGATGCTGTGGCGCCGGTCGTATTTGTGGGGAAACCACTGGCCGTGGTTAATGCTGCCGTCTGGAAAACGTCGTTCGCTTTTGGCCAGTGTGTACGAAATCCATCCTGTCGTATTCCCCACAGTACGTTGGGCCATCAGTTCCAGTCCGTAGCTGCGTCCCTGGCCCATTTCTACTTTCTCTTCCCAATGGGTGGAGGTACCGAAGAAAGAGACTCCGTCCTGATATTCCAGAATGTGCCTCATCTGCTTGTAGTAACCTTCCAGCGAGAATTCCCAGCCGGGCAGACCGGTGTAGTAGGCTCCGGCGGAGTATTGGTTGGCATACATGGGGCGTATGTTTTTGGTAATCGGCACCCAGAGGTCTGTAGGCATGGAGAACGGAGTGGATGAGAGCAGGTGTACGTATTGCGCCATGCAGGTATAGGATGCCTTTGCAGAGAATCCTTGCCCGAAGTTATAGCGTGTGGAGAGGCGGGGCTGCACCGAGTAGTATTCCTTTCCTTGTGTAGCGAACAATGATGCCCGCACTCCTGCATTCAGACTGAGGCGGCTGTTCAGGTTAAAGTTGTCTTCGGCATA
>CATXSD010000109.1 GCA_958402075.1 Mediterranea massiliensis | reverse complement strand
TCGGCAGTGCGCGGATGTATGGTAATCAAGCCCTACGGATACGCAATCTGGGAGAAAATGCAGCGTCAGCTGGACAACATGTTCAAGGAAACGGGACACGTGAACGCCTACTTCCCGCTGCTGATTCCGAAATCGTTCCTGAGCCGCGAAGCCGAACACGTGGAGGGATTCGCCAAGGAATGTGCGGTGGTGACACACTACCGACTGAAGAACGACCCCAACGGCGGCGGCGTGGTAGTGGACCCCGCAGCCAAGCTGGAGGAGGAACTCATCATCCGTCCGACATCGGAAACCATCATCTGGAATACGTACAAGAACTGGATCAACTCGTACCGCGACCTGCCCATCCTGTGCAACCAATGGGCCAACGTGTTCCGCTGGGAGATGCGTACACGCCTCTTCCTGCGTACGGCTGAGTTCCTGTGGCAGGAGGGACACACGGCCCACGCCACAAAAGAGGAGGCCGAAGCCGAAGCGGTGAAGATGCTGAACGTATATGCCGACTTTGCGGAGAAGTATATGGCCGTACCGGTAATCAAGGGTGTGAAATCGGCCAACGAGCGTTTTGCCGGCGCCCTGAACACATACACCATCGAGGCCATGATGCAGGACGGAAAGGCACTGCAGAGCGGTACGTCGCATTTCCTGGGACAGAACTTCGCGAAGGCTTTCGACGTGCAGTTCGTAAACAAGGAAAACAAGCTGGAGTATGTATGGGCTACGTCGTGGGGCGTATCGACCCGACTGATGGGCGCGCTGATCATGACGCACTCCGACGACAACGGACTGGTACTGCCGCCGCATCTGGCACCGATACAGGTAGTCATCGTCCCCATCTACAAGAATGCGGAGATGCTGCAGAAGATTGACCAGAAGGTGGCCGGCATCGTAGACAAGCTGAAGGCCATGGGTATCTCGGTGAAATATGACAACGCGGACAACAAACGTCCGGGCTTCAAGTTTGCCGACTACGAGGTGAAGGGTGTGCCGGTTCGTCTGGTGATGGGCGGACGCGACCTGGAAAACAACACGGTAGAGGTGATGCGCCGCGACACGCTGGAGAAGGAAACACGCTCGTGCGACGGCATCGAGGAATATGTAAAGAACCTGCTGGAAGAGATACAGCAGAACATCTACCAGAAGGCACTGAAATACCGCAACAGCCGCATCACGACGGTGGACAGCTACGACGAATTCAAGGAGAAGATTGAGGAAGGCGGATTCATCCTGGCCCACTGGGACGGAACGACCGAAACCGAGGAGAAGATCAAGGAGGAGACGAAGGCGACCATCCGCTGCATCCCATTCGACTCGTTCGTGCCGGGCGACAAGGAGCCGGGCAAGTGTATGGTGACGGGCAAACCGTCGGCCTGCCGCGTGATTTTCGCACGCTCGTATTAAGGAGTGACGAGCTATGAGCTACGAGCTACGAGTGAAGGATCTTGAAACCAACTGTTTGTTGTGTTTTGAGGTCCTTCATTTCGTTTAGGATGACATTGTGTCTTGATTATACTTTTCTATTTTGACACGTCCTGTATTATTCCGAGGTGGAAAAAACGGGAATCAGCGGGTGGAGGTGGTATCGGGCACAACCGGCTGAGCGTCCTGCTTGGGACGCAGCTGCTTGAGCCGGAATAGTTTCCACTTCTTCCAGAAGAACAGATCGTTCCACTTGTCGAAGTCCTTGCGGAAGATGATGCCGATGCCCTGCGTGGTGAGGTTGGTACGGGTATAATAGCGGTCGTTGGTCTCGTTGTAGGCCTTCAGGCGGATGTCGCCGGAGCGGTTGACAAGCCACTCGGCCTCGAAGTCGCCCACGAAGTTGGTATTGGCCATCGGATTGTCGCGATAGCCGAAGTTACCGTTGATGAGCAGGCGGTTGTTGAGCAGCTGGCCGGAAAGCATGCCTTCGAACTCCATGTCGGTCCAGCCCTTCTCGCCGGTACTGAAATTGGTGCCGACGTTCCAGTTGTTGTTGTCAATGATCTGGGAAAGGGCATTGTTGAGCTGGCCGGACAGGGTGGAGGAGAGGACGCTGGACATCATGTCGGAGTTCTGGCCCGTGCCGAAGGTTTCGGAAGGATAGAACTTGCCGATACCCAGCAGGTAGAGAATCTGCATGTTCATCTGCTCGTCCGTGGGGATGTAGTTGCGGACAAGGACTTCCACCTCGTCGCGCTCGTTGGGCAGCTCGAGGTCGAGCTTGATGTTGGGCGAAGTGAGCTGGCCGGTGAGGTCCATCACACAGTTGACCTTAACATTGGTCTGATCCACAAAGCTACTGGCATTGGGGATGAGGTCGTTCAGCGAAGCGGAGTTGACGGTATAGTTGGCATGGATGTCGAGGGTGGCGTTGAGCGGCTCACCGTTGAAGGTGATGGAACTGCCGTTCCTGATGACAAAGTCCTTGCGGATGACTTCCTGCAGGCTGAACTTGTAGACTCCCTGATTGATGGTGTAATTGCCGAACAGCTTGACATCGCCCTTGTTGTAGAACTCGGTACGGATGTTGCCGGAACCACGGCCACTGATATAGTCGCCCGCCACAGGATCCATGATGATGCGCATGGTGGCATCGGGGGTGGCGTCGACAATGAGGTTCAGGCGGATGTCGGTATCGGAACTACGCAGTTCTTCTTCGGCAGCCATCTCGCGGCGGGCCCGCTCGTAGATGGAAACCAGGACGCTGTCCTGCACGGCACGGCGGGGAGTCTTGTCGACAAAGCGGATGAACTGGTTGGACACCGCCGAAGTGACATTGTCCTTGATATACGTAAAGTTGGAGTTGCGACCGGTGCTCATGGCGACGTTGATGTTGACACCATCGGCCGCATTGCCGGCGATACTGGCGGTACCGGTGCCGTAAACGGTTCCATAGAAGGGGAAATCGGCCGACTCGCGGGTGTTGAGCAACAGCATGTTGCTGACATCGAAGTTGAAACGGTAGTTGAGGTCCTTGAAGTGGTTGTAGTGGAGATAGCCGCTCATGGTGCCCTGGTGGCCCTGGGTATCGTAGAGGCGGTTGTTGCGGAACGTGAGTCCGTCCGGGGCAATGTAGATGCTGTCGCGGACGGAGAAGGTGGTATTGAGCACATCGACCTTCATGGACGCGTCGCCGTAGACACGGCCTTCCATGGTGAGGGCCTTGAACTTGCCATAGAAGTGTACATGACCAGTGGCACGGCCAGAGAACTGGGGCGTGATGCTCTGCATGTAATAATGGATGAACTGGAGGTTGGTGCTGTCGGCATCGATCTGCAGGTCGAGCGAGCTGGTGGGCTTGATGGGGTAGATGAAGCCGTGGACACGGGTACGCGCGATGTCGGCCTCACGGATGCGGGCATCGAGATAAATGCCCTTCACGTCGTGGTGCCATTCACCGTGGATGTCGGCATCGCCCAGCAGGCCGTCGTTGATGCCCAGGTTGTGGATGAAGAGGTCGGTAGACATGACGGGAGTGCCCAACACTCCACTGGCATAGGCCGGACCGGTGGCTTCTCCCTGGAAATTGACGCCCAGATTGGCAATGTCGAACACGTAGCCGATATTGATCTGCTGCAGGTCGAGGCGGACGGTGTCCTGAGGACGGTCGGAAACGATGCCGTCGGCATGAAGGTAGCGACGCCGGTTGGTGAACTGGAAGTCGTGAATGTACACCCGGCCTGAATCGAGCACCACTTGGGAGGGACGGATGTTCCAAAGGGTATCATTGAGGATGACGTCGGTGGGATGGATGTCGACCACCGTCTTCAAAGCCGGAACGGGAGCAGGTGCCTTGCGCCGACGGCGGGAAACGGTCTTGCCGGTGGCTTCCTCCAGCTGGTGGCGCATGAAGCGGGTAGTGGCGGAAAGCTGGCCGCTATAGGTGACGGTACCGTTGTTGCCCCAATTGAGAACCGTCTGGAGGCTGTCGTTCTGGGCACGGGCTTCCAGAGAAACGTTGACGGCATCATCGGCATGACGGTTGGTGAAGCGGACACGGGCATGGAAACAGTCACTGGGATTCTCGCACAGAAGGAGGCCCGACTCGATGAACTTGTTGCCATAACGAAGATGGGGGAAGTAGCCTTCCATGCGAATCCGGCCCAGCTTGTCGTTGAAATATCCCTTCAACGTGGAATGGGTATAGACAGTCAAGGGGATGCCAAAGACCTTGGAAAGCAGCTCGGTGTCGTAGATATGAAAGTCAAAGCCGAAATTGTTGGCCGTCTCAGGTAGTTTTTCTTTTTTCCCGGACGTGGGGAGAACGGCCGGCAAGTACCGCCGGAGAATATTGAGGAAGCTGGCCGGAAGCGTGCGGTAGGAGTAGTCGCCCTCGATATTGCCGCGCAGGAAGGGGGAAATGAAATCGAGGCGCTTGCGATGGTCGTCCGAACGGCTGGCCACCAGCTTGAGGTTGTCCAGGAAATAAGAGTTTTCCGGGGAGGTGTATTCCAGGCTGTCGATGTTGATTTCGCCGTCCATCTCGTCGATGGAGCCTCCGGTAAAGTCGGCCTTCAGACGGACGGAAAATTCGGCCCCCTCGTATTTTTTCGTGAGATGGAGGGCATGAGGACGAATGTGATTGACGGAAGCCAGGAAATTGAAGGTGGGCACCTTGCTGACGGCATTGATGGTACCGTTGAGAGCCAGCGAGGCATTCTCGTCCTCCAGCCTGACCCCACCCGTGAAACCTCCGTGGCGATACTCTCCGTCCAGGGTGATATTCTCGTAGGTATAACCGCTATAGTCGATGGAGGACACCAGTCCCTTGGCCGTGATGGCCGGATAGGTGTTGGCGGCATGGCGGCCGTCCAGCTTGACATTGAAGGTGATGTTTCCCAACTTGGCATTGCCCGTCAGCCGACCTAACTGAAAACCGCTGGTCTTCATGTCGCCCGAATAGGAGAGGATGTGACGGTCTGCTTCGGTATAGGAGCTCAGCTTGATATCGGTGCGGATGACGCCCAGGTTGGTGCGGATGTTTCCGTAGGTTACCAGATCGGTGAAATAACCGGAGAGCTCGCCACGGAAACTGATGGTGCCCAGGCGCTGGAGAACGGGAGGGACACCGGTGTAGTGGCTGCTGAGATTGCGGACAAAGAATGCCACTCCCTCGGGATCGGCATACAGACGGGACAGATTGCCGAACACATAGGCGTCTCCGCCACTGGACAGATCCTGAAAAGACACGTCGCCCTGCAGGACAAAATGGTCGCCGGAAGAAATGGAGAGCAACGGACAGTTCAACGCATCGACGGTCCCTCCGGCCTCGGCTTCGAGCTGGAGCGGATCGGCGAATGGCTTCAGGGCCGGAATGAAAGCCGACAAATCGCCCAAGGTGAGCGTGGAAGGCTGCAGGCGGCAGGCAAAACGTACCTGATGGACAAAATCCTTCAGCGCGGCCAGGCTGTCGTACTCCATCCGGATGGTGTCCATCTGCAGGTCGGTGCGGGGCAGGTCGATGCGGAGCCCCGCTATCTGCATGCCTTTGTCGTTGCCGATGACTTCCAAGCCCAAACGGTCCAGCTCGAAACCGGAAGACTGCTCCTTGAAACTCATGCGCTTGACAGCCGCATGGATGGTGTCGTTACGTAAAGCTTTCAGCGAAATGCTGGCAATGATGTCGCTCAGGTTGACGTGCCCCGCATTGAAACGGCCGGGGGTTTCCGCCTCGGAAAGGACATTGTAGGACAAGCGGCCACGGCGGATGAGCAGGGAATTGATGCGCAGGTCGAGGCGCGTTTCCTTGGGAACGGTGTCCTTGGAAGCAAAGGTGTCAATCAGAAACTGGAAATTGGGAGCCGCTTCGGGAGTGGCTTTTTCGAGCCGGATGTTGAATCCGAAAAACTGGATGTTGCTGATGGAAATCCGCCCCTTCAGGAGAGAAAGAAGATCGAACTTGGCCGACAGGCGGGTGGCTTTGAGCATCTCTTTGCCGGAACGGTCGTCGACCAGCAAATCTTCCACCACAATGCGGTTCAACAAGCCAAGACTGATGCGCCCTACACGGAGACGGGTGTCCAGAAGGGCTTCCAGCTCATGGGTGACGAGCACAGAAAGCTGTTGCTGAACATAGGGAATGTTCAGCAACAGGGTGATGACGATATAGAAGCTGATGAGGATACCAACCACCCAACGTATTGTCTGCTTCAGTCTTCTGATAGGCCGTTAATTTTTATATTCAGCCAACAAAAATATGAAATAATACATTATCCATACTACTTTTATCACTACTTTTGCAGTGCTTAAACGTAAATAAACACTTATGAGTACAATTATACTGGGAATAGAAAGCTCGTGCGACGACACATCAGCAGCCGTCATCAAGGACGGTTATCTGTTGTCGAACGTCGTGGCCAGCCAGGCGGTGCACGAAGCATACGGAGGCGTGGTGCCCGAACTGGCCTCACGCGCCCATCAACAGAACATCGTGCCCGTGGTACACGAGGCACTGAAACGGGCTGGAGTGACCAAGGAGGAACTGAGCGCCGTAGCCTTTACCCGGGGACCGGGACTGATGGGCTCGCTGCTGGTAGGCGTTTCCTTCGCCAAAGGGTTTGCCCGTTCGCTCGGCATACCGATGATTGACGTCAACCACCTGACAGGACATGTGTTAGCTCATTTTATTAAAGTGGAAGGTGAAGAGAGCGAGCAGCCGACTTTCCCCTTCCTCTGCCTGCTGGTGTCGGGCGGAAATTCCCAAATCATCCTGGTGAAGGCCTACAATGACATGGAAATCCTGGGACAGACCATCGACGACGCAGCCGGCGAAGCCATCGACAAATGCTCGAAGGTAATGGGGCTGGGGTATCCGGGAGGACCGATTATCGACAAGCTGGCACGCCAGGGAAATCCGAAGGCTTTCAGCTTCAGCAAGCCGCACATCCCGGGGCTGGACTACAGCTTCAGCGGACTGAAGACTTCGTTCCTGTACTCCCTGCGCGAATGGGTGAAGGAGGATCCCGATTTCATCGAACATCACAAGACGGACCTGGCCGCTTCGCTGGAGGCGACGATTGTAGACATCCTGATGGACAAGCTGAGAAAAGCCGCCAAACAATATAATATAAAAGAGGTGGCTGTGGCAGGCGGTGTATCGGCCAACAACGGGCTGCGGAACGCCTTCAGGGAACATGCGCAGAAATACGGATGGAAGATTTTCATCCCCAAATTCAGCTATACCACCGACAATGCGGCCATGATTGCCATTACGGGCTACTTCAAGTATCAGGACAAGGACTTCTGCCCGATGGAGGCACCGGCCTATTCGCGTGTAACCCTTCAATAAAACGAACGTGACATGAAGACGGAAGAAGAACTGGGCAAGCTGCTCCAGGCGAAGAATTTGACCCTTTCCACCGCAGAAAGCTGTACGGGGGGACGGGTGGCCGCTGCCATTACCTCGGTGGCCGGATGCTCGGAATACTTCAAGGGAAGCGTCGTGGCCTACTCGAACGAAGTGAAGATGAACCTGCTGGGGGTAGCGGCCGATACGTTGGAAAAGCATGGTGCCGTGAGCCGGGAAACGGTGATGGAAATGGCGGCCGGAGCGATGAAAGCGCTGAAAACCGATTGCGCCATCGCCACCTCGGGCATTGCCGGGCCCGGAGGAGGAACACCGGAAAAGCCGGTGGGGACCATCTGGATAGCCGTTGCCTATAAAACTGAAATGATCACCACCATGCAGACCGGTGACAACGGACGGGAGAAAAACGTGCAGAATGCAGTTCAAAATGCGCTGGATTTACTCGTAGAACTCGTGAAATAAGGAAAAATTGTTATTTCACAACGAATTATTCTCCGAAAAGCTTGGTAGTTAACGATAAAAGTGCTTACTTTGCGCTCTGTTTGAAATAGGCATAGATAAAAACTATAAAAAGAAGATAGAAATGTCGAAGATTTGTCAAATTACCGGAAAAAAAGCCATGATTGGCAACAATGTTTCACATTCAAAGAGAAGAACGAAAAGAACCTTTGACTTGAACTTGTTTACAAAGAAATTCTACTATGTAGAACAAGACTGCTGGATCAGCCTGAGCCTGTGTGCCGCCGGTCTGCGCATCATCAACAAGAAAGGCCTGGACGCTGCCCTGAATGAAGCCGTAGCTAAGGGTTATTGTGATTGGAAAACCATTAAAGTAATTGGTTAAAAACTAGAGGAGACTTAGAATATGGCAAAGAAAACGAAAGGAAACAGAGTACAGGTGATTCTGGAATGCACAGAGCAGAAAGACAGTGGTCTGCCGGGAACTTCTCGTTACATCACTACAAAGAACAGAAAGAACACTACCGAAAGATTGGAGCTGAAGAAGTACAATCCGATTCTGAAGAGAGTGACAGTACACAAAGAAATTAAATAATACGCATAACCCATGGCAAAGAAAACAGTAGCAAGTTTGCACGAGGGCTCAAAAGAGGGTCGTGCATATACAAAGGTTATCAAGATGGTAAAGTCTCCGAAGACCGGCGCTTACATCTTCGATGAACAGATGGTTCCGAACGAAAAGGTACAAGACTTTTTCAAGAAATAAGATTTCAACAATCATCATTCATACCAAATCCTCTTGTCGGTTTCATACCGATGGGAGGATTTTTTGTTTGTAAAGGATGCGTCTCAGCAAAAAAAAATTAAGCAAGCTTATTTTTTTGCTTTCGACTTTCACTATCTTTTAATAAGATAACGTCAGTTCGATATAAGAGAATAAATATTTCATTGAAAATTAGGAA
>CATXSD010000108.1 GCA_958402075.1 Mediterranea massiliensis | reverse complement strand
CTGAGCATCGGGGGTGAGCCAGGACTCGAACACCAGGTTCTTGTCGTCCAGGTTGAGGTGCATGCAGGAATAGTCGACGAGGGCTGCCTCATGCAGATTGATATAGAGGCCGTCGGCGGTCTTCATTTGCAGGGCCGTCTGCACGCCTGTGGGCGAGAACTGCGTCTGCGAGGCGTTGTCGGTGATGGCGCCGGGCATCAGACCGCGGATTTCGGAAAGACGGGATTCGGTATAGTCATACTCCTGTGTATCGTAATCGCCTGGAATCCAGAAGGCGGTGTGGTCGCCCGCCATGGCAAACTGGGTATGTTCTTCCTTGATGACGAAGTAGTTGAGGTTCTTCTGCAAGGGAAATTCGTAGCGGAAGCCCAGGCCGTCGTCGAAGAGGCGGAAGCGAAGGACGATGTGACGGTTCTGCGCCTGCTGGTTGAGCGTCACAGCCATCTCGTTGTAATGGTTGCGGATTTCCTTCTCTTCTCCCCAGACAGGCTGCCAGGTCTCGTCGAACGTGGAGGTCTGCACACCGGCCAGGGTGAAGCCGTTCATCAGGCCGGGGTCGTCCTTGAGCTCCAGCCCCAGCTTGGAAGGCTTGATGACTACCTTATCTTTATAATACAACTCATAGACGGGCTCTCCCTGCGCATTGACACTGAAGTTCAGGCGAAGCTGGCCGTTGGGCGAAACGAGCTGTTCGGCCCGCATGCCGGCGGTTACTCCCAGGAAAAGCAACAGAAAAAAGAATCTTGAAATGAATGTTCTCATGTTTCTCATGTGTGATGTTAATATTCCTGCCACAAAAATAAGAAAGAAGCACCGACCGCCCAACGCATGCTTCCACAAAATTCCGCCCGAGGGGAGCAAACGTTTGCATTCACATCCTCCCCCTCCCTGCACGCCGAAAGAAAGCGGCCTTTTCATCGAAAGAAAGCAGTCTTTTCGTACAAAAAACGGGCTACGGTTTCGGAAAGCCCCGAGGTTTTCCTACCTTTGCACCGCGGCAGGCCTTCCTGCCACGGGAACTCAAGACAACCGCCATGACCAAAGAACTGATAGCCATCTTCCTCGGCGGAGGTACGGGAAGCGTCCTCCGCTACTGCGTGCAGCTGGCCCTGCACGAACGCATCGTGCCCTACAACTTTCCCTGGGCCACGTTTACCGTCAACATTGTGGGCAGCTTCCTCATCGGACTGTTTTATGCTTGGTCGGCCCGCTTCAACCTGCCTACCGACCTCCGCCTCCTGCTCACCACCGGCCTATGCGGAGGATTTACCACCTTCTCGACCTTCAGCAACGACGGCCTGACACTGCTCAAGCAGGGATACGGCAGCCTGTTCCTGCTGTACGTGGCGCTGAGCATCGTGCTGGGCACCGCCGCCGCCTTTGCCGGCAACTGGTGCGGCCGATAAAGCCTATTTTTTCAGATACAGACACGGAAATTTAGAGTATTTAATAGAAAATACCTACCACATGCGAGTCTTTATTCGGAAGAAAGTCCGTATTTTTGTATCTGAATTATCTTTGTTACTATAATGACTGAGAAAAAACAATATAACTAACCACTAAATCCTATGCTGACTCAACTCATCAATGCCCGCATCCTCACCCCACAGGGGTGGCTGAAGGATGGTTCCGTCCTTATCCGCGACGGAAAAATTCTGGAAGTAACCAACTGCGACCTGGCCGTTATCGGCGCTACGCTCATCGACGTCAAAGGCATGTACGTACTGCCCGGCGGCATCGAGATGCATGCACATGGCGGCGGCGGACGCGACTTCATGGAGTGTACTGAGGACGCATTCCGCCAGGCGGTAGCAACGCACATGAAATATGGTACGACGAGCATCTTCCCCACGATGTCGTCGTCGACCGTCCCCATGATCGAGCAGGCAGCCGAAACCTGTACGAAGCTGATGGCCGAACCCGACAGCCCCATCATGGGCCTGCACCTGGAAGGCCACTACTTCAACCCGGCCATGGCAGGCGGACAGCTTCCTGAAAACATCAAAAACCCCGACCCCAACGAATACATTCCGCTGGTAGAACGCTGGTCGTGCATCAAGCGCTGGGATGCCGCTCCCGAACTGCCGGGTGCCATCCAGTTCGGCAAGTATATCTCTGGAAAAGGCATCCTGGCCTCCGTCGGACACACACAAGCCGAGTTTGAAGACATTCTGGCCGCCTACGAAGCCGGATATACCCACGCCACGCACTTCTACAACGCCATGCCGGGCTTCCACAAGCGCCGCGAATACAAGTACGAAGGCACTGTGGAGAGCATCTACCTGCTGGACGACATGACGGTGGAAGTCGTAGCCGACGGCATCCATGTGCCGCCCACCATCCTGCGACTGGTCTACAAGATAAAAGGTGTGGAGCGCACGGCCCTCATCACCGACGCCCTGGCCTGCGCCGCCAGCGACAGCAAGGAGGCCTTTGACCCCCGCGTCATCATCGAAGACGGTGTCTGCAAGCTGGCCGACCGCTCGGCACTGGCCGGAAGCATCGCCACGATGGACCGCCTGATCCGCACCGTGGTACAGAAAGCCGACATACCGCTGGCCGACGCCTCGCGCATGGTATCCGAGACACCGGCCAAGATCATGGGCATATACGACCGCAAGGGCTCGCTGCAGAAAGGCAAGGACGCCGACATCATGGTGATGGACGAGAACCTGAACGTGCGCGCCGTATGGGCCATGGGCAAGCTCGTCCCCGACACCTATACCATCTGAAATAACGTCATACACTTATAATACAATCAATTTATGAAGACCAATCTAAGCTCACAAATCACGCTGAACCGGGTATCTACCCGATACTACCGCCCGGAGAACGCCTTCGAACGCTCCGTACTGACCCGTCTGGAGAAAGTGCCCACCGACATCTACGAGACTCCTGAAGAAGGAGCCGACCAGATAGCCCGCGACATCGCCCAGCTGATACGCGACAAGCAGAAGGCCGGACGCTTCTGTGTACTGGCCCTGGCAGGCGGCAATTCGCCACGCAACGTATATGCCCACCTGGTACGCATGCACCAGGAAGAGGGACTGAGCTTCCGCAACGTCGTCGTGTTCAACCTCTACGAATACTATCCGCTGGCTCCCGACGCCGCCACCAGCAACCTGAATGCCCTGAAGGAGATGCTCCTCGACCATGTGGACATCGACAAGCAGAATGTCTTCAGCCCCGACGGCACCATCCCCAAGGACACCATCTTCGAATACTGCCGCCTGTACGAACAGCGCATCGAGAGCTTCGGCGGACTGGACATGGCCCTGCTGGGCATCGGCCGCGTAGGTAACATCGGTTTCAACGAACCGGGTTCGCGACTGAACTCCACCACCCGCCTCATCCTGCTGGACAGCGACTCGCGCAACGATGCGGCCAAGCTGTTCGGCGCGATCGACAATACTCCCATCAGCTCCATCACGATGGGTGTATCGACCATCCTGGGCGCCAAGAAGGTGTACCTCATGGCCTGGGGCGAGGAAAAGGCCAAGATGGTGAAGGAATGCGTGGAAGGCAACATCACGGACACCATCCCCGCCTCGTACCTGCAGACGCACAACAACGCCCACATCGTAGTCGACCTCTCGGCCGCCTCCAACCTGACGCGTATCCAGCGTCCCTGGCTGGTGACGTCCTGCGAATGGAACGACAAGCTCATCCGCAGTGCCATCGTATGGCTGTGCCAGCTCACGGGCAAACCCATCCTGAAGCTGACCAACAAGGACTACAACGAGAATGGCCTGAGCGAACTGCTGGCTCTCTACGGTTCGGCCTACAATGTGAACATCAAGATATTCAACGACCTGCAGCACACCATCACGGGATGGCCGGGCGGCAAGCCGAACGCCGACGACACCTACCGTCCCGAACGTGCCAAACCTTTCCCGAAGCGTGTTGTGGTATTCTCTCCGCACCCCGATGACGATGTCATCTCCATGGGCGGCACCATCCGCCGCCTGGTAGAGCAGGGTCATGATGTGCACGTAGCCTACGAAACCAGCGGCAACATCGCCGTGGGCGACGAAGAGGTGGTTCGCTTCCTGCACTTCATCAACGGCTTCAACCAGCTGTTCAACAACAGTGCCGACCAGGTCATCAACGAGAAGTATGCCGAGATCCGCAAGTTCCTGCGCGAGAAGAAGGACGGTGACATGGATACGCGAGACATCCTCACCATCAAGGGCCTTATCCGCCGCGGCGAGGCACGTACGGCCTGCACCTACAACAACATCCCGCTGGACCACTGCCACTTCCTGGACCTGCCCTTCTACGAGACCGGCAAGATCAAGAAGAACCCCATCAGCGAGGCCGACGTGGAAATCGTACGCAACCTGTTGCGTGAAGTGAAGCCCCATCAGGTATTTGTGGCCGGCGACTTGGCCGATCCGCACGGCACACACCGCGTCTGCACCGACGCCGTATTCGCCGCTATCGACCTGGAGAAGGAAGAAGGAGCCGAATGGCTGAAGGACTGCCGCATCTGGATGTACCGCGGTGCCTGGGCCGAATGGGAAATCGAGAATATTGAAATGGCCGTGCCCATCAGCCCCGAAGAACTGAGAGCCAAACGAAACTCCATCCTGAAGCACCAGAGCCAGATGGAAAGCGCTCCGTTCCTGGGCAACGACGAACGCCTCTTCTGGCAACGAAGCGAAGACCGCAACCGCGGCACAGCCAACCTGTACAACAGCCTGGGTCTGGCCAGCTACGAAGCAATGGAAGCGTTTGTGGAGTATATTCCGCTGTAACGCCATCTCCTATATATCTATTATTATTGGAGGGTGTGCTGTGGCACACCCTCCAATGTTATTATATCATCCCTTCTTCGACTTCCGATATTCTTTGGGAGACATTCCCATAATCTTGCTGAACAGACGCGAAAAGTAAAACATGTCTTCCATCCCCACCTTGTAACAAATCTGATTCACCTTCATATCCGTTGCATCCAGCAATGAACAAGCATATTGGACCTTCAGCAAATTAAAGTAAGCGGACGGACTATGCCCTGTTTTCTGCCTGAACAGCGCCGAAAAGTGTGAAGACGAATATCCCGTATGCAAAGCCATATCCTGTAAAGACAGACGTTTCTCCATATTCTCTTTCATATAATGAATGGCCTCCTCCACTACATCCGTTTCGTCATGTCTGTTACCATTGGCATTGCGATACTGCTGTACATAACGCAAAGAACCCAGAAAATAATGGAAAAGAGAAGATACATACCGCAAATTTTCGTTGCTATAACCAGACTTCAGGATGGTGAACATCTCTTCGAAAAGTCCGATACGGTCACTGATACGTGAACGGTTTCCGGGCCGTATATCCATGGGAACAGCGGCATCCTTGGCATAATAAACAGCCATATCGCCTTTAAAGTGTATCCAATAAATAGTCCATGGAGCGGATTCGTCGGCTCCATACGCATGGGGGACTCCAGCCGGAAGGATGAAATACTGATTGGCAACCACCGTATGGGTATGCCCACCCAAGCGATACCAGCCTTCACCATCTATACAATAGATAAAGACATACTGATTGATGGGCACTTTACGTTCCCTGTAATGATGCAAGGCCCGCGGGAAATAACCGATATCCGTAATATGAAGCCTGGAGAGCAGTGGATCGGCCTCCATAGACTCCACAATCAGTTTGGGAAGCACCAGCAACTGCTCCCCCTGAAATCCGTCCTTCAATTCAATCATATAGACACGTTTTTAGTCTGGAGGCAAACATACACAACAAAAATGGAATGCACAAGTAAAATCGTAAGATTATCCATATACAGAATAAGACTTTCTATTTTTCAGTTCCTTGGTAGTTGTTACTTTTGCAGCAGAAAACAAAAAGTTCATCTGATAACATGAAAACGTACAACAAAGGATTCATCTACTTCATCTGCCTGGTGTCTGCCATGGGCGGACTGCTGTTCGGTTACGACTGGGTCGTTATCGGCGGTGCCAAGATTTTCTACGAACAGTTCTTCGACATTGCCGGTGATCCTGGCATGCAGGGGCTGGCCATGAGCATTGCGTTGGCCGGATGCCTCATCGGAGCCCTGACTGCCGGCATGCTGGCCGACAAATTGGGACGCAAGCCGCTGCTTCTGCTTTCGGCCCTCATCTTTGTACTGACGGCCTACGGCACGGGAGCTTTCAGCAATTTCCACCTTTTCCTATTGGCACGCTTCTGCGGGGGGATTGCCATCGGCATCGCTTCGGGCCTGTCGCCCATGTATATTGCCGAAGTGGCTCCCACACGCATTCGCGGCAAGCTGGTATCACTCAATCAGCTGACCATCGTTATCGGCATTCTGGCTGCCCAGATAGTCAACTGGCTGCTGGTCAGCGACGATACGGCATGGAATGTTGCCATGACCTGGCGCTGGATGTTCTGGGCCGCTGCCTTCCCCGCCTTAGCCTTTTTGGTACTGGCAGCATTCATCCCCGAAAGTCCCCGCTGGCTGGCCATGACCGGACAACGGGAGCGGGCCCTCGAGACGTTGGCCCGTATCGGCGGAAACGACTATGCCCGCAACGAGCTGAACACCTTGCAGACTGACATGCAACGCAAACAAACTCAGGGCGGCCTGTCGCTGCTCTTCAGCAAGCCCTATCGACGGGTGCTGGCGCTGGGCATCATCGTGGCCATGTTCCAGCAATGGTGCGGCACAAACGTCATCTTCAACTATGCACAGGAAATCTTTCAGTCGGCAGGCTATGACGTGGACAATACGTTCATCAACATCGTTGTGACGGGCATCGCCAATCTGGTCTTCACGTTCGTGGCCATCTATACGGTGGACCGCCTGGGACGACGTGCACTGATGCTGCTCGGTGCGGGAGGACTGGCCGGCATCTACCTGATACTGGGCACCTGCTACTACTTCGAAGTCAGTGGTATCTTCATGGTCGTGCTGGTGGTGGCCGCCATTGCCTGCTATGCCATGACACTGGGGCCCGTCACCTGGGTACTGTTGTCCGAAATTTTCCCCAACAAAGTGAGGGGCGTGGCCGTGGCTACCGGCACCTTTGCCCTGTGGGTAGCCAGCTTCATCCTGACCTACACCTTCCCCTTCCTGAACAAGGCACTGGGGACGGCCGGTACTTTCTGGATCTATACGGCCATCTGTGCTGCCGGTCTCGTATTCTTCCTCTTACGCATGCCCGAAACCAAAGGCAAATCGCTGGAGCAACTGGAAAAGGAAATGGTGAATGAATGACGAAGGAAACGTCCCAACTAATCAAAGACCATTTCCTTACCATCACTTTACCGGCTTTAAAGCAATGCTTTAGTCCAATTAAAGCAGTGCTTTAAACGGAGTAAAGCGATGCTTTATACGAAGTAAAGCTACACTTTATTCCAAGTAAAGAAAAATAAAGCAATATTAATCTGATAATTAAATACTTAACATATCATCTTCCGCTTATGGAATGTGAACTGAAAAAACAACGCATGCAACTATGGTCAAAGCCTGGAAAGAACAAGTAACCATCCCCACCTACGAAGTGGGTAAACCCGAAAAAAGCCCGATGTTCCTGGAGAAACGTGTCTATCAGGGCAGCAGCGGCGTAGTCTATCCCTATCCGGTCATCGAGTCCATTGCCGACGAAAAGACCGACAAGACCTACAACGCCGTATTCATCGAGAACGAATACATCAAAGTCATGATTCTGCCCGAACTGGGCGGACGTGTACAGATGGCCTACGACAAGATAAAGCAGCGCCACTTCATCTACTACAACCACGTCATCAAGCCTGCTCTGGTGGGCTTGGCAGGTCCCTGGATTTCGGGCGGCATCGAGTTCAACTGGCCGCAACACCACCGCCCCAGCACCTACATGCCCGTTGACACCACCATCGAAGAGAATGCCGACGGCAGCATCACGGTATGGGTGAGCGAGATGGAGCGCATGTTCCATCAGAAAGGCATGGCAGGTTTCACCCTCCGCCCGGGGCATGCCTTCCTCGAAATCAAGGGCGTACTCTATAACCGCACGGAGGTGCCGCAAACCTTCCTATGGTGGGCCAATCCGGCTGTTGCCGTCAACGACTATTACCAGAGCGTCTTCCCGCCCGACATCAACGCCGTGTTCGACCATGGCAAGCGGGCCGTCAGCACTTTTCCCATCGCCACAGGTACTTATTACAAGATGGACTACTCGGCCGGCGTAGACATCTCGAACTACAAGAACATCAAGGTGCCTACCTCCTACATGGCCGTCAACTCGCGCTTCGACTTCGAAGGCGGCTACGAAAACGACACCCAGGCCGGCATGCTCCACGTGGCCAGCCATCACGTATCGCCGGGCAAGAAGCAATGGACATGGGGCAACGGCGACTTCGGCCGTGCCTGGGACCGCAACCTCACCGACGAAGACGGCCCATACATAGAACTCATGGCAGGTGTCTATACCGAAAACCAACCCGACTTCACCTGGCTGCAACCCTACGAGGAAAAGAGCTTCGTACAATACTTCCTGCCCTACCGCGAGCTGGGCATCGTGAAGAACGCCACCAAGGACCTTCTGCTGAACATCGATCCCGAAGGCGAGGGACGCGTACGCTTCAAGCTGTTCGCCACCTCGCGCCAAGCCATCCACATTACCCTGCGGAGCGACGGAGGGCGTATCTACTACGACCGCAACGTAACGGTATGCCCCGAAGAAGTGCTCAACGAAGCGGTAGATGTCCAAAGCGAAGCCTTCAACCGACTGACCCTCGACATTACAGCCGGAGGACGAGAACTGCTGAGCTGGCATGCCGAACCCGACGAGGTGAAACCCATCCCCGACGCAGCCGAAGCAGCCCTGCTCCCTGCCGAAATCAAG
>CATXSD010000107.1 GCA_958402075.1 Mediterranea massiliensis | reverse complement strand
ACGGAGCAGGTTTGAAGGTGATGCCCTCCTGAGGGTCGTTCTTCACTATCTCTACCTGCGCGATATGTGGATTGGCAAAGTCTATACTGAAATCTCTCAGCGTGCACCCCTCCGAACGGAGCAGAGAGACCGGCAGCATCCGCCCATGAAAGACAAACAAAGCCCCGCCGCCGTCCAGCGTCAGCCGCTTCATATCCTCCAAAGCGAGTCCCACTTTCTTCGGATTGTCCTGATCGTGATTGGAAATGTAGTACTCCCGGACGGTTGCACCCTTTTCATAGAAATGATACGTTCCTTCGTGAAAACGGACCACTACGCTGTCACCGTCCCCACATTCGGCCTTGATTTTCTTTCGCATCTTCTGCCACACGGCCGACGCATCTTTCGTGCCGCCTGCCTTCAAGCCAAAGTCGGCCACGTCATACACACGGATACTCTGTGCACCCAGGGGGAAAGACATCCATACTCCCAGCAGAAACAAGCACAACGCTTTCATTTTTTTCATGATCTTTAGATTCAGTCCATGTTATAAAAAGAGGATGCCAGACCTTACCATCGGGCATCCTCCGCAAAGATACTTAGATTTTAAAAGGTAGAAGAAATTATGGCTTTAAATTTTTTCGTATGCCTTGAAATAGGCTATTTGGCAGGCATTGTTGCTTGTGTTGGTTTCGGTAATCTCAATCTTCATGTAACGAGCCTTTACCGGTTCTGCCGGGAATATCTCCTCATAGGCCGGAATCAACGGACTATTCGGACCCTCTACAACGGTTCCATCAGGAGCCGTCCAGGGGAAAGTGAAGGTAAAACCGCCCACTTCCGTAAAGTTCTCGTTGTCCGTGCTGGCATACAGCTTCAAGGTCTTCACCGAACCGTAATTATTGCCATTACCTGCATAATATCTTCTACCGATATCAAATTTGGCAATCTCCAATTCTTCCTGCATATCCACGACAATCCAATAGGGCAAAGAGGGAACGTCGCCACTATACTGGCTGTGCCAGTAAGTCGTACGGTCGTCACTGAACAGGCTGGCATAACCGCCACCGTCGCTGCTCTCTACACTGTTGCCGGTAGCAGTCCAGCGCGTCCAGTCGTACTGCAGATATTCCTGTCCGGCATATTTCTGCAGCACCTGGAATGACTTCAACCAATAGCCGCATTTCACATTAACTGTAGCCGTACGGTAGTTCGCACCCGTATTGGCCTGAGTCGTTGTCACCGTAATCTCCTTACCGCTGGTAGAGATGGTACACCATTCGTCCACCCCTTCTCCAAAATCGATGGATTTGATTTCAATCGGCGAGTCGATGTCCGTGTCGGCAGTTATGGTAGCTGTCGAATTGGCCTCAGCTTCGACTACCGCACGCTCTATCACCACATATCCCACATAGGGCTGCTCCGTTTCGGCACATCCGGCATACACAAATGCCAGAAGGAGCAAGAATAAATATGATAACTTTTTCATTTTACAAGTTCTGCTATTTATAGATGAAACAATTTTTTTAATCGTATCCGAATGTCTGTCTGCATTCGGATACGGAAGGTATCTTCACACCCGATCAGGGATTCTGTCCCAAATCGTAGGGATAAGCATCATACTGGGCCTGCGGGATATATTCGCATACCGAAGGAGAGTTGTAAGGTATCTCCAGATAGCGGTCACCCTGTCTCAAGGTATGTCCGCCCGGATACTTGCGGTCCAGCGTCTGGCGCCAGCGGAACACATCGAAACGACGGAGTCCTTCCCATGCAAATTCCAGCATGCGTTCTTCCTCGATAATCTTGTGGACATCCTTCGGCTGGCCGTATTCGGCAGTCCTGATATTGTCCAGCGTCCAAAGAGGAATACCGGCTCTCTCACGCAGTACATTCACGTCGTCCAGTGTAGCTTGGGTATCGCCACCCTTCTCCAGATTGGCTTCGGCACGAATCAGATACATTTCAGCCAGACGGGAAATGATGGGCGACCACAGGTGATAATACTGTTCCTGATAAGAGCATTTGTTGATGGCATACACCAGAAACATGGCTTCCTTCTGACGGAGCGTCTTGGCATCGTACACACGCGGCTCAATACGTCCGATATACTTTGTACCATCCGATGCCACTACATAATAACGGGTACCCAAGTTATAGGGTTCCGACTGAATGGTAGCGCTTTGGAACGATGCTGCATTGTCAGCACTCATGGCATACGTTCCGTCGTCCTGCTTCGTAATGGAAATCTGGCGATACTCATAGTTGGAGTTTGCACCGGCCTGCTTGGCTCTATAGGCAAAAGTCCAGTCCTGATAGTTCCGCTCCGGATTGCCGGTAATGGGATACTTGGACGTATTGGTTCCGTCTTCCACATAACGCTTGGTAATGAAGCTGCTGCGCAAATCCTTCGGATATCCCTTGTCATCCAAATACAGCTCCAACAATTCCAGATAAGGAGCAGAAGCATACATTTCTTCCCAACCATTATTGTCTACCTGGATATACAAACCACCCATTCTACCATTTCCAGCATCGTCCTTCAATTTTGTACGGCGAACGGCAAAAATCGTTTCAGTATTTTCTTCCGGAACATGCTGGGAATAGATTGCATATTCTTCACCCTGCAACAGTTCGAAACGGCCGGAGGTAATGACGGCATTCGCCATGTTCCAGGCACCTTCCCAATTTTCCATATACAGATATACTCTGGCCAGCAAAGCCTCAGCAGCTTCCTTGGTGGCATAGCAACTGTTTTTCGGAGACATACCGGCCGGCAGTGTCATATAAGTGATGGCATCCTGCAAGTCTTTCACCACCTGGTCATAGATTTCGGCCACCGTCGAACGGCTTTGGGGCAAATCGTCCGGATCGCTGGTCAGCTTCAACGGCAGACCCGGATTCTGTGTGGGATTATTGGAGTAAGGCTGTGCAAACTCGTTTACCAGCAGGAAATAGGACAAGGCACGAAGGTAATAGTTTTCACCGACAATCACCTTCTCCTCATCGGTAATGTTGGAACCCAACTCATTACCCATTTCAATGACTTTATTGCAATTGCCGATGGTACGGTAACCCAACTCCCAGGCATATTCAGTAATGGAGCTGGTAATGTTACGACCGTAGTCATAGATATCAAACTTTTGATCGGTAGAAGTCCCCCCCCAGGAGAGGTCGTCTGCGCCATAGGCCCAAAAATAATATCCATAGTCGATCAGTCCGCCATCGTATTTCAACATGCTGTAACTGCCTTGCGACAATTCCACAATGTTACGGGCAGTGACGTCCTCACCCGTCACGCCGTCGTACATATTTACGTCCAGACTGCAACCGGCCAATGCAGACACGGCAGCCAGGGCACCCAATGTATATTTCAGTTTCATAGTTTGTTCTTTATTGGTTATCATTACTTAGAAATTAACACTCAACCCTACGGTGAAACGTCTTACGGTAGGATAGCCGAAACTGCCGGCACTTCCGTTGTAATTAGAAGACAACAGGATTTCGGGATCCTGGCCGGAGAACTTGGTAACAGTGAACAGGTTTTCGCCCGTCAGGCTGATATTGGCTCCCGTAATCTTCATGGGTTTCAGCCACTTCTTGGGAAGACTGTAGGCCAACGTCAAGGTTTTCAGCTTAAAGTAGTCTCCATTTTCCAGATAACGGGTAGAGGTATTGGAAGACTTGTTATTACCACCGGCTATCAGCTGCGGATGAGTGGCAATGTCGCCCGGCTTCTCCCAACGGCTCCAACCGTCGGCCAGCTTCATGGCAGGCTGTGAAGGACGTTCTGCATCACGGTCGAGCGCACCGGCACGCATGCCGTTGTAAATCTTGGCACCGGCGCTGAAGGTAAAGTTGGCATTCAGAGACAGACCTTTCCAACTGAGGTTGGTACTCAGGCCACCGTTCACTTTCGGTGTAGGAGAAGCGTCCAGCAACACGTTGGTAGCGTCATTGTAATTGCCGGTCACGGTCTTTTCACCGGTGGTCGGATCGACCTTGAACCACAGCGGCGTTCCGGTCATGGTATCCACACCAGCCCATTCCTTCATATACCAGTTCATGTACGGATAGCCCACAGCTACTGCCTGCATCGTCAAGTCATCTCCATCCGGCATGTAGGTCACCTCATTGCGGTTGTAACCCATGTTGAAGCTGATGTCCCAGTACCAGTCTTTTGTTTTGATGATTTCAGGAGTAATGGTCAGTTCCACACCCGAGTTCTCCATCTTGCCGTTGTTGGCCGTCTGACGGTTGAAACCCGTCACGGCAGGCAGGTGACGCAGGTAAATCAGGTTCTTCACTTTCTTCAAATAGTAATCGAACGTGATGTTCACGCGATCGAACAGGCGGATGTCCACACCGGCATCGAAGTTGGCCGTCTCTTCCCAAGACAAGTCAGGGTTACCCTGATAGTTGGACAAGAAGGCTATCTCGTTGGCATACTGCGAAGTGTAGCTGAAGACCGTAGCCCATTCATAGGCACCGCCCGGCTGGTTACCGCTGATACCGTAAGAAACACGGGGCTTCAACTCATTAATCCAACCCAATTCGCTGATAAAGTCTTCCTTGTGCATGTTCCAACCGGCACCAACCGACCAGAAAGTGGCCCAACGCTTGTCGCTACCGAACTTTGAAGAACCGTCGCGACGGATCATACCCTGAATCAGATACTTGTTGTCGAACGAATAGTTGACATTCAAGTAAACGGCAGCATTTTTGGATTCCGATTTGGTACCGCTGGCCGTGGGATCATCCGCACCGGCGTTGATAATCTCGGCACCCTGGAAAATCTTATAGGCTGTGGCCGCCAAGTCATAATAGCGGTACTCGTCATAATCGTAACCCAAATAGGCATTGATTTCATGCTTCTCGCCAAAAGTCTTCAGGAAACGCAGCAACTGGCTGGTATAGATGGAGCGCGTATTGGACTCGCCGTCATAATACGATCCGCTGGTACCTGCACCCGAACGGCTGTTCGGATCCACGTAGGAGCTGGAGTAGTTGTTGGTAAAGCCGATGCGGTTATTGGACTCGAAAGTCAGGCCTTCGATAATCTTGAAATCGAAACCCACACCCAGGTCAATGCCGTTGTTACGGCTCTTGGACCAGTTCAGATGCCTGTCATACAGAAAGTTCGAACCACCGTCCGAATACCAGTAGTCATCGGGGTTGGCTGTCGGAGCAGCTTCGGCTGTCGGTACGCCCTGTGTACCATCCTTCAGGTTGCCCTGCGAATCCCACGGCGTATCCCACGGCGTATAGCTGGTATGGGCCAAGGAGTATTCCTGATTGAACGTTTCCTTATAGCTGGCAGCCACTTTGGCCTTCAAGGTCAGGCGGTCATTCACAATATAATCGGTATTCGAACGGAACGTGAAGCGGTCGTAATCAAAACCCTTGATGGTACCTTCTTCCGTATAGTAGTCACCGGAAACGTACGACCGAATCTTGTCGTTACCGTAACGGTAACCGATGTTGTAATTCTGGGTCAAGGCATTTTGTGTAGCCAGGTCCCACCAATCGAAATTGCGGTCACGCAGATAAGGCTGCAACCAACCTTGTGAATCCAGTGTACCGGCATTCTTGTAGGCTGTATATACATAATCGTAATACTCGGCACCCGTCATCATTTCCAGATTTCCCTTCTGCAACTGCGACACACCGAACTTGGCGGACAAATCGACCTGCGACGTACCGGTAGTGGCACGCTTGGTAGTCACCTGGATAACGCCGTTGGCACCACGAGAGCCATAGAGGGCCGTTGCCGAACCGTCTTTCAGAATTGAGATGGTCTCAATGTCATTGGGGTTCAGGTCTGCGGAAGAGGCACCGACCACACCGTCGATAACCCACAAGGGTTCCACGTTACCGCGGATTGAACCGATACCACGCACACGGATGCTCACACCGTCACCCGGACGGCCGGAAGTGGGAGCAACCACCGCACCGGCCACCTTGCCCTGCAACATATTGGCTACACTCGGCGTCGTGATATCTTTCAGCTTGTCGGCCTTGATGGACGAGATGGAACCGGTGATGGAGCTCTTGCGCTGCATACCGTAACCTACTACCACCACTTCGTCCAGTGCCTCGGCATCCGGTGCCAGGTTTACGGTTACCTTATTGGCATCCTTCACCACAATCTCGTGGTTGGCATATCCGATGAAGGAAACCACCAGCGTAGTGCCTTTGGGTACACTCAGGGTAAAGTTACCGTCGATATCGGTCACCGTTCCGATGGATGTATTTCCCTTGACGGTTACATTGGCACCCGGAATGGTCTCGCCGTTCTCGTCGAAAACCTGTCCGGTCACCTTGATGGTGCTGCCCTGCTGCTGTACAGCCGGGGCCTTTTTTGTCACCGTCACCTGACGGTCGCTGATTTTGAATTCCAGATTGGCTGCAGCAGCCAGTTCGCGCAAAATTTCTTCGGCATTCTTTCCATTCGTATTGATGGAAACTTTCTTATTCAGTTCGGACAAGAGCCCCTTGGAATAGAGAATGACGAAATTACTGTTCTTTTCAATGTAGTTGAACAGTTCCTTCACCGTCAAGGTCGTTTGTACTGCTTGTCCGTTACTTCCGCCCGTATCAGCGGCACGAAGGGGGAACAAGGCTCCTTCTGTTACTAAAAAAACACTAATTAATAGATAAAGAGGTAAAAAAAGCCCCTTCATCCGACCAAAAGTCGTTTTCTTTTTCATACTTTCGTACTGATTTTGGTTACTAATAATTGGAATAATTAAAATCACTTTTCGGTCGGACAATATTGGGAGTATTGTCCGACTTTTTTAGGTTCATACACATGCTTTCTTTACGTCATTGGTATCTCAATTTAAGATTAATATTCAAGTCTTCTCATTCGACGGCAATGCCCAAAGTTTCCTGCGAGACTTGCAGTTCCTCCGGTAGTGTCCGTCGGATGGATTCCAACACTTTATCCAGTTCTTCATTCAAGAACAACTTGCCGTAAAACAGTTCATCCGCTACGGCCGGATTGCAAACAATCCGCTCTCCGTAGTATTCGCTCAGATAGTCCAGCACTTCCTTCAGCGGTTTTCCGTTCAACACCCACACACCGTCTACCCAATGGATATAGTCCAACGCATGAACGGTCTCCTTCTGCAAGGCACCGGCATCATCCAGCTGCACCCGTTCGTTGGGCTGCATCCTGACATGACGGTCTGCTCTATCCTTCACATCCACCGCGCCTTCTACCAGCACTACCGATGCATGAGCGTCTCCGCGGTAGGCCGACACATTGAACGACGTGCCCAGCACCTCGACATCCAGCGCGGAAGTATTGACAACAAACGGGCGGGTCTCGTCATGGGTCACCTGCAGATAGACTTCACCTTCCACAAAGATTTCCCTACGTTCACCGGTAAAGGTACGCGGATAAATCACCTTACTGCCGGAGTTGACCCACATCTTGCTGTTGTCGGCCAGCACAACCATCGATCGCCTCCCCTTCGGTACAATCAGCTGATTGTATTCCACCGTTTCGCTTTCGCGGGCAGCCGTCTCCTGACTTTCCTGTTGCTGTGCAACGGCCTCAGACAAACGGGTAGAATTGACGCTCACCTGCCCCGATGCATCATAGGCAACCTTCGAGTTATTGGCCAGCTCGATCTTTCTCTCGTCCGAAACGACCAGTGTCACTTCTTCCACTCCACTCGTATCGGCATGAGCCAACATCATCTGCTCCATTCTGGTGCGTTCATCCATTCCAGTCTCCGTATTCGTTCTCCAGAACAAAGCCGCACCTATCAACAGAACAACGGAAGCCGCAGCTGCCCATCCCCATACGGGAACAAGACGTCTTCTGCGTCCGGTCTGCGGTTGTTCCACCTGCCCGATCCGTTGAAGAGTCTTTTTCCAAACCTTCTCAGCATCCGCTCCGGCCGGATGGCATTCATTCCACAGATACAAGAGCTTGCGGGCCTCCTCATCCGAAGAAAACGGCTCCTCCTCGTCCGAACGTTTTGGTTCGTCCAGAAAGGCCGCTAACTTTTCATACCTATTATTATATTTCTTTTTGTCGTCGTTCATCTCTTCACAATATATTAATCAAGACGCAATTTTGGCAAGAATCTCCTATTGCGTCTTCGTTTTTTTTCAAATAAAACTCAAAATTATTTTTTCAAGGCCGAAGAGATGGCCTCCAAAGCCTTGGCTACGTGGACATTAATCGTTTTTACCGAAATGCCTAAAAAATCTGCAATTTCCTTATAGGGAAGCCGTTCGATTTTGGCCAGGACAAACACCTGACGGCATCGGGGAGGCAACTGGGCAATCACACGATTGATACGATTCATCTCTTCCCGGCTGATCAGCCGGGCATCGGGAGTCTGCAAATCGACGGGGGTACCGTAATCCCCTATCTCTTCCCAGGAAACGGAAGAAAGGTCATTCCCCTTTTTACGCAGCAAAGATACGGCCTTGTTGTGAGTGACTCTCAACAGCCATAACTTCTCCTGCTTGACCTCCGAGAATTTTTCCCGATTCTGCCAGACCTCAAAGAAAACGTCGCTCACGATTTCCTCCGCCTCCTCCTTGGAATGGAGCAGATACTGTGCATAGTAAAGCAAATCATCGGAATATGCTTCAAAAAGGCGTCGTAGGGAACGCTCATCCATATGATTATTATAACTATGCATTTCGGATACTTAATAGATGTCTACACCGGCAGGGAAAAACGGCATATAAAACTGGCCTCTGCCGGAACATTTGGCAAACTTACAAATTTTTTTCGTCTTTATATGGATTTGAACAAGATAAGACGTTTCACAGCAAAAAAAATCGGAAAAATCATACACTTCTGCTCTTAGATCAGATTATCTTTGAACAAGACAGGAGGCGGCTCGGCATAGCCAAACTGAAAAACTTTGTTTTTCGTTTGTCTCTGCTCTCGCCTTTCACTATCTTT
>CATXSD010000106.1 GCA_958402075.1 Mediterranea massiliensis | reverse complement strand
GTCCAGCAGGGGGGCGGGGATGGTGTTCAGGTTGTTGGCCGTGGCGATGAACATCACCTTCGACAGGTCGTAGTCCACGTCGAGGAAGTTGTCGTGGAAGGCCGAGTTCTGCTCAGGGTCGAGCACTTCGAGCAGGGCCGACGACGGGTCGCCCTGGCGGTCGGCGCTCACCTTGTCTATCTCGTCGAGGATGAAGACGGGGTTCGACGAGCCCGCCTTGATGAGGTTCTTGATGATGCGTCCCGGCATGGCGCCGATGTACGTGCGGCGGTGTCCGCGTATCTCGGCCTCGTCGTGCACGCCGCCCAGCGACATGCGCACGTACTTGCGCTTCAGCGCGGCGGCTATCGAGCGTCCCAGCGACGTCTTTCCCACGCCCGGAGGGCCATAGAGGCAGATGATGGGCGACTTCATGTCGTGCTTCAGCTTCAGCACGGCCAGGTGCTCCAGGATGCGTTCCTTCACCTTCTCCAGCCCGTAGTGGTCCTTGTTCAGCGTCTTTTCGGCGTTCTTCAGGTTGAAGTTGTCCGTGGTATAGATGCCCCAGGGCAGGCTCAGCATCGTCTGCAGGTAGTTCAGCTGCACGCTGTAGTCGGGCGACTGCGGGTGCGTGCGCTCCAGCTTGTCCACCTCCTTCAGGAAGGTGGCCTTCACCTCGGCGCTCCACTTCATCGTGTCCGCCTTGCGGCGCATCTCGGCTATCTCCTGCTCCTGCGTGCTGCCGCCCAGCTCGTCCTGTATGGTCTTGATCTGCTGTTGCAGGAAGTATTCGCGCTGCTGCTGGTCGATGTCTTCGCGGGCCCTCATCTGGATGGAAGCCTTGATTTCGGCCAGCTGCACCTCGCGGTTCAGTATCTCCAGCAGGCGGTAGCTGCGTTCGCGCAGGGAGTTGAGCCGCAGCAGTTCCATCTTCTCGTCCTTCTTGAGCTGCAGGTTAGTGCAGATGAAGTTGATCAGGAAGATGGGGTTGCTGATGTTCTTGATGGCAAACGAGGGGTCCTGCGAGAACATCTCCGACGTACGCATGTAGCGCACGATGAGGTCCTTGCAAGCCTCCACCAGTGCCTGGAATTCCTTGTCGTTCTTGTCGGGCATCTCTTCGTCGACGGTGGTCACGTGTCCCTTCAGGTAGGGGGTGGTCTCCACGATTTCCTTCAGCTGCATGCGTTTGGTGCCCTGCAGGATGGCGGTGGTCGACTGGTCGGGCATCTCGAGCACGCGTATCACCTTGGCCACGGTACCCATGTCGTGCAGGTCTTCGGCCAGGGGTGCGTCCGTGTCGGCCAGCTTCTGGCACACCACGCCGATGTACAGTCCCTTCTTCTCCGCGTCCTTGATGAGCCGCATCGACGATTTCCGTCCGATGGACACCGGCATCAGCACGCCCGGAAACAGCACCATGTTGCGAAGGGGCAGGATGGGCAGCACGTTGTCTATCTCCATGTCCATCAGCTGCTGTTCGTCGCCACCTTCGTAGTCGGCAATGACGGAGAAGCCTCTTCCGGCCTGCGACTCGTCATCGCCCATATAAAATCTTTTCTTCATTTCTTTCCTGTTAAGTTAGTACTCTCCTGTGGGAGTTCACAAAGCAGATGCAAATTTACGCTATTTCTTTGTATTAATCGGCCCCCAATTCTTTAAAAAGACAAAAAACAGGCATTTTGCGGGGTTTGTTCGGCAGGTTTTCCGTATTTTTGGGCGCACCAATATTCAGAGCCCTATGTCCGAATCCTCCTTTTTGTTCAAACAATTCATCGTCCGCCACGACCGCTGCGCCATGAAGGTGGGCACCGACGGCGTGCTGCTGGGCGCGTGGGCTCCTGTGGCGGATGCCCGCACGGCGCTCGACGTAGGCACGGGCACGGGCCTCATAGCCTTGCAGTTGGCCCAGCGCAACCCCCTGCTGCAGGTCACGGCCGTCGAGGTCGATGCCGATGCCGCCTCGCAGGCGGCCGAGAACGTTTCCGCCTCGCCCTGGCCCGACCGCATCCGGGTGGTGTGTACAGATTTCCGCGACTTCCAGCCCGCTGCCCGCTACGACCTCATCGTCTCCAATCCGCCTTACTTCATCGACGCGCTTCCCTGTCCCGACCGCCAGCGCAACGCCGCCCGCCATGCCGGCGGCCTGAACTACGACCTGCTGTTCCGCCGTTCGGCCCAACTGCTGGACGAGGGCGGGGTGGTGAGCATCGTCATCCCCAGCGAGGTGGAGCGTGCGGCCGAAGACGCCGCCTGGATGCAGGGCCTCTATCCCTGCCGCCGCACGCGCGTGTACACCAAGGCAGGCAAGCCCGCCCGCCGCGTGCTGGTCGCCTACAGCCGCCGTCTGGGCCCTGTGGACGAGGATGCGCTCTACATCCACCAGGCGGGTGGCGACTACTCCGACGATTACCGCCGCCTCACGGGCGACTTCTATCTGAAGTTCTGAGTGCAGGAAGGGGGCAGGAGCGGAGAGGGGGCTATTTCTTGTCCCTGCTGTATCCTTCGTAGTAATACGATTGCTCGATGCCCTTGAAAATGACCTCCCTGTCGTCTGTCTTGTCCGTCAGGGCAGGCTGAAGCAGTACGCGCAGCTCCAGGTCGTTGATGGGGCTTCGCTCCATGGCCTGCAGATACAGGTCCTTGTCCACGTTTTGCCAGTCCACCACCTTTCCAAGGTTCTTTTTCAGCATCAAGTCCAGCCAGATACGTGTAGCACGTCCGTTTCCTTCCATAAACGGATGAGCGATGTTCATTTCCACATACTTGGCAATGATTTCTTCGAAAGTTTTTTCAGGCATTTTCTCGATTACAGGCAGAATGGCCTCCAGATACATGCTGTTGGCAAAACGGAACCCGGCTTTGGCAATATTCAGGTGACGCACCTTTCCGGCAAAATCATAAAGGCCGTCGAAAAGATACCTGTGGATGTCCATCAAGCCCTTGGCGGTACCCACTTCCATCCGATGGATGTCCCCCGATTCAAATAATTTCTGTGCCTTCGTCAGGCTCTGTTCGTCTATCTCGTGTTGCTTCATACCGAAAATGCTTAAAATCCTACTTTTTTTAACAGCTAAGTTTATCCGCTGTTTTTCACAACGGGGTAATCCTTCTTTTGTTTTGCTCCAAATTAGCAAGGCAAATATAGTGAAAGGTGAGAGGAGAACAAAATATTGAAACTTGTTTCAGATATTTTTTTATCCCGAACCGCATCCTATATTATGAAAATATAGTGAAAGCCGAGAGCAGAGGCAAATGAAAAACGCAGTTTTTTAATTTGGCTATGCCGAGTTGCCTCCTGCATTATTCTATCCCCCCCTGTCATTATGAGCAGAGCGAAGAATCTCAAAAATCATTTTCGGCTAACTGTAATTGTAATTTGTAATGGCGCAGCATATTGGAATGCGTTTTTCAATAAAATGGGAGCGATGTTGCAGGGCTTTTTGAAAAAGTTTTCTAATTTTGCATTCAACAACCTCCATAAAGAAGATAAGAACTACTCCAACAGGAACAAATGTTCGCGGTTGGCGGGATGGATAAAGGATGTTATAGAGAAATGTAAAGAATCGCATTTGTGATAACATTTGATGAATTAAAAGAATAGACGTATGAATTACTTTATTAAAAATATACATGTCAACGAATTGTTCCATCTGAAGAACTTCGATATACCCATTGCCGACGAGCAGACGCCGCACTTGATGATAACGGGTAAGAACGGTATCGGTAAAACGGTGTTGCTGAATGCGATAGCAGATTATTTTGAACACATAAGAAATAATTCTTTTATGTATTTGAGGTATGTAAATGCTCAAAACCAGCTGGCGAATGGTAAAATTATGCAGCAAAATTTGAATGAATTTCGTCAATTCAATAATAGGATTAGACTTGATTTTACAAATGCAATAGAATTAGCAAATAATTATCAAAATGGGAATTTTATTGTAGCATTCTATCAGGCCGCCCGAAAACCTCAAATGGTTGAACCCAAGAACCCTACTAAGCCTGTCTATAACACGCATGGTGAGGTTAGGGCTACAGTAACCGGTCAATTCCTGAACTTCTTGTCCGACCTGAAGATTCAAGAAGCATTGGCCCGCAATGAAAATCAGATGGAGGATGCGGAAGAAATCAATCAATGGTTTATTGATTTTGGGGAACTTCTTTGCCAAATCTTTCAAGATAAAGATCTGCACTTGAAGTTCAACTATAAGGATTATAGTTTTCATATCCTGACGGAAGGGAAGGAATTCAAGTTTACGGAAGTGTCCGATGGCTATGCCGCCATCCTGGATATTGTGGTCGATCTGATTCTGAAGATGCAGGCAAAAGACAGCTTGACGCGCGCCTATCAGAAGAAAGGAATCGTATTGATAGACGAAGTGGAAACGCATCTGCATCTGGAGCTGCAAAAAATGGTTATGCCTATACTAACAAAGGTATTCCCCAATATCCAGTTCATCATTACGACGCACTCGCCGTTTGTACTCAACTCGTTGGACAACGCCGTGGCATTCGATTTGGAGCATCGGGAAACCATCAATGAATTGACCCAATACTCATACGAAGCCTTGGCCGAAGGCTATTTCGGGGTATCCTCCGAGTCCAGCTATACTATTCATGGCTTGCGGATATTGCAACAAAAAGAAATCCAGCTCGTTTGACGATATCTGTATCCGCTCGATACGAATATAGAAGACGAAATAGATAGTGTGGAACAAGCATTGACAGCATTCCTTCCATCTCACTTTTCGGCTAACTGTAATTGTAATTTGTAATTGCGCAGACACCTCTTGCTGCTTGTCGCCATGAATCTGGAAATCACTCAAGAAAATCTGTATCTGATACTGCCCGGCAAGGTCAGTCGGGTGGCATGTTTCTATGCGAAGGAGCACCAAGTGCCCCTTGTCGACGCCCTGCGCCTGTTCTATCGTTCGGAAACCTACAGGCGTCTGGCCGACGAATCTACCAAGTATTGGCACTATGGGCCGGTAGCCCTTTATCAGGAGTGGATGGAGGAGGTTGGGGAAGTGCAATTTTGAACAAATAGATGAAAATGGACCGATTTTTTCCCACCGATGGGCAGAAATCTGAAAAAAGGAGTATATTTGTCGTTTGATTATTAAAGTATCCATTTATGCTTATACTGAAACAACCATATAATTCAAAGAAAGCAAAGGCAAAACCTTTTATCAAATGGGTGGGGGGAAAAGGGCAACTCATTTCTACATTTGAAGAGCTTTTACCCCAAAAGTTTATGTTGATAGAGAACGTGACCTATATTGAGCCTTTTATTGGAGGAGGTGCCATGCTTTTCTATATGCTTCAACGTTTCAATAATATCAAGCGGGCAGTCATTAATGATGTTAATCCAGACTTAATAAAAGCGTATAAGACGATTAAGAAAGCTCCAGAAGCATTAATACAAGGCTTGTCTTTGATTGAACGCGAATATTTAGGCATTCAAGAGGAAGAAAAAAGAAAAGAGTTTTTCTTGTCTGTGCGTAAAAGATTCAATCAGGGAGAAATGTCGGATGTTGACAATACTGTGTTGCTTATGTTTTTGAACCGTACTTGTTTCAACGGACTTTATCGGGTAAACTCAAAAGGTGAATTTAATGTACCTTTCGGCAGATATAAGAATCCTACGATTTGTGATGCGGAAACGATATATGCAGATAGTGAATTATTGCAAAATGTTGACATCATCAACGGTGATTTTGAACAGACGGAGCAATATGTGTCAAAAGATACTTTTGTTTATTTTGACCCGCCTTATCGCCCGCTGGATGCAACTTCGAGTTTTAATTCTTATGCAAAAGAGGCTTTCAATGACGATGAACAGATACGTTTGAAAAAATATTTTGATAGGTTGTCTGACAAAAAATGTTTGATGATGCTTAGCAATTCCGATTGCAGAGGACGCAATCCGGAAGATACTTTCTTTGACGATTTATACAAAGACTACTTCATTGAACGTGTATATGCTTCGCGTTCGGTCAACGCCAATCCCGAAAAACGTGGTAAGTTGACAGAATTGCTTATACGGAATTACTCAGAAACGATGGTATCGCACTCCAAATTACTGAACAATGTTGATTTAAAATTGAATGAATATGAGCAAGGCGCATACCGAAGAAGAATTTAAGACGTTCATGTCGCAACTCATCGAGACAAACGCTCCATTAAGTTTCTTTTCTGATTTTAAGAAGATTGCGGCCAATGTCGATGCCATTTCCATTAAGCTCAACCAACTGAATTATCTGGTGGGTAAGGACAATATGGAGGAGGCGGTGCGTCGTCTTTGGGATGAAAATCCCAAAGTGTTCAGTGTGCTTGACATTTTGATCGCTGTTCGGGCAAGCGATAAGAAAAAAGCAATTGCCCGTAATGGACAGATACAACTGATTGAGAACTTTTTCAAGACTCCCGAAGGGGTTATTGAATATTTGGAAGATACAGGCCTGAAACAAGTGCTCCAAGACAAGCATGTTACCAATTTGGTTGATTATGTTTTTGGAGTAGAGACAGGACTTGATACCAACGCACGTAAGAACCGTAGCGGCGACATTATGGGAAATAAGGTAGCCGAAATCTTCCAAGAAAAAGGCATTGAGTTTCGTCGGGAAGTTTACTCTACTGAATTTGAAGAAATGAAATGTTTGGGCGAAGATCGCAAGCGTTTTGATTTTGTGATAGAGACCGAAGCCAAAACTTATCTGATTGAAGTAAACTTTTATAGTGGCGGTGGCTCGAAACTTAATGAAGTGGCACGCGCATATTCTGAACTCGCTCCTAAAATCAATCAATTTGATAATTACGAGTTTGTTTGGATTACCGACGGGGTGGGTTGGAATTCGGCACGTAGCAAGCTGGAAGAAGCTTTTTACGCAATACCGAGTGTGTATAACCTTACGACAATAAATGACTTTTTAAATGCTATAAAATGAAAAAAGACGGCACCGGGGGTGGAAATACCATTACAGGGTTGATCTATGAAGGAAAGGTTGACTTAGCTACTTTTCTGGCTTCGCAAGAAGGATATACAGTTATGGATTCTTATGTGTATTATGAGGGGGATTTAGTGGCCCGAATATTTAAGAAACATGGATTCTATAATTTCTTGTCAGAAAATGGCGTTGACTGGACAAAACATATCTCTTCCAAGCTATTGCCTGACAATTGCATTTATGTAATTGTCAATAATACTCTTTTTATCATTGAGGTAAAAACTCAGAATGTAGGCGGAAGTGTAGACGAGAAGTTGCAAACTTGCGATTTCAAGAAAAAACAATATCAAAAATTATTGTCACAATTGAATATAGAGGTGGAATATGTTTATATTTTGGATGAATGGTTTAAAGCTCCCAAGTATAAAGATGTTTTAGACTATATTATTAGTGTGAGATGCCAATACTATTTTAATTATATTCCTTTGGCCAAATTAGGGTTGCCTGTACCAGAAAAACAATGATTACCCCCTTCTTCCGTTCCCCCGACCGCGCCTTCACCCTCCTGCACGGTGATTGTGTCGAACTTCTGAAACAGTTTGAGTTCAAGTTCGACATGATATTTGCCGACCCGCCCTATTTCCTGTCCAATGGCGGCATCAGCGTGCAGAGCGGCAAAGTGGTGTGTGTGGACAAAGGCGATTGGGACAAGGGGGGCACGCCCGAAAGCATCGACACCTTCAACCGCACCTGGCTGGCCGCCTGCCGCGACAAGCTGAAGAAGGACGGCACCATCTGGGTGAGCGGAACGTATCACAACATCTTTTCCGTGGCCAGCCGCCTGACGGAGCTGGGATTCAAAATTCTGAACGTTGTCACGTGGGCCAAGACCAACCCGCCACCCAACATTTCTTGCCGTTACTTTACCTATTCGGCCGAATACATCGTTTGGGCAAGAAAATCGGCCAAGGTACCCCATTACTACAATTATGAGCTGATGAAGCGCATCAACGACGGCAAGCAGATGGGCGACGTGTGGCGCCTGCCTGCCATTGCGCCGTGGGAAAAATCGTGCGGCAAGCATCCCTGCCAAAAGCCGCTGGCCGTCTTGTCGCGCATCATTCTGGCTTCTACACGCCCTGGTGCGTGGGTGCTCGACCCCTTTACGGGGAGCAGTACGACGGGCATCGCCGCCAACCTGCTGGGACGCCGTTTCCTGGGTATCGACCAGGAAGAGGAATATCTTGTCATGGGCCGTAGTCGCAGGCAGGAAATAGAAAATATAAAGACATTTGCCAAATATCGTGGCAAAATAAAGGATATCGCTTTTGTAGAGCAAGATAATAGATGGGTACAAGAAGAAGATCAAGGATATGACTTGCCGTTCTAAGTAGTTGAATAGTAAAAACGCATGAAAATCTGTTTGCTTTAATCAAATCACCCGCCCCTCATTCTCTGAGGCGGCGGGTGTTTCATTTAGTGTCTGTGTTGTCAGCATGCAGCGCAGGGCTACATCATACAGCTGGTGACGCCCAGCGTGGTTCCGATGGCGGTCAGGATGGTGACCAGCGTCTGGATGATGGTTTTCCAAATAGTTTTCTTGTCCATTTCTTTAATTGAGAATTGAAAATTGAGAATTGAAAATTTAATTGAAAGTTGAGAATTGAAAATTGAAAATTAAGTTCGGCCGCATTCTTCATTTTCCATTTTCAATTCTCCATTTTCAATTTACAAAGGGCTTTCGTCCTGTCCGTCACTGCCGCTGCCGCCGCTGGTGTCCGTACCGTCGTCCGTCAGCGTGCCGCCGGCGGTGTAGACGATGAGCTCGGTGACGCGGGTGGACTTGCGCAGCTCGGTGTTGCTCCAGGTCTTGGTGTTGCGCACGTTCAGGTGGACGCCGGTGATGAGACTGGTGTCCCAGGCGTCGGCCGTGTCAGCGCCCTTCGAGGAGATGCCCACGGAGAACAGGCCCAGGTCGCCCAGGCGGACGGACTTGCCGTCGAGCACCAGCTCCTTGAGGCACGACAGCATGTCGATGAGCAC
>CATXSD010000105.1 GCA_958402075.1 Mediterranea massiliensis | reverse complement strand
GAGCACGTGATTTGTAATCTCGGGGTCGTTGGTTCGAATCCGACAAGAGGCTCAAGAAGAAAGGATGTATCTCGTGTGGGATGCATCCTTTTCTTGTTTTTCCCCAGTTGGGAAAAAGTTATTTTCCAGTTGCCGATGAAGAATTTGATAATTGTTCAGCAATACGTGTCCCCCTGCGGTGTCCTGCTTCTGGGTGCCTTGGAAGACAGACTTTGCCTGTGTGATTGGCTGGAGAGCCGTTGCCGGGCAAGGGTGGAGGAGCGTGTGGCCCGCCTGCTTCAGGCGGAATACCGGTCGGGGACGGACGAGGTCCTTGCCATGGCTGCCCGTCAGCTTGACGAATACTTCGCGGGCAAACGACAGGAGTTCGATGTGCCGTTGCTGCCCGTCGGTACAGACTTCCAGCTGGCCGTATGGAGAGAGCTTCTGACGATTCCCTATGGTGAAGTCTGTACCTACGCCGCTCAGGCGGAGCGGATGGGCATGCCTCGTGCCGTGCGTGCCGTGGCTACGGCCAACGGGCAGAATGCACTCTCCCTTTTCATTCCCTGTCATCGGGTCGTGGGCCACGGCGGACGCCTCACTGGCTATGCGGGAGGACTCGAAGCCAAACGCTTCCTGCTCGACCTGGAGGCTGCCTGTGCCCCTCAGGTACGTGCCTTGAACACGGGTGTCGCTTTCTGAATCTCCGACTCGAATCCGAACCAATAGCCATGCCTGCCGTCTTCTTCCGTGGGAAGAAAACACAGGCGGAGCTTCTCGTGGTAAGCACCCCGAATCACCTGCCAGGCCTCGGGCGGTGTCTGCCGCTTGGTGCGTACCCTTTCGGCCGGTTGCTTCTTCAGCGACATGCCGGCTTCTATCCAGGCAATGCTCATGTCGGTGGCATAATCGGGGGCGTGTCGGCAAATGTATTCGTACAATACCAATCCTCGTTTTTCCAAACTCATCGGCTGGTCTGTCAGGTTGGCCTCGGTCAGGTACTCCAGGAAGTGGTGCAGGAATCCTTCCTGTTCCAGTATCAGGCGTCGGGTCATGTCCTGCCAGGCGGGGGTGTTGTAGAAGGCGTCGAGCAGGCGCGACAGGTGTCGGGCCGTCTGTAGTTCGGCGGTCGATATTTCGTTTGTCCGCAACACTTCATAGGGGGGGTAGGTAGAGTAGCGGATGCCCAGCTCGGCCGCATGTCGCCGCATGTAGGTGCCCGGCAGGAGCTTGAGCGACTCCAGTTGGATTTCACCTGCCCTGTAGCCGGCCAGTGTCCGTATGTCTTCGAAGATCTGTTCCAAGTGGTAGAGCGGCAGCCCCGCTATCAGGTCGGCGTGCGTCTCCATGTTGGGCAGGGAGCAGAGGTATTTCAGCCCGTCCAGCGCATCACTCAGTTTCCCTTTCCGCATGCTTGTTTCCAGCACCTCTTCGTGCAGGCTTTGGATACCGGCCTCCAGGTGCAGGAGTCCTTGTGGCAGACACGCCAGTTCTTGTCGTAGTTCCTCTGTGAGCAGGGCCGGGTGGATTTCTAGGTGGAAGCGGATGTGCGGATGGTATTCGCGGAACAGTTCGAGCAGTTCCAGAGCCCGTCGGTTATTATAATTGAACGTGCGGTCCAATACCCGTACGTTGCGGATGCCGTGCTGGCGGATGATGTCCAGCCTTCGTCGGATGGCGTCGAGGCCGAGGGTGCGTACCGGCTTCTCGCCTCCGCTCACGCAGAAGGCGCAGGTGTTGAAGCATCCGCGTGTGGTCTCCAATTGTACGAAGGGCTTGCTCCAGTTGAAGAAGCGGCTCTCTTCGGGTGGAACCAGCTCGGCAAAACGTAGTACGCGGGCCGTACCGTGGTCGTGGTAACGCCCTTCGGCATCGAGGTAACACAAGCCTGCGATGTCGCCCCATGCTTCCGGCCGGTTCCAGCAGGCCAGCCATTGGGGCACCACTTCTTCGCCTTCGCCTCGGAACACACAGCTCACGAACGGATGGTTTCGCAGGTAGGTTTCGTTGTCGCCCAAGAATTCGGGACCTCCCAACGCAATGCAGCATTGGGGGAGCAGGGCCTTCACGCGGGCGGTGATGTGCATCAACACTTCGTGGTTGAAGAGCCAGGCCGTTCCGGCCAGGATGTCGGGGTTGTGGCGGCAGATTTCATCCACCACCATGCCCACGTTTTCATTGATGGTGGCAGACACCACTTCCCATTGCAGGCGGTCGTCGTCGGCCACCTGGGCATGCAGGGCGGGCAGAGCCAGCGAAGAGTGGGCGTATGAACTGTTCAAATCTATCCAAAGTATCTTCATGTCGTTTAATCGGTGTTTTAGGGACGGATTGTCACGGCCTATCCGAACAGGAGCGTGAAGCAGCTTCCCTGGCCGGGAGTAGACTTCACCGTGATGTTTCCGCCGTGGCGGTTCATGATTTGCTTGCAGAGGCTCAGGCCGATGCCCTGGCCGCCGGGCTTGGTGGTGAAGAAGGGCACAAACACCTTGTCCAATACGTCGGGCAGGATACCGTCGCCGTTGTCGGTCACCGTCAGCAGGCATTGCCACGACTGGGCGGGCAGCACGCGCACCTCGATGCTGGGCTGCTCGCGCTTGGCACAGGCCTCGCGCGCGTTCTTTATCAGGTTGATGAGCACCTGCTCAATCTGCGCGCGGTCTATTTGCAAGGTGCGGTCTTCCGCCGGAAGTTCGATGTGGATGTAATCTTCGGGGAAGAGCTTGCGCAGGTCTGTCAACAGTTCGGTGAGCGACACGGGACGGCGCACGGGGGCAGGCAGGCGGGTCAGTTTGCGGTAGTTCTCCACAAACTCCAGCAGGCCCTTGCTCCGTCGGTGGATGGTCTGCATGCCCTGGTGCATCAGGCTGTAGCTGCGCTCGTCCACTTCGCGCTCGCACAACGTTTCGGACAGGGAGATGATAGGGGTCAGCGAGTTCATGATTTCGTGCGTCAGCACACGTATCAGCTTCTGCCAGGCGGCCATTTCGTTGTGTTCCAGCACGTGTGTACGGAAGTTGCGCATGGCTTCGGACAGCTCGTCCACCATCTGCTCCATCGAGCGGTTGCGGTAGGGCGAGCGGAAGGAGAGCATCATGTCGTCGAAGCGCAGGCTCTCGGCCAGGTGGCGCATCATGCGTATCTGTACCATCTGCATGCGGTAGAGGTTGATGCCTACAGCCACCAGTACGAGGAATGCCATCAGGGCACTGAACCACAACTCCCTGATGACCAGCAGATAGACGCCTATCCCCAGCAGGGCGATGGCGAGGATGTGCAGGGTGACGATGAACGAATAGCGTCTCATAGGCCTAACTTTTCAATTTTCCGATACAGGGCAAACCGCGTGATGCCCAAGTATTCGGCCGCCTTCGTCATGTTTCCCTCACTCAGGCGCATGGCGCGCTCCACGGCTTGCCGCTCCAGCTGCTCCAGGTTGAGCACCTCCTTTTCTTCCTTGCGCGGGCGTTGGGCGGGAGAGGCCTGGAAGACAAAGTTCTCGGGACGGAGCAGGGAACCGTCGCCCAAGATGACGGCGCGCTCCATGGTGTGTTGCAGTTCGCGCACGTTGCCCGGCCAGGCGTATTTCAGCAGCTTGTTCTTGGCCTCACGCGTCAGGCCGCGCATTTCCTTCTGGTACTTGCGGGCATAGCGCTGGAGGAAGTGGTCGGCCAGCAGCAGGATGTCGTTGCCGCGTTCGCGCAGGGGCGGGATGTGCAGTTCGATGGTGTTGATGCGGTAGAGCAGGTCCTGGCGGAAGCGTTCTTCCTCCACCATGCGGCGGATGTCGGCATTGGTGGCGCAGATAAGGCGCACGTCGATGGGCGTGCTCTGCGTGCTGCCCAGCCGGCTGATCTGCCGCTTCTCGATGGCGGTGAGCAGCTTGGCCTGCATGGGCAGGGACAGGTTGCCTATCTCGTCCAGAAAGAGCGTGCCGCCTGTGGCCACCTCCATGCGTCCTGCCTTGGCCTTGCGGGCGTCGGTGAAGGCTCCTTTCTCGTAGCCGAAGAGTTCGCTTTCGAACAGCTGTTCGGGGATGCTTCCCAGGTCGATGGTGACGAAGGGCTTTCCCGAGCGGGGCGAATGGCGGTAGAGCAGGCGGGCGATGACGTCCTTGCCTGTGCCGTTTTCGCCCAGGATCAGGATGTTGGCGTCCGTGTCGCGCAGCTTCTCCACCGTGTCAAAGATGGCCTGCATGGCGTCCGATTCGCCGATGATGCGTTCGTCGGCCGTTCCGTCGCTCAGGACTTCCACCTGCTCCTTCAGCAGGTTGACTTCGCGTTGCGAGCGGCGCAGCTTCATGCCCGAGGACAGGGTGGCCAGCAGTTTCTCCTTCTCCCACGGCTTGGGGATGAAGTCCGTAGCCCCCGCCTTGATGGCCCGCACGGCCTTGTCGGTGTCCGAGTAGGCGGTCATGAAGATGACCACCGCCTGCGGGTCGATGTGCAGAATCTGTTTCAGGCAGTCGAAGCCTTCCTGCCCGCTCACCACGTCGCGGCTGAAGTTCATGTCCAGCAGAACGATGTCGGGCTGGAACGTGGTCATGAAGTATTCCAGCCGTTCGGGGCCGGTGCTGACTTTTATCTTCTCGGCATAGGGTTCGAGCAGCAGGTTGAGGGCGAAGAGCACGTCCTCGTTGTCGTCTACAATCAGTATTTTTCCAAGTTTCTCCATAATCATTCGGTGTCTGCCGCAAAGATAGTGATAATATCCGTGTGCTGTGCGTGCGATTCCGCACTATTTTCGTGCGGTTATGCACGCACGTTTTCCAATGATTGTATGTGATAGTCCTTGTATCACAACGATTTAACGCTTTGGCACGGTATTTGATATAATTTCAATAAAAAACAGAAGAAATATGTTCAGACGTATCCTTTTACTGATAGCGGCCGCTTGCGGCATGGAGGCAACCGCTCCGGCTCAGGAAGCCTTGGAGCTGACCCTGCAGCAGACCATCCGCCATGCCCAGGAGCAGTCGCCCGACGCCCAGAGCGCCCGCCACAGCTTCCGTTCCTCGTATTGGAACTACCGTTACTACCGTGCCAACTACCTGCCCAACCTGACGCTTACCTCCACTCCCTACCTGGACCGTGCCATCAACAAGGTGACGCTGGGCGACGGAAGCGTGAAGTTTGTGGAGCAGAATCTCCTTTCCACCAACCTCACCCTGAGCCTGACGCAGAACGTGCCTTGGACGGGCGGTACCTTCTTTGTGGAAACATCGGCCCAGCGCATCGACCTCTTCAGTGACAACAGCCACTCGTACCAGACGTCGCCTGTCAATATCGGTTACACCCAGTCGCTCTTCGGCTACAACTCGTTGAAGTGGGACCGCCGCATCGAGCCCGTGCGCTACCGCGAGGCCCGCAAACGGTATGCGGAGACGTTGGAGCTGGTGGCCGCTGCCGCCACGCAGAAGTTCTTCGCCCTGGCCACGGCTCAGAGCAACTACGAGATAGCCTGTACCAATTATGCCAACGCCGACACCTTATATATATATGCGCGCGGCCGTTACGACATCGGTACCATCAGCGAGAACGAGATGTTGCAGCTCGAGATAAACAAGCTCACCGAAGAGACCAACCGCATGAATGCCCGTATCGAGGTGGACAACGCCATGCAGGAGCTTCGTTCGTATCTGGGCATCCAGCAGGACGTGGATCTGAAGGTGCGCATCGAGGACTTCGTGCCCGACCTCCAGATAGACCTCAACGAGGCATTGTTGCTGGCCGCCCAGAACAGCCCCGACATCGAGAACATGCAGCGCCGCCGGCTGGAGAGTGAGAGCGCCGTGGCACAGGCCCGCGCCAATGCCGGCCTGAAGGCCGACATCTACCTGCGCTTCGGTCTGACGCAGACGGCCGACCGCTGGAAGAATGCCTGGCGCAACCCCATGGACCAGCAGTACGTCAGCCTCAGTGTCTCGCTGCCCATCCTCGACTGGGGACGCGGCAAGGGACAGGTGCGGGTAGCCAAGAGCAACCGCGACCTGGTGCAGACACAGGTGGAGCAGGACAAGACGGACTTCGACCTGAACATCCGCAAGCTGGTGAAGCAGTTCAACCTGCAGGCACAGCGTGTACACATCGCCGCCCGTACAGACACCACCGCCCAGCGCCGTGCCGACGTAGCCCGTCGCCTCTACCTGCTGGGACAGTCCACCATCCTCGACCTCAATGCTTCCATTACCGAAAAGGATTCCGCCCGCCGCAACTACGTGACGGCCCTCTACGACTACTGGAGCCTGTACTACACCCTGCGCAGCCTCACGCTCTACGACTTCAGGCAGGACCAACCGCTGGAGGAGGACCTGGAAAGGCTCATCAAGTAAATCAAACCACAGAATAGTATCCCATTTTCAATTATCAATTTTCAAATTATCAATTCATAAAATGGATATCAAACTCGAAAAGAAACCCTGGTACATCCGCTACCGTTATTATCTGGCAGGAGGCGTGGTCTTCCTGGCCTTCCTTATCTACGTCATCATCCTTTCGGCCGGGCCGCGCAAGCTGCGCATCGACCCCGAGAGCCTGCAGATGGCCGAAGTGAAAAACGACAAGTTCATGGAGTATGTCGACGTCGAAGGACTCGTGCAACCCATCCTCACCATCAAGGTCAACGCCCGCGAGGCGGGCAGCGTGAGCCGCATCGTAGGCGAGGAGGGCAACATGATGAAGAAAGGCGACACCATCCTCGTGTTGGAGAACCTCGACCTGCTGCGCACCATCGAGGACCAGCGCGACGAGTGGGAGAAGCAGCTCATCACCTACCGCGAAAAGGAAATCGAAATGGAACAGCAGAGCCTCACCCTGCAACAGCAGGCCCTGCAGACCGACTACGAGCTGGAGAAGCTGCGCAAGAGCTTCGAGCTGGAGAAGGAAGAGTTCCGCATGGGCATCAAGAGCAAGGCCCAGCTCCAGGTGTCCGAAGACGAGTACCGCTACAAGGAGAAGACAGCCCGCCTGCAACGCCAGAGCCTGCGCCACGACTCGGCTGTCTCCATCATCCGCCGCGACCTGCTGCTGAACGACCGCGACCGCGAACAGAAGAAGTACGAACGCTCGCGCCAGCGCTTGAACGACCTGGTGGTGTGCGCCCCCATCAGCGGGCAGCTCAGCTTCGTCAGCGTGACACCCGGCCAGCAGGTACAGTCCGGCGAGAGCATCGGCGAAATCAAGGTGCTCGACCAGTTCAAGGTCCACACCTCGCTCAGCGAATACTACATCGACCGCATCACCACCGGCCTGCCCGCCACCATCCTTTATCAGGGCAAGCGCTATCCGCTGAAGATCACCAAGGTGGTGCCCGAAGTGAAGGACCGCATGTTCGACGTCGACCTCGTCTTCACCGCCGACATGCCCGACAACGTCCGTGTGGGAAAGAGCTTCCGCGTACAGATCGAACTGGGGCAGCCCGAAGATGCCCTCGTCATTCCCCGCGGCAACTTCTACCAGGCTACGGGCGGGCAGTGGATCTACAAGCTGAACAAGGACAAGACGCGTGCCGTGCGCGTGCCTCTCACCATCGGCCGACAGAACCCGCAACAGTACGAAGTGACCGACGGCCTCCAGCCTGGCGATTGGGTGATTACGACCGGATACGACAACTTTGGCGACGCCGAGGAACTGGTACTTTAATCCGCTTTACCGGCTTTAAAGCATTGCTTTAGTACCTTTAAAGTACTGCTTTAAATATACTAAAGTGACACTTTATTTATTGAAAAGAAAAATAAAGTACGAAGTTGTTGATATTCAAATGTATGGGAACAGCCGCAAGTATCGGCTGTTCCTACTATACCTGCTAAACTAACGAGAAGAATATGATATTACATTACGTTACACTTGCCATCAGAAACCTGCTGAAATACAGAACACAGAACATCATTTCCATCATCGGGCTGGCCGTGGGGCTGTTCAGTTTCTGCGTCTGCCTGTATTGCAGCCGTTTCATACAGTCTGCCAACCATTGTTTCGACAACTACAAGCGGATTGTACTGGTTAGTTTGTACGATAGCGAACAGAACCATTATTTCTCCGGCACACCCGCACCGCTCTGCGAGGACATGCGCGGCTGGGCAAAGGGGGTAGAGGCCCTTTCGTTTGTCACCTATCCCCGCCAAATGCCCTTCGACATCGAGGTAAGGCCCGGCAAAACCTTGCCCTACGAGCTGAAGCGGATGGAAACGGACAGCCTCTATGCCCGCATCTTCACGCCCCGCATCGTGGCCGGAAGCTGGCAGACGGCCAGCCATACGCCCAACGCGCTTGTGATGAGCCGTTCGACGGCCGTCCGCATCTTCGGCAGCGAGGCCGAAGCCATCGGAAAGACATGTGTCATGACCCGCCGGCTGCCCACTTCGCCGTCGACCACTCCCCGCGACGGAGGCATCACCTATACCGTGCAGGCCGTCATGGACGACACGCCGCCCAACAATTCCCTCCACTTCATGGAGACGATGGACATGCTGGTGCTGAACGACAGCGAAGGTTTGCTGCAAAGCGACAGACGCCACGAGATGACGGGCGGCAACACATTTGCCCTGCTGGCACCCGATGCCGACATCCGTCAGTTGGAAGAGCAGTTCATGCAGCGCGACTACAGCTGGCGGCTGTACGACAGGGAGTATGAAGCACAAGTGTTTCCCATCGGACGCTTTCCCTACGAGCACAGGCAGCTGTCCGTCACCAGCTGGATTACAGGCACCATGGGACTGCTCATCCTGCTGGTGGGACTGCTCAACTTCTTCCATTTCCTGATTGGTTCCTACTTCAACCGCACGAAAGAGTTCAGCGTGATGAAGGTGAACGGATGCAGCGGCGGGCAGCTCTTTACCCTGCTCTTCGTACAATCCTTGCTGGTGGTACTGGCAGCCTCGCTGCTGATGCTGTGGGGCATCGAAGTGACCGACGGACGGCTGGACTATTCCGTCGAATTCATGTCGATGACGTTCAGCAAGTCGCTGCTCATGCGTCATGCCGCCCAATACATCGGGTTGTTGGTACTGCTATGCGCAGGTATCTGCCTGGTGGCCACGCTGCGCATCCGCCGCATATCGGTACAGGACGGACTTGGCGGCGGTCGGCGCAGACGGCAGAGCCATCGGGGGCGCAACTTCATGCTGGGGGTACAGTTCTTTCTCTGCTGGCTGTTTGTCGCTCTGTCCGCAGCTCTCTACCTGCAGTCCGAGAAGACAAGCGGCACCCTGCTGCACACCCTCTCCATGCAGGAGAAG
>CATXSD010000104.1 GCA_958402075.1 Mediterranea massiliensis | reverse complement strand
TGAGCCAACAAGAACAGCTATCCGTTTGATTTAAATCTCCGTAAACTTGTTGTGAATTGCTTTCAAATTAGTATCTTTGAGCCAACAAGAACAGCAAAGGAGCAAAGTTTTATAAAGGCCAAGAAGTTGTGAATTGCTTTCAAATTAGTATCTTTGAGCCAACAAGAACAGCTCTGTTTAATAAGCGTGGTAACGCTCACGGTTGTGAATTGCTTTCAAATTAGTATCTTTGAGCCAACAAGAACAGCTCATTCTAAACAACAATCTGGAATACAGATATTTATATCATATTTTAGAAACAATAAAAGCTGTCCTTTAAAAACAAACAAATCCTGCATTTTGCAGGATTTATCTTTTTAAAACAACTCCAGTTGTTGACCTGGAGCGTTGGCTTCTATGGTCTTTTTCCCATAAAAAATCTTAATTTGAGAAAATTGTTTATCTGTAATGCACAATATACCAACCTGCCCTAACTGAGGAAGAAATGATTGGACCCTCTTGATATGTACATCAGCATTTTCACTACTGGCACAATGACGGACATAGATGGAAAATTGAAACATGGTGAACCCGTCGCGCTGAAGCATTTTTCTGAAGTCAGAAGCAGCTTTTCTCTCTTTCTTTGTATCCGTTGGCAAATCGAAAAATACCAAAATCCACATCACCCTATATTCGCTAAAACGTTCCATTAATCTTCTTCGGGATACTGGATACGTCTCAATTCCCCTACAAAACATTTGTATAATGAGGCAGTAGTTTGCCCTACTGCCACCATCAACGGGCTGCGCTTACCACCTATATGAACTTCCAACGTGGGAATCGTAAGCAATACTGATTTTGTTGATTTGTCCAAAGCGACATCTCCTCCCCCTTTCTCTTTATAGAGAGAATACACAAGACGATCAACGTAAGGACGGTAGGGCTCCATAATATCATCGGCCAAGCAATAAGCATTATATCTGTTGTGGTGATGAATGCCTAAAGTCGGGAGTAACCCACTTGACACTAACCCACGGGCTACAACTGCACGCAAAATGGCATATCCGTAATTCAACAGATTGTTGGGAGGCAGACCGTCACGGTCGCGCGTAAAACCCTCCACATCGGCAAACAATGTTTTCCAATAATAAGCGGCGGCTCGGGCTTCCAAATTATCCGAATCACCGCTCCGGACATTATTGGCCCACACAAACATACATTTTACCTCCTCTGCTCTACATTCCGCCAATATCCGTGCCTGATTACGAATCTTGGTTTGAATGGTTTGCTGCCACAATTGTTTTTTCAGAGGCAACGAAGCTTCCAATTGTTTGCGAAAACGTTCGTTTTGCGTGGTATTACCACAAAGAGGCAGCATCAATCCTACCGGCATACTCTTGCTGTCGCAAGTAATGACCGCACAATTATTTTCCAGCAAGGCTTCCAAGGCACCTGAAGTAATGGTAATCTGTTTATGGTCAAGAACAACCACACCTATATCCTCAATGGGACGCGTAACATCTGCCTGTCGTTTGAGAAGCCCCGGAAGCGAATCGTTCCCCTCAACTTCCGGAAGCTTTATCACCAATTGCTGATTACGCAAAGACAGATAAGTTGGATTTCCAAAATATAGCGTTTTTTTTATCATAACAACTATAGCTTATAAGTAACATGTCCCAGACGATCAACTTTCAATGGAATACAGATTTCCTTTATCATTTCTCCTGTTATGGCCCTCTCCATCTTATTTAAAGCAGAGAATTCATTTTTATCCCACAACAGACCAGAGACTCCATATTGAATAAAAAAGCATTGATTACCACTACAACTTACCATTTTATATATTCTATCGGGATGTGGATTAGCAGGCAGTTGATTACTCTCCTGCTCTTCCCTGGTAGGAACATACACCAAGTCATTGGGCGAAAGGACAAACAAAGGGAAATTTCCATCCTTGTCCGCGGGCGCAGAAGACTTCCCCAATTTCTGACGACTGATAACCACGTTCAGCGGAATTGTAGCAAATGTACGCTTCTTCACGACCTCACCATTATTTGGGTCAAACAGCTCCTGTTCATAAACCGCAAAGAACAAATTTGTACCCTTGGCTGCCTCTACAAACTTTGAAGATCTGTTTCCTCTTGTACCCACTGCAAACTTATCACCTTTTTCAAATTTCCTTACTTTATAAATCGGCTGATGCTGATGTCCGTTGTTCAAGCGCATTATATTTTTGTTCATCCGCTCTATACCTTCGGGAGAAAAGGCGATTTTGGGATCATTGCCCTCTTCTTCCAAGTGCCTCAACAAAATAGCCTGTATGCCTGTATCGGTAATACTACTGATGGAATCCTTGTTGAAAGAGTCGTCCAAAGGTTTACGGGAAGCAAAATAATGCTCACTGGAATCTTTCGTAAAATAATACACAGGTATTTTTTTCAGATTTACATCCTGCCAACTGTCTTTATGTTCTTCAAAATAATTCTTTATTTGTTTTTCGCCATATCCCTGTTCTATGAGTTCTATCAGCTTTCTCTTCAAATCCTTGTTTACAATCACTTTCGGATTGACAAGGACGGACTTCAAGGAAGCGTTGGACATCTTACGCAAATTTACTTCTCCAAAAACAGTCTCTTTATGCAAAGATTTTCGAATAGCCCAATTGTCCCCTTTATCCTGCTTGGAAAGAATCGTTTTTCCATTCTCTTTACGCTGATAGTAATTACTTGTCTTGTTTATGACACGCAAATTCTGCTTGAAGCTGACAACCACATCCTTCAGAGTCTTGTACACATCTTGGGTAAATGTTTCCCAAGGTTTATTGACGACCCACTGATAGCCATTACCATATTGCACCTTGGTGCACAACAGATGCTGCAAATCATAACGAGACACCTTGCCGTTTTTGCCCGCCGACTGATTATTCAGGTAGTTGACCACATTTCTGCTCGCGCACGCTATCACAATGGCATCCATCGCATGATGCCTGTGGTCAATACGCTTTTTGCTGAATCCTTTCTGCAACTGAAGAGGCATGGCAGGTATCGTACGCCCATTGGCATTGACCGATGTAAAATCGGAAGTTCCCGTTTGCTGGTTCATCCGCTCAAAACGTGGCAACACAATCTTATTCCATACATCATTGACTCCCCAATCTTTCTTCAATCTGTCAGTCACCCCACCGGTACATACCACAACATTCCTTGACTGGACGTCTTGTTCCTCCTCATCACGGACGATGTTAGACAACAAAGACACAACCAGCTTACTGATGTAACGACTGTCGTTCATCTGACGTTCGGTAAATTGTTCAGGAATCTCGTCCATCAAAAGTTTCTTCATTTTAGCGCTATTCTGCGAATAGTTGTCTTTTACAAATCGCTCATAGGCATCCACTGAAAAAATCTCGACGACTCCACCCAACGACAACTGAACTTTCTCACCATGATGTTGCTTTATGAATTCATGGCCCAGCTGTTTGTCCTTCAGCTTGTTCACCTCTGATTCACAAATCACCTTATTGCTGAACGAATCGTCAAAATAAAGAGCTTTAGGAATGACATGCTCAATCTCATAGGCAGGTGTGAATAATTTGCTCAATGGAATGACAGCACCTGTATAAGGCGACCTGTACTTCTGTTCCAACCAAAGTCGATAGCGTTTGATATCCGAAGAAGTCGGTCTCTTTTTCGTGTCCGACTCATTGAATTTCTTCAGAATGCCCAACATCTCGTCGCGCAAATCATCGTCTGCGTTGGAAGCATTCCATGCACCCTCTTCATAGATACGTAACAAATCCTGCTGGGAAGGAGAATAAGGACGGACATTCTCAATGCCTAACTCCGGGTTCATGAACTCAACCAACAAAGCTTTGATACGCAGATTGGTATTTTCATTTTCCAGCATCCTTTGAGCCATTTTCTTACGCTTCTCGGAAGGATTCTTCATTTCACGCCCCAGCTCCACATGGATTTCATCAATCACACCCACCTGTTTCCATATATCACGGACAGTTCGTAAAGTTTCCAGAACGACCTGCTCTACAATAGGATTGCGTAAAGAATACTGCTTGAACGCTTTCAGATATTCATCAATATCTTGAGACGACTTCCAACGACAAATTTCTTTCGCCTCCGAATGACGGTCATAAACAATATAACTCGCCAACCACAAAGGAAGACCTTTAAAAGAGGACAAATCCACCAAATGAATCGCTTTTTCCCGTACCCGATTCCTGATGCCTTCATCGTACTCTCCTGTCAGAATTTTATCAATCCTTTCGCGGGTATGAGCATCGATATCTTCTGCCTTCCAATAATGCCCCATACGCATCAGAGGAAGCAGTTTCTTGATCGCTTTGGCAGAATAAGCCCCATAAGATTTCTCAAATGGCGGTGTATTGGCAAAAGCATCTACAAAATTTATGTCCAAATCATTTTTCTCTGCAAAGGACGCAAGAGCTTGCTTCAATTCCTGCTTGCTTGATACTGAATATAGAATATGCCACAACGCCTCTTCAAGCTCACGAGTCAAAAAAGCACGGGGGATGCCAGCCTTATCCAAACGAGCCAACATCACAGACCGTGTTTCGTTGCAACAATAAGATTTGTCTTCGACATAATTCCACCTATATTGACTAGCATCTTTCTTCAAACCAAAAGCCGGATATTTCAAAAATTGCTCCTGCTTGATTTCTTTCCTCTCATTCAACCAATCAAACAAAGCCACATAATCCTCTTCACTACGCAAAAAATCTCGTGTAACATCCACGTCTGTCATCAAACGCCCGTTAACCTCTTTTTCCTTCTGATAAATACGAAGGTTCGAAACAAATTGCCATAGCCTGAACTCTTGAAACAAAGGATGAGACTTTGCAATACATTTTACCGGCGAGTATTTACGTTCATTTGTTTCCTTATCTACGTATTCATGTCCTTCAAAGGGACAATTGTCTATCAACGACTTCTTACTTTTCAACGGACGCTGATAAAACAAGATGTCGTTCATCAAGAAATAGGACAAATCATGGGTTGCCATCAAATTTCTATGAGCCGGATTATTGGGATAAAGTTCTTCCAAACATTTTTCATAAAGCTCTCTGTCATTCAACTCAGCATGAAACTCTTTCTGTTTCGATAATATCCGATGCAACTCTTCCTTGTAGTATTTACGTTCAATGGTACGTACCAGCTTACCGCGAATTTTCTGCATCGGATTGTGAAGAAGAGTATCAAATATATATTCACCTACACTCTTACCCGATGCCTCCAAATCGTGCTGAGTCTTTTCCTTAACCAACATCCATTCCGTTTCCCATTCAGCTTCCGATGGAACTTTAAAACGACAGGAAAGCAAGCCGTCCTCATCATACTTGTCTTTTCCTTCTTTATCTATATCGACCGTTACGATAATATCTTTTACCTGCCCAATCCAATCAGGGATCTCCTTCTTAAAGATTTTCCCTTGAGTACCATCAGACAAGATGACCCGCAAGATCTTCATACCTTTATAGGTCTCTTGAGTATCTATAATATCCACCACCTGCTGACGATCAAAATATTGACGGTTTTTGGTGGATACCTGTTCTTCCATTTCATCACGCAACTGGAAATATCCTCTTTTCTGATTAAAGTTCAGCAAAATCCAAGCCAGTTCTTCTTTTTGAATTTTCTGATACAACGCCTTTTTCCGCAGATAATATATTGTCCAATCATATGGAATCTTATGAGAGCCTGCAACTATAGACGGATTATATCTTTTAAACGTATCCAACATTTCTTGAAAAGAGTCTTGAAACAAAAAATGCGAAACATTTGCATCATCCACATACCAGGCTAATTTGGGTTCCTTATTTGGCAAGAATTTCCCATAGCGATCCAATTGCGACAAATAATCTACAGGCAAGTATCCCATAATTGACAAAACCCTATGAAGTCTTTCGCGTCTCAAATGTCCCCTTTCATACATACGCCTGGTACTTCTTGCCTTTGTCCGATTTTGCGTCTGAGAGACCTTGTTTCCTTTGGTAAAATCTCCCAAGATTGTTGCATCCATTGGTATAATTCGACTACCAGCGGATTCTATTCCACATAACAATTCATTGCCTTCTTTGTCGAAAGACTTATTTATTACAGCCCAACCAATGCTGTTGGTTCCTAAATCAAGACCTAATATTCTTTTCATAGTAATGGAAATCTTTATATCTGCCACAAATCTACAAAAAAAATTGAAAAAATCACTTGTACATTGTCTTTTTCTTTGTATCTTTGCCATACTAATTTGAAGCAACTCACAATAAGGATTATTCCGTTGTGAAAACATTAGGTTCCCTCGTCCTTCAACGGGGGATTTTTTATTTTCTGCTGCACGCGTGACAGTTGACAGTTGACAATTAGCTGAAATCATTTTTGAGTTTCTTCGCCCCCGGCTCAGAATGACAAGTGGAGATGGAAGAAAAGACAGGCGGCACCTCGGCCATGCAAAACAATAAGCGAGCTTATTTTTTTGCATTCCGCTCGGTTTGCACTATCTTTGCATTCATATTCAAAAAAGACGTATGAAGAAAGATAGCCAAGTGATATTCGACCGCAACGTGATAGAGTTCGTCACCGTGGCGGCGGAGTTCTGCAAATTCATCGAACAGGCCGAAGGAAGCAAACGGACGGAATTCGTGGACACTACCCTGAAACTGCTGCCCCTGCTCTACCTCAAGGCATCCATGCTGCCGCCCTGCGAAATGATGGGCGAAGAGGCGCCCGAAACCTTCGTCACCGAAGAAACCTACGAGATAGTGCGCATGAACCTGGCCGCCATCCTGGCCGAAAGGGACGACTATCTGGACGTGTTCGTGAGCGACATGAAGTACAGCGACCAACCCATCACACGATATATCTCCGAAGACCTGGCGGACATCTACCAGGACATACGCGACTTTATCTTCGTCTTCAGGCTGGGACTGAACGAGACGATGAACGACTCGCTGGCCATCTGCCAGGAGAACTTCCGCCTGTACTGGGGACAGAAACTGGTGAACACGCTCCGCGCCCTGCATGAAGTGAAATATGCCGGACAGGACGACGACGAGGAAGGCGACGGGGACGAGCTGGACGAGGAAGAGATTTGAGAGTGGAGAGTGAAAAAAGAAAACTGAACCGTATGATCATAAGAAGAACCATTGCGAAAGAAGAACTGAGCGAACTGCCCAAAGCGGCTTTCCCCGGAGAGATACACGTGGTGCAGACGCCGCAGGAGGCCGAAAGGGCGGCCGCCTACCTGAAAAACTGCCCCGTGCTGGGCATCGACACAGAGACGAGGCCCTCGTTCAGCAAGGGGCGGGTCTACAAGGTGGCGCTGCTGCAGGTGTCCACCGAAGACCACTGCTTCCTGTTCCGCCTGAACCAGACGGGGCTCACGATGCCCGTCATCAAGCTGCTGGAAAGCCCCGCCGTGACGAAGGTGGGCCTCTCGCTGCGCGACGACTTCATGATGCTGCACAAGCGGGCACCCTTCGAGCCGAGGGCCTACGTGGAGCTGCAGGAGTATGTGCGCCCCTTCGGCATCGAGGACAAGAGCTTGCAGAAAATCTACGGCATCCTGTTCAACGAGAAGATATCGAAGTCGCAACGCCTGAGCAACTGGGAGGCCGAAACGCTGACGCAGCCGCAACAGCTCTATGCCGCCACCGACGCCTGGGCCTGCCTCAACATCTACCACAAGCTGCAGGAACTAAAGGAGACGGGGGACTTTGTGATTGAGAGTGGAGAGTTGAAAGTGGAGAGTTGAGAGTGAAGAGTTGAAAATTCATCGCTGACGGCCCAGTCATCCCGCACTTGATGCGGGATCCAAGCCACCCCCACGCATACGGAGAAATGGATTCCGGCTCAAGGCCGGAATGACAACAACGAAAACGAACTGAACGGAAATTAATATTTGATATCTGACATTTCATATTTGATATTTGATATTTCATATTTGATATTTCATATTTGACATTTGAAACCATGTATAAAGTATATCTGAAATCGGGCAAGGAAGAGTCGCTCAAGCGCTTTCATCCCTGGGTGTTCTCGGGCGCCATCGCACGCATCGACGGCGAACCCGAGGAAGGTGAGGTCGTGGAAATCTACACGTCGAAAAAGGAATTCATCGCCAAAGGCCACTACCAGATAGGGAGCATCGCCGTGCGCGTGCTCTCCTTCCGACAGGACGAGGCCATCGACAAGGACTTCTGGATACGGCGCCTGACCGTGGCGCGCGACATGCGCCGCAGCATCGGCGTGGCCGGACGGGCCGACAACAACACCTACCGACTGGTGCACGGCGAGGGCGACAACCTGCCGGGCCTCGTCGTCGACGTGTATGGACGCACGGCCGTGATGCAGGCCCACTCGGCCGGCATGCACCTGGACCGCATGACGATAGCCGAAGCGCTGGCCGAGGTGATGGACGGCGAGGTGGACAACATCTATTATAAATCGGAAACGACCCTGCCCTTCAAGGCCGACCTCTACCCCGAAAACGGCTTCCTGAAGGGAGGCAGCGCCGACAACGTGGCTGTGGAGTATGGCCTGAAGTTCCACATCGACTGGCTGAAGGGACAGAAGACGGGCTTCTTCGTGGATCAGCGCGAGAACCGCGCCCTGCTGGAACGCTATGCCCACGGACGCAGCGTGCTGAACATGTTCTGCTACACAGGCGGATTCTCCGTCTACGCCATGCGCGGAGGGGCCAGGCTGGTGCACTCGGTAGACAGCTCGGCCAAGGCCATCGACCTGACGAACAAGAACATCGCCCTGAACTTCCCCGACGACCCGCGCCACACGGCCTATGCCGAAGACGCCTTCAAGTTCCTCGACCGCATGGGCGACCAGTATGACCTCATCGTCCTGGATCCGCCGGCCTTTGCCAAGCACCGCGACGCCCTGCGCAACGCCCTGCAGGGCTACCGCAAGCTGAACGTCAAGGCATTCGAGAAAATCAAGCCGGGCGGCATCCTGTTCACCTTCTCGTGCTCGCAGGCCGTCAGCAAGGAGAACTTCCGCACGGCGGTCTTCACGGCGGCAGCCATGTCGGGGCGCAACGTGCGCATCCTGCACCAGCTGACGCAGCCGGCGGACCACCCCGTGAACATCTACCACCCCGAAGGAGAGTACCTCAAGGGCCTGGTATTGTATGTAGAATAGGCCGAAAGGTTAAACAATGCTAACAAAACGCATTTTTTCGTCGATTTGTTATGTTGTATAACATAAACCGCTTACCTTTGCACTGTGTTTTTCATGGTATTAGATTTAAGGTTAATAAAGATTGGGTGTCT
>CATXSD010000103.1 GCA_958402075.1 Mediterranea massiliensis | reverse complement strand
AGCAAAGGACTGAAAATCCTTGTGTCCCCGGTTCGATTCCTGGTGACACCACTTTCCCCTCAAGAAGTATCGGAATGTAGCGCAGTTGGTAGCGCACTACGTTCGGGACGTAGGGGTCGGGCGTTCGAGTCGCCTCATTCCGACACGCAAGAGTATAAGCCGCTAATTTTTTAGCGGCTTATTTCTTTTTCACCCATTCCCTCCAAGGCCGTCTCTGAAGGCTCGGAGCGAGGCTGCGCCACGCAGTGCTTTGTGAGGTCCCGACGAAGTGCTTCCTCACCCCCTCACGAAGCACTTCCTGACACCCTGACGAAGCACTGTGTCGAGGGGTCACGAAGCACCGTGTCACGCCGCCTGCCCGCAGTGCCTTCCCACAGAACACCCCAGCGGCATCCCCCATGAGCAAAATATGCAAAAAAGAGGAAGAAAAATACGATTTTATGTATATTCTTTCAAATATATTCCCTAATTTTGCGCCGAGTTAGAATAAACATACAAAAAGATGAAGAAGAAAGCCAATCGTTTAGACGCCATCAAGATGATTATCTCGAGCAACGAAATCGGCTCGCAGGAAGATTTGCTCCAAGCCCTGGGAAAGGAAGGGTTCGAACTGACACAAGCCACCCTCTCGCGCGACCTGAAGCAGCTGAAGGTAGCCAAAGCGGCCAACACGAACGGAAAGTATGTGTACGTGCTCCCCAACGACATCCTCTACAAACGCCACAGCCGCCAGCAGAGCGCCAGCGAAATGCTCATGTCCAGCGGCTTCGTGTCGTTGCAGTTCTCGCACAACATCGCCGTCATCCGCACCCGCCCCGGCTATGCCAGCAGCATCGCCTACGACATTGACAACCGCGAATGCCCGCACATCCTCGGCACCATCGCCGGCGACGACACCATCATGCTGGTGCTGGCCGAGAAGACCTCGCACGACGACGTACGCGCTTTCCTCTCCGAAATCATACCGAACATTTAACAAAACGACAATAGAAAAAGAAATGGACGCGAAACAAATTGATGTGATGGTAGCAGACGCCTCGCACGAAGTCTACGTGGACACAATTCTCGACACCATAAGGGAGGCCGCCAAGAAGCGCGGCACAGGAATTGCCGAACGTACGCACGAATACGTTGCCACCAAAATGAAAGAAGGAAAAGCCATCATCGCCCTCTGCGGCGACGAGTTTGCAGGCTTCACCTACATAGAAAGCTGGGGAAACAAACAGTATGTGGCCACCTCGGGTCTGATTGTACACCCCAAATATCAGGGCATCGGACTGGCCAAGCGAATCAAGCAGGCCTCCTTCCGCCTGGCACGCCTCCGCTGGCCCAAGGCCAAGATATTCAGCCTGACGAGCGGCGCGGCAGTGATGAAGATGAATACCGAACTGGGCTACGTGCCCGTCACCTTCAACGAGCTGACCGACGACGACGCCTTCTGGAAAGGATGCGAGGGATGCATCAACCACGACATCCTCGTGGCCAAGAACCGCAAGTTCTGCATCTGCACCGCCATGCTCTACGACCCCGCCCTGCACGAGGACGACAAAATCTGAAAGAAAGAAACGAACTAATAAAACGCATATTGAACTATGGAAGCAAAGAAGAAAAAAGTAGTGGTCGCTTTCAGCGGCGGACTGGATACTTCGTTCACCGTGATGTATCTGGCCAAGGAAAAAGGTTATGAAGTGTATGCCGCCTGTGCCAACACGGGCGGATTCAGCGCCGAGCAGCTGAAAACCAACGAAGAGAACGCCTACAAGCTGGGCGCCGTGAAGTATGTCACCCTCGACGTGACGCACGAATACTACGACAAGAGCCTGAAGTATATGGTCTATGGCAACGTGCTGCGCAACGGCACCTACCCCATCTCCGTCAGCTCGGAGCGTATCTTCCAGGCACTGGCCATCGCCCGCTACGCCAACGAGATAGGCGCCGATGCCATCGCCCACGGCTCGACAGGCGCCGGCAACGACCAGGTGCGCTTCGACATGACCTTCCTCGTCATGGCGCCGGGTGTGGAAATCATCACCCTGACCCGCGACATGGCCCTGAGCCGCCAGGAGGAAATCGACTACCTGAACAAGCACGGCTTTGCCGCCGACTTTGCCAAACTGAAATATTCCTATAATGTAGGCATCTGGGGCACGAGCATCTGCGGAGGCGAAATCCTCGACTCGGCACAGGGTCTGCCAGAGAGTGCCTACCTGAAGCACTGCACCAAGAAGGGCACTGAGCAGCTGCGCCTCACCTTCGAGAAGGGCGAGCTGAAGGCCGTGAACGACGAACGCTTCGACGACCCCATCAAGGCCATCCAGAAGGTAGAAGAAATAGGCGCCGCCTACGGCATCGGACGCGACATGCACGTGGGCGACACCATCATCGGCATCAAGGGTCGTGTAGGTTTCGAAGCCGCCGCTCCCATGCTGATTATCGGCGCCCACCGCTTCCTCGAGAAATACACCCTGAGCAAGTGGCAGCAGTACTGGAAAGACCAGGTGGCCAACTGGTATGGCATGTTCCTCCACGAGAGCCAGTACCTGGAGCCTGTGATGCGCGACATCGAGGCCATGCTGACCGAAAGCCAGCGCAACGTGAACGGCACCGCCATCCTCGAACTCCGTCCGCTGGGCTTCCACACCGTCGGCGTGGAAAGCAGGGACGACCTCGTGAAGAACAAGTTCGGCGAATATGGCGAGATGCAGAAGGGCTGGACGGCCGAAGACGCCAAGGGCTTCATCAAGGTGCTCTCCACTCCGCTCCGCGCCTACTATGCCACGCACAAGGACGAACTGAAAGATATTTAAATAAATGAAGAACTAAAAAGGAAGAATGAAGAAACTGATGATGCCCCCTGCTAAACAGAAATTCTTCATTCTTCCTTCCTCATTCTCAATTCAAACAAGATTATGATTAAAGTAGGAATCATAGGCGGTGCCGGCTACACGGCGGGCGAGCTCATCCGCCTGCTCTTGAACCATCCGGAGGCGGAAATCGTCTTCGTCAACAGCTCGAGCAACGCCGGCAACAAGATAACCGACGTACACGAAGGCCTCTATGGCGAGACAGACCTGACCTTCACCGACCAGCTTCCGCTGGACCAGATCGACGTGCTCTTCTTCTGCACCGCCCACGGCGACACGCGCAAGTTCCTCGAGAGCCACAACGTGCCCGAAGACCTGAAGATCATCGACCTCTCGATGGACTACCGCCTCAAGAGCGACGACCACGACTTCATCTACGGCCTGCCCGAGCTGAACCGCCGCGCCACCTGCAAGGCCAAGCACGTGGCCAACCCCGGCTGCTTCGCCACCTGCATCCAGCTGGGCCTCCTCCCCCTGGCCAAGAACCTGATGCTGAACGACGACATCATGGTGAACGCCATCACGGGCAGCACAGGCGCGGGTGTCAAGCCGGGTGCCACAAGCCACTTCAGCTGGCGCAACAACAACATCAGCGTCTACAAGGCCTTCGAGCACCAGCACGTGCCCGAAATCAAGCAGTCGCTCCGCCAACTCCAGAACAGCTTCAACTCGGAGATAGACTTCATCCCCTACCGCGGCGACTTCCCGCGCGGCATCTTCGCCACCATCGTCGTGAAGACCAAGGTGGGGCTCGACGAAATCCGCCGCATGTACGAGGAATACTACGCCAAGGACTCCTTCACGCACATCGTCGACAAGAACATCGACCTGAAGCAGGTAGTCAACACCAACAAGTGCCTCATCCACCTGGAGAAGCACGGCGACAAGCTGCTCATCATCTCGTGCATCGACAACCTGCTGAAGGGTGCCAGCGGCCAGGCCGTCCACAACATGAACCTGATGTTCAACCTCGAAGAGACGGTAGGACTGAGGCTGAAGCCAAGCGCGTTTTAATGAAGAATGAAGAACGAAGAATGAAGAATTCACGCAACATTCTGTCATTCTGAACGAAGTGAAGAATCTCTAAAGCCGGTCGTATGCCCTACTGGATTTATATGATAACCAATATCCGCCGAAATGTTCTCTATACGGGAGTCACCAATGACTTGACCCGCCGGTACAGAGAACACAAAAGCGGCTCAATTGACGGATTCACTAAAAAATACCGATGCCACCATTTGGTGTATTACGAAGAATACCAGCAAATAGAGGAGGCCATCGCAAGAGAAAAACAATTGAAAGGCTTTATCCGTCAAAAGAAGAACGCTTTGGTGGAACAGATGAATCCGCAATGGGAAGACTTGGGACAATATCTATTATAGCGTCATGCAGAACTCTTAATGTCATGCTGAACGGAGTGAAGCATCTCTACTAAAAGAACAAGAGATCCTTCACTCCGTTCAGGATGACAGGATGAAAACAGAACCTACAAAAACAGAACGATCATGAAATTATTCGATGTATATCCTTTGTTCGATGTCAACATCGTCAAGGGAAAAGGCTGCCACGTGTGGGACGAGAACGGTACCGAGTATCTCGACCTCTACGGCGGCCATGCCGTCATCTCCATCGGACACGCCCATCCGCACTACGTGGAGATGATCAGCCACCAGGTAGCCACCCTGGGCTTCTACTCCAACTCCGTCATCAACAAGCTGCAGCAGCAGGTGGCCGAACGACTGGGCAAGGCCAGCGGCTACGAAGACTACTCGCTCTTCCTCATCAACAGCGGTGCCGAAGCCAACGAGAACGCCCTCAAGCTGGCCTCCTTCCACAACGGACGCACACGGGTGGTGTCCTTCGCCAAGGCCTTCCACGGACGCACGTCGCTGGCCGTCGAGGTGACCAACAACCCCAAGATCATCGCCCCCATCAACGACTGCGGACACGTCACCTACCTGCCCCTCAACGACACGGCCGCCATGCAGGCCGAGCTGGCCAAGGGTGATGTCTGCGCCGTCATCATCGAAGGCATCCAGGGCGTGGGCGGCATCCAGCTGCCCACCGACGAGTTCATGCACGCCCTCCGCCAGGCTTGTACGGAGACGGGCACCGTGCTCATCCTCGACGAGATACAGAGCGGCTACGGACGCAGCGGCAAGTTCTTCGCCCACCAGCACCAGGGCATCCGCCCCGACCTCATCACGGTGGCCAAGGGCATCGGCAACGGCTTCCCCATGGCCGCCGTGCTCATCAGCCCCATGTTCAAGGCCGTCTACGGCCAGCTGGGCACCACCTTCGGAGGCAACCACCTGGCTTGCGCCGCCGCCCTGGCCGTGCTCGACGTCATGGAGCAGGAACACCTGATGGACAACGCCGCCCGCGTGGGTACCTACCTGCTGGACGAGCTGAAGAAGCTGCCCCAAATCAAGGACGTACGCGGCCGCGGCCTGATGATCGGCCTCGAGTTCGACGCTCCCATCAAGGACCTGCGCCTGCGCCTGCTCAAGGAGCAGCACGTCTTCACGGGCGTGAGCGGCACCAACGTCATCCGCCTCCTGCCGCCCCTCTGCCTGTCCATGGACGAGGCCGACCTCTTCCTGGAGCGGTTCAAGAAGGTGCTGGGCTGATACCCATTTACTCATCTTTCCTTCGGCGTGGATGGCATAAGTTTCTTCGAACACTTGTGTTTTCCACGCCGAAGTCTTTTCCTGCCTCCCCATTCCCCCGCCAGCAACAAAAAGTAAGGCTCTGACCGCATTTTCCCTACAAAGACGTACAATTTTCTTCCCAAAACTTATTAACTTTGCCAGACATCAATCCTCATCTAAAACAAAACGATTATGAGAACAGCCATCATCGGAGCAGGAAACATGGGCGGATCCATCGCCCGCGGGCTGGCTCGGGGCACCATCCTCCAGGCCGCCGACATCATCGTGTCGAACCCCTCGCAAGGCAAACTCGACGCCCTGCAGGCCGAATTCCCCGACATGCAGGTGACAAACAATAACCAGGAAGCCGTTACGGGCGCCGACTTCATCATCCTGGCCGTGAAGCCCTGGCTGATAAAGCCCGTCCTGAAGGAGCTGAAGCTCAAGAGCCGCCAGATCATCCTCTCGGTGGCCGCCGGCATCGCCTTCGAGGAGCTGGCCCACTACGTGGCCGACAAGGAGATGACCATGTTCCGCCTCATCCCCAACACGGCCATCAGCGAACGCCAGAGCATGACGCTCGTGGCCAGCCGCAACGCCACGCCCGAGCAGGAGCAACTGGTGCTCAGCCTGTTCAACGAGCTGGGGATGGCCATCCTGCTGCCCGAAGCCAAGTTTGCCGCCGCCACGGCCATGACCTCCTGCGGCATCGCCTACGCGCTGAAGTACATCCAGGCCGCCATGCAGGCAGGTGTGGAGCTGGGCATCCGTCCTGCCGACGGCATGAAGATGGTAGCCCAGTCGGTCAAGGGAGCCGCCGAGCTCATCCTCAACAACGACACGCACCCCGCCCTCGAGATCGACAAGGTATGTACCCCCGGCGGCCTCACCATCAAGGGCATCAACAGCCTGGAGCACGACGGCTTCACCTCGGCCATCATCAACGCAATAAAAGCAAGCGCTGTTTAATACTAACCACTAACCGCTAACCACTAACCACTCGTAAGTATGGACGAACAGATTAAACAAATAGCCGAACGCCTGCGCGGACTGCGCGACGTGCTCGAGCTGACCCCCAACGACATTGCCAACGAATGCGGCATCGACAAGGACGAATACGAACGCGCCGAGTCGGGCGAACACGACATCTCCGTGAGCATGCTCCAGCAGATAGCCCGCCACTACGGCATCGCCCTCGACGCCCTCATGTTCGGCGAAGAACCCAAGATGAACACCTACTTCCTGACCCGCGCCGGCAAAGGCATCAGCGTGGAGCGCACCAAGGCCTACAAGTACCAGTCGCTGGCCGCAGGCTTCAAGAACCGCAAGGCCGACCCCTTCATCGTCACCGTAGAGCCCAACGATCAGCCCATCCACTACAACACCCACCAGGGACAGGAGTTCAACCTCGTCATCGAGGGCAAGATGCTGCTCAGCGTCGGCGGCAAGGAGCTCACCCTGAACCCTGGCGACAGCATCTACTTCAACTCCGGCCTGCCCCACGGCATGAAGGCTCTCGACGGCAAGACCGTGCGTTTTCTGGCAATCATCATGTAAATGAAGAACTAAAAATGAAGAATGAAGAATTTACATGCAGCATGATGGCTTGCCCGGATTCTTCATTATTCGTTCTTCATTCTTCATTCAAACAGATTCTTCATTCTTCATTCTTAATTCATCATTATAACAACTATGATAGAAAAATATCTCGAACAAACCACATTTACCTCACAACAGGACTTCATTGACCATCTGAAGATCAACGTACCCCAGAACTTCAACTTCGGCTACGACGTCGTCGACGCCTGGGGCGCCGAGCAGCCGGACAAACCCGCCCTGCTCTGGACCAACGACAAGGGCGAGCACCGCCAGTTCACCTTCGGCGACATGAAGCGCTACACCGACATGACGGCCAGCTACTTCCAGAGCCTCGGCATCGGCCACGGCGACATGGTGATGCTCATCCTGAAGCGCCGCTACGAGTTCTGGTTCAGCATCGTGGCCCTCCACAAGCTGGGCGCCGTCGTCATCCCCGCCACCCACCTGCTGACGAAGAAGGACATCGTCTACCGCTGCAACGCCGCGGACATCAAGGTGATTGTCTGTGCGGGCGAGACGGTCATCACCGACCACATCACCGCCGCCATGCCCGAGTCGCCCAGCGTCCAGCGCCTGGTCAGCGTAGGTCCCGAGGTGCCCGAAGGCTACGAAGACTTCCACAAGGGCATCGAGGCCGCCGCGCCCTTCGTCAAGCCCGAACACCCCAATACCAACGACGACATCTCGCTGATGTACTTCACCAGCGGCACCACGGGCGAGCCCAAGATGGTGGCCCACGACTTCACCTACCCGCTGGGACACATCGTCACGGGCTACATCTGGCACAACCTGAAGCCCGACAGCCTCCACCTCACCATCGCCGACACGGGCTGGGGCAAGGCCGTGTGGGGCAAGCTCTACGGCCAGTGGATAGCCGGCGCCAACGTCTTCGTCTACGACCACGAGAAGTTCACCCCCGCCGACATCCTGCAGAAGATACAGGACTACCACGTCACCTCGCTCTGCGCGCCGCCCACCATCTTCCGCTTCCTCATCCACGAAGACCTCACCAAGTACGACCTGTCGCACCTCGAATACTGCACCATCGCGGGCGAGGCGCTCAATCCCGCCGTGTTCGAGACCTTCAAGAAGCTCACGGGCATCCGCCTGATGGAAGGCTTCGGCCAGACCGAAACCACGCTGACCGTGGCCACCATGCCCTGGATGGAGCCGAAGCCCGGCAGCATGGGCCTGCCCAACCCGCAATACGACGTCGACCTCATCGACTCCGAAGGCCGCTCCGTCGAGGCCGGCGAGCAGGGACAGATCGTCATCCGTACCGACAAGGGCAAGCCCCTCGGCCTGTTCAAGGAATACTACCGCGACCCCGAGCGCACCCGTGAGGCCTGGCACGACGGCATCTACTACACGGGCGACGTGGCGTGGAAAGACGAAGACGGCTACCTGTGGTTCGTGGGCCGTGCGGACGACGTCATCAAGAGCTCGGGCTACCGCATCGGCCCGTTCGAGGTGGAAAGCGCACTGATGACCCATCCCGCCGTCGTCGAGTGTGCCATCACCGGCGTGCCCGACGAGATCCGCGGCCAGGTTGTCAAGGCCACCATCGTCCTCTCCAAGGCCTACAAGGACAAGGCCGGCGATGCCCTCGTCAAGGAGCTGCAGAACCACGTGAAGCGCGTCACCGCCCCCTACAAGTATCCGCGTGTCATCGAGTTTGTGGACGAGCTGCCCAAGACCATCAGCGGCAAGATACGCCGCGTGGAGATCCGCAAGAACGACGAGAAGCAATGAGCCGCGAGTATCACCTCAGCCGAAACCTCCTTTCCTAAAGCCAGGAAAAGATGTTTCGGCTGTTTCTATCCAAATAACATAACTATAAACTTGGTGCTTCTAAAGTAGGTAGTTATGCAGCTAATGTAGGTAGTTAGCAAACTAATATAAGCAATTAAACCATTTAAGCTGGACAAAGCAATCGTTTGCCCAGCTCAAAGTGTTACTTTATCCAGCTCAAAACAACTCTTTACCCAGCTAAAGCAATTGATTTAAGCTGAGCAAACAAAAGCTTATGCGCGAACAGCACATTATAATAATTAGCCATCTTCACTGCAAGGTGGCTTTTTTATTACCACATAAACAGCCCCAAACAACTTTGTTTACGCTATGTTTATGTATACAAAGAAAAACTCCTTGCAAGTTATTATCTTACAAGGAGTTACACAATACATATTGTACTCGAAGCGGGACTTGAACCCGCACAGCCGCAATGGCCAAGGGATTTTAAGT
>CATXSD010000102.1 GCA_958402075.1 Mediterranea massiliensis | reverse complement strand
CACGGACAGGGGCACGCGGGTGTAGTATTTGTAGAAGCCCTCGAGGGCGAGCACCACGCGGGGGGTAACGTTCCACTCGGTGCCCAGGTTGGCATTGGCCACACTCATATATTTCAGCGATTTGTTGGCATACATGCCTGCTGCATCCTTGTAGCCCAGCCCGGTGTAGGGCGGCAACTGGTGGTAGAGGCCCACGGCAGCGTTGATGGCCACGGCGGGACGCACACGCCACGACACGGAGAGATTGGGCGACAGGTTCTGCCAGAAGCGCGCCATGGCACGCGAGTAGTCGCAGCCGTCAAGACGCAAGCCCAGCGTGGCCGTCCAGCGTTCGTCGGCCGTCCGGTAGCGGGCGGAGGCAAAGGCTCCCCAGCCCACGATACCCAGATTGGTCTGCTGCTCCCGCACCTGCTGCGCACCGCCTGCGAACAGGCGCTGGAAGGTGTGGTCGTCGTAGCGGGCATACCAGGCCTCTACGCCCTCGGTCAGGGTCCATCGCTCACCGTGCGTGCGGTTCTCGGCGCGGAGGGTGGCTTTCTGCTCATGCGAGCTCAGGTCGAGATTCAGGTTGTCCGGACTGGAGTCATCGTTGTTCGCATATTTCAGGTTCTGGTTGGCCAGGTAGTTGTAGCCCAGGGAGACGGTCTGCACGTGCCGTCCGGCATAGTGCTTGTAGGCCGCACCCAGCGTGAAGGTCTGCTGCTTGATGCGGGGCAGGTAGCTCAGCATGTACTCCGCATCCTCGCCCTCCTCGTCGGTGTTCAGCTTCATGTTGTCGATGCCCGTCAGGCCCAGGAAGATGAGCTCGTCCGTAGGCGTGAGGCGCGTCTTGATCTTGAACTGCCCGTCGATGTAATTGGGTAGGAACGGCAGGCCCAGCATCTTGAAGAGCAGCTGTAGATAGGACTGGCGGACAGAAAAAAGATAGGTGGTTTTCTCGCCAAAATGTCCGGCTCCGCTCAGTGAGACCTCTGACGCCCCCAGCGTGGCCTTGAAGGTCTGGTCGTCGGGATTGCCGTCGCGCAGGCGGATGTCCATCACGGAACTCAGCGCCCCACCCTTGTCGGCCGGGAAGGCACCGGTGTAGAACTGCACCTCGCGGATGAGGTCGGCGTTGAGGATGCTGACGGGGCCACCCGAAGCGCCCTGGGTAGCGAAGTGGTTGATATTGGGTATCTCGATGCCGTCCATGTAGAAGCGGTTCTCCGAGGGCGATCCGCCACGCACGATGAGGTCGTTGCGGTAGCCGATGGGCGAGAACGACACGCCCGGATAGGAACGGACGATGCGCGAGATGTCGCGGTTGCCGCCGGGGCTTTTCTCAATCTCGCTCAGGCCGATGATCTGCAGGCTGACGGGGCTCTCCTTGATGCGACGGAAGGGGGCGGCAGCCTGTACGGTCACCTCGGCCAACTGGGAAGCATCTTCCTCCAGCTCCAGCTCGACAGGCGGCAGCTGGGCGGAAACGAGGTATTCGGGCGAAAGCAGGTTCTTGTAGCCGATGCACGAAACGGAAAGCTGATGGATACCCGGTGAGACCCGCTCGATGCGGAACACACCCAGACTGTCGGTCGACGCGCCCTGCCCAGGCTGGCCATAAAGCGACACGTTGGCATAGGGAACGGGCTGGCGCGAGAGTTTGTCCACGACCCGGCCCCGGACTGTGTAATACTATGCAAACAGTTGCAACGGCAACAGGAACATCCAGCCCAGCATAAAGAAAAATGAACGGAATGACATAGCTGAAAATTTTTTATCTTTGTGCAAAGATAAGAAAGTCATTCCATATTAAGCCGGAATCCGGCCATTATCTTGTCAACAAGTTTTCCGAAACCTATTCACCATAAGCACTCCGGTCGACAAACAGGCCGGCACCGGACGCATGATGGGCAATGTAGGCAGCAGGAGTCACGTCGCCCGAACGAAGCACATCGGAAACCACTGTCCTCCGGCTCCGGCCTACCGCCAGCAGAAGCAGCCGTTCGGCCGCCAACAACATCGGACCCGTAGCCGTGACACACTTCTGTCCCGTATAGGGATTGATACAAGGTACATACCATTCCCTCAAAGCCAGCAACTGTTCCTGACCTGCATAGATAGAAGCCACATGCCCGTCGGACTCCAGCCCCAACAGGACAATGTCGAAAACCGGCACCCCCTCTACCTGAGGCACTGTAGCTGCCACAACCCGCGCATAACGGGAAGCCTCCCGTTTCGGCGAAAGCAAGTCGGACATCGGGTAAATATGCTCCAAGGGAAAATCGACCTTATCGAGCAGCAGGCGGCACAACGTACCGTAGTTGCTGTCTGAGTCGCTGACGGGGACGCAACGCTCGTCGGTCCAATAGATGCGCATCCGTTCCCAAGGAGTCTGCCCGCCATACTCATTGGCCCATATATCAAACAGAGGCAACAGAGAATCGCCACCGGAGAAAGCAAGACAGAATGTCTTCTCAGGCCGGGCGTTCATCGTGTCAAGAAGATGCCCAATCAAGGCATGGCAGGTAGCGGTAGCAGTTCTTTCTATATGAATATCCATGGTCGGCTAATCAACAAAATAAAGGAATCGGATGTATTTTTTAAACAAAAGGAAACGAATGTTTGTTCATAAGCAAAAGCAGATAAAAAGGCTGTTTCTGCAACAATCATCCGTCTTTTTGGTACAAATCGTTTGCATTGTGTTGAGAAAAGCCTATATTTGCACAAATCTAACAAAAATGTGCAATCATTATGGAGCAAAGTTTTATCGCATACATTGAGAAAAGCATCAAGGAAAACTGGGACCTGGACGCCCTGACCGACTACAAGGGAGCAACCCTGCAATACAAAGACGTTGCACGAAAAATTGAAAAGTTACACATTATCTTTGAGGCCAGCGGCATCCGGAAAGGAGACAAGATAGCCGTCTGCGGACGCAACAGCTCGCACTGGGGTGTGACGTTTCTCGCCACCCTGACCTATGGAGCGGTCGTCGTACCCATTCTGCATGAATTCAAGGCCGACAATGTACACAACATCGTGAACCACTCCGAAGCCAAACTGCTCTTTGTGGGCGACATGGTCTGGGAGAACCTGAACGAAAACGCCATGCCCCTGCTCGAGGGCATCTTCCTGATGACCGACTTCTCCATCCTCGTCTCCCGCAGCGAGAAAGTGGACTATGCCCGCGAGCACCTGAACGAGCTCTTCGGCAAAAAATATCCCAAGAATTTCCGCAAGGAACATATCTCTTATCACAAGGATCAGCCGGAAGAACTGGCCGTCATCAACTATACATCGGGAACAACCAGTTACTCCAAAGGCGTGATGCTGCCCTATCGCAGCCTCTGGTCGAACACGGCTTTCGCCTTCGAAGTGCTGTCGCTGAACAGTGGCGACAAAGTAGTGTCCATGCTCCCCATGGCCCACATGTACGGACTGGCTTTCGAATTCCTGTATGAGATTGCCGTAGGATGTCACATTTATTATCTGACGCGCATGCCGAGTCCCAAAATCATCTTCCAGGCCTTTGCCGAAGTAAAGCCGCGCATCGTCATCGCCGTCCCCCTCATCATCGAAAAGATTATCAAGAAGAACGTACTGCCCAAGCTGGAAACGCCCACCATGAAACTGTTGTTGAAAGTTCCCTTCGTGAACGACAAAATCAAGTCAACCGTGCGCGAACAGGTCATCCAGGCTTTCGGCGGCAACTTTGAAGAGGTCATCATCGGCGGTGCCGCCTTCAACCACGACGTGGAGCAGTTCCTGAAGATGATAGACTTCCCCTATACCGTCGGCTACGGCATGACCGAATGCGGCCCCATCATCTGCTACGAGGACTGGAAACGCTTCAAACCAGGCTCCTGCGGGAAAGCCGCCCCTCGCATGGAAGTCAAGATTCTGTCGCCCGACCCGGAAAATATTCCCGGTGAAATCATCTGCCGGGGGCCCAATGTCATGCTGGGCTATTACAAGAATGAAGAAGCCACCCGCGACGTATTGGAACCGGACGGCTGGCTTCACACCGGCGACCTGGCACTGATGGACCGCGAAGGAAACGTCACCATCAAGGGACGCAGCAAGAACATGCTCCTCGGCCCCAGCGGACAGAACATCTATCCGGAAGAAATAGAAGACAAGCTGAACAACATGCCTTACGTATCGGAAAGCATCATCGTACAACAGAACGAACGGCTGGTCGGGCTGGTCTACCCCGACTTCGACGATGCCTTCGCCCACGGCCTGACCAACGAAGACATCGAACGGGTGATGGAAGAAAACCGGGTGGCACTGAATGCCGAACTTCCGGCCTACAGCCAGATTTACAAAATGAAAATCTACCCGGAGGAATTCGAGAAGACTCCGAAGAAGTCCATCAAACGATTCCTCTATCAAGAAGCCAAAGGATGAAACGTATCTATATTATCACCTTGACAATGTCCCTGCTCACGGCAGGGACACTTCTTTTTGCCCAATCCCGTACTCCACTCCCCGCTTCCAATCCACTGAAGCCCGTAGGCATCAACCTGTCCCTATGGAAAGGCTTGTCCACCCAACCGACAGACAGCGTCGGAAGTACAGCCTTCAACCTGGGTATCTTTTCTTCCCAGAACAACCTGACTGGAGTGGGTATCAACCTGCTGGGAAGTGTTACGAAAAGAGACGCAAGGGGCCTGCAACTGGCCGGACTGTCGAACACCGTAAAACAACAGATGAAAGGCCTGCAACTGGCCGGCATCACCAACATCAACGGTTATGGATATCAAGGTGTCTCCATCGCCGGACTGGTAAGCATCAACGGCAATGAAGGAAAAGGCCTGCTGGCCTCCGGCCTGGCAAACGTTACCGGCAATGACAACTACGGACTGACCTTGGCCGGACTGATGAACTTTACCGGCAACGAAGGAGCAGGATTGCTCTTGTCCGGCATCGCCAATATCACGGGCAATGGCTACCGGGGCGTAGCGGCATCCGGACTGATGAATGTATCGGGCGGCTCTGCTGCCGGCATGCAGGTGAGCAGTCTGCTTAACCTCACCGCCGAAGACATGGCAGGCCTCCAGCTGTCAGCTCTCGGCAACGTTGTAGGGAGAGAGCTGAAAGGCGTCCAAATCGGACTGGCCAACATGGCCTCCCAGGGCAAGGGACTCCAAATCGGTCTGTTCAATTATTACAAGGAAAAATTCGACGGACTGCAATTAGGACTGGTCAATGCCAATCCGCATACCCGAATCCAACTGCTGGTATCGGGAGGCAATGCAACAAAAATCAATCTGGCAGCCCGTTTCAAGAACAACCGGCTTTACACCATCCTGGGAGCCGGCGCCCCTTACTTCGGCTTTGACGACCCGTTCTCCGGTTCCCTGTTCTATCGGGCCGGCGCCGAACTGCCTCTTTACAAGCGTCTGTTTGTCAGCGGAGACTTGGGCTATGCGCATATCGAGACTTTCCGCAAGAACAACACCTCCTTCCCGGCGCGCCTTTATTCCCTCCAGGCACGCATCAATCTGGAATACAGACTGACGGACCGCGTAGGGCTGTTTGTCAGCGGGGGATACGGGTGGGACCGTTACTACAACCGGAATGCCACTTACGACCACGGTACAATCGTAGAGGGCGGCATCGTACTGTTCAAGTACTGATGCCGCCCTCCAAGGCCGGATACCTATCTTCTTGTCAGGGGAACCATCAGACGTGTTCCTTGATCAGTCCGGTGCGATAGGCTACCAGCAATTTCTTCAAATCCTCAATCTGAGTGCGCAATTCACGCCCCTTGTCGGTGTCTTTCACCATCATGCGCTGCGAATTGAATTCCACCAGAAAAGTAGTCGACTTGATGTCAAGCCCCTCTTCGATAGCTTTCTGACGACTTTGGAAGGGTTCGTGCTGCACCAGCTGCAAACCGTGTGAATGATATACCAGCGTATATCCGGCAATGCCCGTTTCCGGCTGATAGGCCTTGGAAAAACCGCCATCAATCACCAACAGTTTTCCTTCGGCCTTGATGGGCTGTTCGCCCTTGATAGTCTTCACAGGCACGTGACCGTTGATGATATGGGCATGGGCTTCGGGATCTATGCCGAACTCCCTCAGGATGTTATTGCAGACCTCCACCTCGTTCCTCAACGTATAATAATACCCTTTCGTTTCCTTGTGCAGGGACTTGTCCGCTACAAAATAACGTTCGAACGTAGCCATCTTGTCCTTGTCAAAGGAAGGGGCATCCGGGCCGCACCACAAGTACCACATATAGTCGAGAGCAAAATTCTTCTCGTCCGAACCTTCTTCACCGAAATAGGCCGTACGCACCAACTGATCCACTTTCTTCAGCAGCTTCTCCCCCCAATACTCTTTTCCATTGATCTTCACATGCTTGAAACTGCCATCGGCATTCAGCGGCACCGAAGCATGATAGAGCAGATTGCTGTTGCACACCAGATACATACCTCCGTAAGTGAACAGACAGCGCATGTGCTTCTTCAGCTTTTCGCTGTTCATAAAGGAAGCATGGATTTTTTCCATCAGGTCGTGCTCCTCATCCGTCAGTTTATAGGGGTTGGCGGGATCGATGGTGGGAAAGTTCGTATCCCGCAATTCATACTCCTTGCCTTCGTAAACAAAGACACCCCGCTCATAGTCTATCCGGTGCAGCAGCTTCCGTTCCTGCATGCACAAGTCGGGACGACGGTCTATAATGGCAGCCTCCAGCTTGAGCTGGATGATGGTAATGGCCTTATGCATCTGCGTAATGAGGCGCAACGTCTTCTCGTTGTAACGGCCGTCCGAGAAATTCATCTTCGGTGCAAAGATGGTACAAGGGTCATCTCCATAGACATCCATGGCAAACGTTGCCAACGGCAACAGATTGATGCCATACCCGTCTTCCAACGTGGCCAGGTTGGCATAGCGCATGGACATGCGGATGACATTGGCCATGCAGGCATCGTTACCCGAAGCAGCCCCCATCCACAGCAGGTCATGATTGCCCCACTGAATGTCAAAGTTGTGATAGTCACAGAGCGTATCCATGATGATATGAGCTCCCGGACCGCGGTCGTAAATATCGCCCACAATGTGCAGGGAGTCAATGGTCAGCCGCTGTATCAGGTTACACATGGCTATAATGAAATCATCGGCACGTTTGGTAGAAATGATGGTACTGATGATGACATTGATATAGGCATATTTGTTCGGGTCGATGGTCGACTCGTGCAGCAGTTCCTGAATGATATAGGAAAAATCGGCCGGAAGGGCTTTCCGCACCTTGGAACGGGTATATTTGGACGAAACGTTCTGGCACACCTTGACCAGCTGGTTCAGCGTTATCAGATACCAGTCGTCCAGCTCCTTTTCCTCTTCCTTGATCAGCTGTAACTTTTCTTCCGGATAATAGATCAACGTGCACAGTTCCTTTTTCTCACTTTCCCGAAGCGTGTGTCCGAAGATTTCATTCACCTTGCGCTTCACAGCTCCCGAGCCATTCTTCAGTACATGCTGGAAAGCCTCATATTCTCCATGCACGTCAGTCAGGAAGTGTTCCGTCCCCTTGGGCAGATTCAGGATTGCTTCCAGATTGATGATTTCGGTACTGGCATCGGCAATGGTCGGAAAGCTGTGCGACAACAGTTGCAGATAGCGCAAATCACTGATTATACTTTCAGAAGTAATGTTTCCCATGATTATATGTTTTATATCCGTTTCTATTTACAAATTATCCCAACAAAAACATCAACAGGACCTGTGCGATGATGACCCGCAAAAACATACACAACGGATAAACCGTTGCATAGGATACGGACGGATTGTCGCCGGGAATGGTGTCGTTGGCATAGTTCAAGGCCATCGGATTGGCCATACTGCCACAAAGCATGCCGGTCACCGAACCGAAATCCACCTTCAGCCACTTGAAGGCCACGATTCCCATAATGAGTACGGGTACCAGCGTCAGCACGAAACCAACCCCTATCCACATAAGCCCCTCCGGACGGAATACTGTCTCGAAGAAATGGGCACCGGCATCCAGTCCCAGACAGGCCAGATATAAATCCAGTCCCAGGGCCCGAAGCATCAGATTGGCGCTTCGGGTCGTGTAGGTAACCATGTGCAAACGGGGTCCGAAGGTTCCTATCAGAATTCCCACCACGATGGGACCGCCTGCCAGTCCCAGCTTCACCGGCTCACTGATGCCCGGGAAAGAGAAGGGGATGGATCCCAGAATAAGTCCTACAATGATGCCGATGAATACGGCCACCAGATTGGGTTCCTTCAGGCTTTTGATAGCATTACCCAACACCTTTTCCACATTGTGGACAGCCGCCGCCTCACCGACAATGGTCAGACGGTCGCCCAACTGCAGCGTCAGTCCGGCCGTAGCCAGCAGCTGTACGCCACTGCGATAAACGCGGGTAATGTTGATGCCGTAATGGTTGCGCAGGTGGAGCGAGCCCAGCTTCTTGCCGTTCAGTTCCGGACGGGTCACCACGATACGTTGGGATATCAGCTTGCTGTCGATGGCATCCCAGTCGATATCTTCCTTGTTCCAGTCCGTATGTTCCTGCTCACCGAAAAGCACCGTCATAGCCGCCGCATCCTTTTCAGACGTGATGACCAGCAAACGGTCGCCTTCCTTCACTATTTTGTCTGACGTAGGAATGGTCACTTTGCCATCGCGCCACAGGCGGGAAATGACAAACTTGGCATAGCTCAAATCGGCTATTTCCTTCACACTCTTATTGAAGATGCCCGGGTTATGAACCTGAAAAGCCCCTATATACGTCTTGTTTTCGTTCTCCTTTTCCTGTATCTCCAAATCCTTGTCCTTTACCAGCAGCTTGCGTATCACCAGTATGGCCAATATCACTCCCACCACGCCCAAGGGATAGGTCACAGCACATCCCAGTGCCGGTGTGCTGGCCTCCATGCCCAGCTGTTTCAATGTCTGTTGGGCAGCACCCAAAGCCGGCGTATTCGTAGTGGCTCCGCACAGGATACCCACCATATCCGGCAAGGAGATACCCGTCACAAAGCTGCCCAACACAGCCATCAGCGTACCTATCAATACGACACCTGTACCCAGTACATTCAGCCGCAGTCCTCCTTCACGGAAAGAACTGAAAAAACCCGGACCTACCTGTAGGCCCAAGGCATATACAAATATGACCAGTCCGAAACTTTCGGCATAGTTCAGCATCTGAGGATCAATGGAAAGTCCCAAATGACCGGCCAAGATACCGGCAAAAAAAACAAATGTTACCCCGAGAGAGACTCCCCAGAAACGAACCTTTCCCAATCCAAGGCCTACAGCCGAAATCAGCGACAGAACAACCACCGCCTGCAGGGCGGAATGTTCCACAAACAAACTATATAACCAGTTCAAAAGATATCACTTTTACGTTTAACCCTGCAAAGATAGGAACTATCCTCGTAGACGAAAAATAAATGCATAAAAAAAGCAACTGCATCCTTGACAGAGCAGTCGCTTCACATGTACACCCTCAGGGATTCGAACCCTGGACCCACTGATTAAGAGTCAGTTGCTC
>CATXSD010000101.1 GCA_958402075.1 Mediterranea massiliensis | reverse complement strand
CTTTGCCTCCACCGTGCAGGGAGAGGCGGAAGCCGCCTGCGGCGACGATCCCTACCGGCAACTGCTGGTACAGACCCTGGCCGACCGCCTGGCCGAAGCCGCCACAGAGCGCACGCACCTCTACGTGCGCCGCACCGCCTGGGGGTATGCCCCCGACGAAGACCTGCCCATAGCCGACCTGCTGCAGGAGAAGTTCCAGGGCATCCGCCCGGCCGTGGGCTATCCGTCGCTGCCCGACCAGTCGGTCAACTTCCTCATCGACCGCCTGCTGGACCTCAGCCGGATAGGCATCCGCCTGACCGAAAACGGCGCGATGCATCCGCACGCCTCGGTCAGCGGGCTGATGCTGGCCCATCCGGCGGCCCGTTACTTTGCCGTGGGCCGCATCGGCAACGACCAGCTGGAAGACTATGCCCGCCGGCGGGGCCTGCCAGTGGACGAAATCAGAAAATTTCTGGCGGTCAACCTGCGGTGAGCTGTGATTTTCCACGTTTCCCAGCGACTTATCCATAAAAGCTTGCAACATCCATCCCCCGAGAAATGACCATGGACCCGATAGAACAAGCGTTCGTCAGCCTCATCAAGGAATACGAACGAGTCATCTACAAGGTGTGCTACCTGTATGCCACGCCCAATGCCCCGCTCAACGACCTTTACCAGGAAGTGGTGCTCAACTTGTGGAAAGCCTATCCCAAGTTCAGAGGCGAGTGCAAGGTATCCACCTGGATCTACCGCATCGCCCTGAACACCTGCATCAGCTTCATGCGCAAGGAGAAGAATATCCCCGAAATCGTGTCGCTGACACCCGCCGAGGCCGACCGCAGCGAGGAGTGGGACGAGACACAGGCCATGCTGCGCCAGCTGTACCGCCTCATCAACCGGCTGGGCCAACTGGAGAAGTCCATCATCCTGCTCTACCTCGAGGAAAAGAGCTACGAGGAAATCAGCGAAATCACGGGACTGACCGTGACCAACGTAGCCACCAAGCTGAACCGCATCAAAGAGAAACTGAGAAAAATGAACAAGGAGGACTGAATATGGAATTGGAGGAACTGAAAAAGTCGTGGCAGACACTGGACCGTCGCCTGCAGACACAGAACATAACGACGGAAGAGAGGGTGGCCGCCCTCGTAGAAAGCTACCAGCGGAAAACCAAACGGCGGCTGGGCAACATCCTGAGCCTGCTGAGGGCCTCGCTGGCCATCGGCATCGTGCTGCTGGTCATCATAGGTGCCATCGCCGTCCTGCTGCCCGCGTGGTACGACAACGAGGCGACCCTGCTCAAGCTGCAGGTAGTGCTGGCCTTCATCGCCCTCACCCTGCTGGCCGGAGGCTGCTGGGACTGGTGGACGTACCGCTACATCCAGCAGACGCGCGTCGACCTGCTGCCCATCGCCGAAGTGAGCCGGCGCATCGTCAGGCTGCGGCTGTGGACCCGCCAGGAAGCGGCGGCCATCAGCCTCTGGGTGCTGCTCTTCGGAGGCATCTATTACTGGGGCATGGAGTTCTACCGTCTGCCCGCCCATGTCCAGGCAGTTATCCTCGGCGTATTCGTGCTGTTCGAGGCGGCCATCATCTACCTGCTCTACCAGAAACTCATCTACAAGAACTTGAACCAAATCAAAAAAGACATAGAAGACCTGAAAGACGTATGCACCGAATCACATTAATCCTGCTCCTGGCCCTGCTCCTGCCCGATCTGTACATCTACCTGGTGTACATCGTGCGCCGTACGAAGAACTTTGCGTGGCGTGCAGCCTTCTGGCTCCCCTCCGCCGTGCTGGTCGTGCTGTACTTGTACTTCATCTACCTGACGGGCGACAATGCCCTGTCCCACCATCCGCAGGCCATCGGCCGCCTGGCCATCGCCGTCATGGCACTGGCCGTACCCAAAATCCTGTTCATGCTCTGCTCGCTGCTCGGCATCCTGTGCCGCGGACTGGGTCGCTGCCTGTCGGCCGCCCTGCTGCACACGCCGTTCCGCAAGCCGCGGGCACCGTTCATCGTCCACCGCACGCCGTTCACGGCCGCCGGGCTGGTGCTGGGCGTCGTGAGCTTCGTCAACGTGATTTATGGAGCCACAGCCGGTATCACACGCTTTCAGGTGAAGCAAGTGACCTACGAATCGGAACGGCTGCCCGAGGGCTTCGACGGCTACCGCATCGCCCAGTTGTCGGACATCCACATCGGCAGTTGGCAGGGCCGCCCCGAAGCCGTGGAAAAGCTGGTGAAGCTCACCAACGAACAGCAGGCGGACCTCATCGTCTTTACCGGCGACCTGGTGAACCAGCAGAGCCACGAACTGGACAGCTTCCGCCAGACCCTGTCGCGCCTCCAAGCACCCGACGGCGTCTACTCCGTACTGGGCAACCACGACTACGGCACCTACTACCGCTGGAAGAACAGCCGCGAGGAAGCCGACAACCTGCAATACCTGCGGGAGCAGCAGCAGGCCATGGGCTGGCGGCTGCTGGACAACAGCCACGTCATTCTGCACCACCGTGGAGACAGCATCGCCCTCATCGGCGTGGAGAACGACGGCGAACCGCCCTTCCCCCAGCATGCCGACCTGCCCCGTGCCACCGAGGGAACGCAAGGGATGTTCAGCATCCTGCTGAGCCACAACCCCACCCACTGGCGCCGCGAGGTGCTGCCCGAGTCGGACATCGACCTCATGCTGGCCGGGCATACCCATGCCATGCAGATAAGCCTCTTCGGCCGCTCGCTTGCCTCGCTGAAGTATCCCGAATGGTCGGGTATGTACCGCGAAGGCTCCCGTGCCCTCTACGTCAACATCGGCATCGGCTACGTGGGTCTGCCCTTCCGCTTCGGCGCCTGGCCCGAGATTACTGTCATCACGCTGAAGAAAAAGAGATTATAATGCAATTTTACAGTCTATGGATATTGGTCTTAGTAAATATAGTCGTATATTTCATTATGGATTAATGACCGGTGTGGCAATTGGAATATTTATAGTGTCGTATTTTCTTCTATGCTATAATACTCCAATTGCTCATTTTTGTACGTCATTAAACGATGAAGATTGTTTGCTAATTCAATTATCAAACAAGCATTATGTATTTGATACAGGTGCAAATGTTACTCTTATTTGCTCGGATACAATACCTGGAAACTCTATTTTTTCTATAAAAAAAGATGTCACCGATATACATGGAAATAAGTCTCGCGAGAAATTATTTCTTTTAAATCACTTTAAGTTAGGTGAGCTGGGAACAAAGTTTCAGACTTGCATGATAAAATCTGAACAGTATTTGTTTGGAAATGTCAGTGGTATATTGGGAACGGATATCATAAGTAGGGCGAACTGGTACATTGATTTTAAGGAAAAGAATATAATGGCTGGGGCAACTATTCCGGAACATTACGATTATATGTTGGAATATCAGGTTAAGAATAACCTGTATTATACAGACATGGAGATAGGAAATTTGAGTGTCAAAGATATCCTGGTAGATACTGGCTACAGTCGCAGTGATTTTGTACTTGAAGATCAACTCAAGCAAAGTTTAAAGGGAATTGAATTCAGTAAAACTGATACATGCTTTTCGTTTACAAATGCCAAGGAGGTATATGAAATCTACAAAAAGGACGAATGTCGCCTGAATAACATACATATTGAAAATGTTACCTTCTCTTTCTCAGCAAATAGAAATATTATAGGCCTCGAATTTTTCAAACGATTTTCATCCGTATATATTGACTCGGACAACTGTAGGATATACTGCTGTAAATAACTCAACGTGACTCCGATATAGGCAATAAATATTTCATTGAAAATTAAGAACATAGCAATAAAAGCATTAAATTTATAGTGCTCAATTATAACTATGTTCTCAGAGCCTAAAGCTTCTGCTTTTTAGAGAAGAGGCCTGCCATTGACGTGAACTTTATCAATGACGGGCAACTGGCTATCTTCTGATTCTTATTTCGAACTCACATTTTTAATTGAGGGATTCTTCAGACCGATTATTTATCCGTAATTTTGCATCTGTTTTAGTTACATGGGTATGAGCAGAATAAGCATGGTGAATTTATTGGAGGTCAAATCAAGGCAGGAATTACGTCAGTGGCTAATTCAGAACCATCGGACAGAAACGGAGTGTTGGGTGATAGTAAAGAGGGGCAGGCCCAAGGATGACGGTACTTTCTGGTATATCGATGCTGTGGAAGAAGCTATGTGCTTTGGGTGGATAGACAGCACCGTCAAGAAGATTGACGAGAATATCACGGCACAAAAGCTGTGCCCCCGGAAGTCTGGAAGTATTTGGTCTGAATTGAACAAGGAGAGATGCCGTCGTATGGAACGGCTCGGATTGATGACAGATGCAGGCCGCGCAGTATTGCCAGATATGACAGAAAACGGGTTTGTGATAGACAAGGATATTTTGAAGTCATTGAAGGATGACCCGGTAGTTTGGGATAACTTCTGCCATTTTCCGGATTTGTATAAACGGGTGCGGATAGATACCATTCAAATCAAGAAAAAACAGCCGGAACTGTATAAAAGCCGTCTGAATAAATTCATAGAAAACACACGGAAAGGAATCCTCTACGGAGAGTGGAATGATAACGGCCGGTTGCTGAAATAACATTCCTCCAATCCGATTGGTGAGATATCCCCACCATACCGACAACTTGACCCGGATAAGGTTTCTTATTTGTTGTCATGGGTATATAAAAACAACAAACATGAACACTTATAAGACAGGAGGCAGCTCGGCATAGTCAAACTGAAAAACTTCGTTTTTCGTTTGCCTCTGCTCTCGCCTTTCACTATCTTTTCATAAGATAGGATGCGGCTCGGCATAGTCAAATTGAAAAACTTTGTTTTTCATTTGCCTCTGCTCTCGCCTTTCACTATCTTTGCCCCCGAAAAAACAGCCTGTGTTATGAAATTCTTCTACTACATCTATCAGATTTGCATCGCACTTCCCCTCTTCCTGGTGCTGACCATCCTGACAGCCGTTGTCACCATCATCGGTTCGCTGCTGGGCGGAGCACACTTCTGGGGCTACTACCCCGGCAAGATATGGTCGCAACTGACGTGTTACATCCTTCTGCTGCCCGTTCACGTCGTGGGACGCGAGAAGCTGCACAAGCATACCTCCTACGTCTTTGTCCCCAACCATCAGGGAGCTTTCGACATCTTCCTCATCTACGGCTTTCTGGGCCGTAACTTCAAGTGGATGATGAAGAAGAGCCTGCGGAAAATCCCGTTTGTGGGCAAAGCCTGCGAAAGCGCCGGCCATATCTTCGTGGAGCGCGGCAATCCGAAGAAGATGTTCGCCATGATGCGCAAGGCCGAAGCGTCGCTGACGAACGGCGTGTCGCTCGTTGTCTTTCCCGAAGGAGCCCGCACGTTCACGGGCCACATGGGCTACTTCAAGCGTGGTGCCTTCCAGCTGGCCGACGACCTGCAACTGGCCGTTGTGCCCGTTACCATCGATGGATCGTTCGAGATACTGCCCCGCACGGGCAAGTGGGTACACCGCCACCGCCTCATCCTGACCATCCACGACCCCATCCCGCCCAAATGCAAGGGGCCCGAAAACATCAAGGCTACCATGACCGAAGCCTATGCCGCCGTGGAGAGCGCCCTGCCCGAGAAATACAAAGGCATGGTGAAGAACGAAGACCAGGACCGTTGAGCATTCTCCAGCCAGGATTTTTTCTTCCTTTCCCACACAGTGCTTCGTGACCCCGCGACACAGTGCTTCCTGAGGATCTGACGAAGTGCTTTGTTACCCCCTGACGAAGCACTTCATGAGCACCTCACGCAGTGCTTCGTCAGAGTGCCAGAAAGCACTGCATGACGAAGGCAGGCTGCAAACGGACAAGAAGACATACGACGATACGAAAAGAGAGCGAATTCCAAGGGCACAACCCATTGGAATTCGCTCTCCTGTTTTTTCTGTAAATCCTACTGCCCCATCAAGGCCGCGTGGCAGCCACATTCTGCTGCAACCGCTTGTGTTCCTCGATGAGCTTCATGTTCTCCTTCGCTTTGGAAACGTAGTCCTTCACCAGCACATTGTCCTTGAACGAAGCCGGAGCATCCTTCAGGATAGCCTCGATGTTGGGCGTCATGACGGGATAGGGCAAGGTGCTGCACATCATCATGAAGACGCTGGGACCCAGGACGTTTTCGTAATTGTCTGCAATGAACTGCTTCAAGTAAGTGTTCATCGCACCGACCAGCGAGTCGGACTCCTGCTGCAACTGGTCGTGGATATCGTCCAACGCCACACCATCGAGCACCATGCGGGCCTCCTTGCGGTCCACTTCCTCGATGGCCAGCTCCAGCGCATTGCGCTTGTCGATAAATTCATACAGCTTGTCGTTCAGGGGAGTTCCCTCGGCCTTCATCTGTACGTTGGCAATGTCCACACGGATGTGGCCGTTCTCCAGCACCAGCGGCATCAGACCTTCGTCACCCATATAAAGGGTCACCATCCGTACACTATCCACCGGCCCTTTCATCTTAAACAGCCCGTGTATCACTTCCGCCGAGTCGACAGCCACCCAGTCGCCGTCCTGCAGGGTCTTCAGGTAAAGCATCTTGCCGTCAAGGCTGGTTACGGAGGACTGTCCTTCTATCCTGTACCCCCTGCTGCACGAAGCACACAGCAACAGCGCCAGCAAAGGGAAAGCATAATGAACAAACATTTTATACTTCATAAGAAATATATCATTTGAATTTCACGGCGCAAAGGTATTAATAATCCTTATAAAGGAGGAGGGCGGAAACGTATTTTCATTTGCTTTACGTATTTTTGCACTTAAATTAATAAAAAAGCAACAAGAAACGAACATGTCTACCTACGCACCTTTCGCCAAACCGCTCTACGTGATGCTGAAACCCGTAGGAGCCGTATGCAACCTGGCATGCGACTATTGTTACTACCTGGAAAAGTCCAAACTCTACAAGGACAACCCCAAGCACGTGATGAGCGAGGAGCTGCTGGAGAAGTTCATTGAGGAATACATCCAGTCGCAGACCATGCCGCAAGTGCTCTTCACCTGGCACGGCGGAGAGACGCTGATGCGCCCCCTGTCGTTCTACAAGCGGGCCATGGAGCTGCAGAAGAAATATGCCGGCGGACGCACCATCGACAACTGCATCCAGACCAACGGCACGCTGCTCACCGACGAGTGGTGCCGGTTCTTCAAGGAGAACAACTGGCTGGTGGGCGTCTCCATCGACGGCCCACAGGAGTTCCACGACGAGTACCGCAAGAACAAGCAGGGACGCCCCTCGTTCCACAAGGTGATGCAGGGCATCAACCTGCTGAAGAAGCACGGGGTGGAGTGGAACGGCATGGCGGTGGTAAACGACTACAACGCCGACTATCCCGACGAGTTCTACCGCTTCTTCAAGGACCTGGGATGCCACTACATCCAGTTTGCCCCCATCGTGGAGCGCATCCTGCCCCACGGCGACGGACGCCACCTGGCTTCGCTGGCCGATACGGGTGACGTACCATTAGCTGATTTCTCCGTCAGCCCCGAACAATGGGGCAACTTCCTCTGCCGCCTGTTCGACCTGTGGGTCAAGGAGGACGTGGGCACGTACTACATCCAGATCTTCGACTCCACGCTGGCCAACTGGGTGGGCGAACAGCCCGGCGTGTGCTCCATGGCACGGACGTGCGGCCATGCCGGCGTGATGGAGTTCAACGGAGACGTCTATGCGTGCGACCACTTCGTCTTCCCCGAATACAAGCTGGGCAACATCTACCAGCAGACCCTGGTGGAGATGATGTACAGCGAACGCCAGCAGCGCTTCGGACAGAACAAGTTCGACTCCCTGCCCCGCCAGTGCAAGGAGTGCGAGTGGCTCTTCGCCTGCAACGGCGACTGCCCCAAGAACCGCTTTGCCCGCACGGCCGACGGCGAGCCGGGCCTCAACTACCTCTGTGCCGGCTACCGGAAGTTCTTCAGCCACGTGGCCCCCTACATGGACTTCATGAAGAAGGAGTACCTGGCCCAGCGCGCGCCTGCCAACGTGATGGACGCCATCCGCGAAGGCAAGCTGCCCATGCCCCGATAAAGACTTATAGAGAAACAACGTATAAATCATTATTAATTAAAGTGACATACATGAAAATCAAAAAGTACCTCGTTGCGGCCCTCGCCGCAGCATTCACCTTCTCGGCACAGGCCGACGAAGGCATGTGGCTGCTCCAGCTGATGAAGCAGCAGAATTCCATCGACCTGATGAAGAAACAGGGTCTGAAGCTGGAAGCCGACGACCTCTACAACCCCAACGGCGTGTCGCTGAAAGATGCCGTCGGCATCTTCGGCGGAGGCTGTACCGGCGAAATCATCTCGCCCGAAGGCCTCATCCTGACCAACCACCACTGCGGATATGCCTCTATCCAGCAGCACTCCAGCGTGGAGCACGACTACCTGACCGACGGCTTCTGGGCCAAGAGCCGCGCCGAGGAGCTGCCTACTCCGGGACTGAAGTTCCGCTTCGTGCACCGCATCGTGGACATCACCGACCTGGTGAACGCCAAGGTAAAGGCCGGTGAGGTGAACGAATACGAAGCCATGACCAGCAAGTTCCTCGGCAAGCTGGCCAAGGAAGAACTGGAGAAGAGCGACCTCAAGGGAAAGCCCGGCATCGAGGTGCGTGCCCTACCCTTCTACGCCGGCAACAAGTATTACCTCTTCTATTATAAGGTGTACAGCGACGTGCGCATGGTGGCCGCTCCCCCCTCGAGCGTAGGCAAGTTCGGCGGCGAGACAGACAACTGGATGTGGCCCCGCCACACGGGCGACTTCTCCATGTTCCGCATCTATGCCGACAAGAACGGAGAGCCTGCCCAGTACAGCGCCGACAACGTACCCCTGAAGACTCCGAAGTTCTTCCCCATCTCGCTGAAGGGACTGGACGAAGGCGACTATGCCATGATCATGGGCTTCCCCGGCTCCACCGAACGCTACCTCACCGAGAGTGAAGTGCGCCAGCGCATGACCGCCGTCAACCAAGCCATGATAGACATGCGCACCGTCTACCTGGACGTGCTGAAGAAGTACATGCGCCAGAGCGACAAGACCCGCATCCAGTATGCCAACAAGTTTGCCGGCAGCAGCAACTACTGGAAGAACTCCATCGGCATGAACAAGGCCATCGTGGACAACGACGTGCTCGCCACCAAGGCCGAACAGGAGAAGAAATTCGCCGCCTTCGCACAGGGTAAAGCCGAATACGAAGGTGTGGTCGGCAAGATTGACGCACTGGTAGAAAAGATGACTCCCGCCCTGCGCCGCGTGGAATACATCAGCGAGGCCTTGAGCGGTGCCATTGAGTTCGGCTGTCCCCCTGCCCTGATGGACAAGATGAAAGAGGCCATCGAGTCGAAGAACGACTCCCTGCTCCAGGCCACCAAGCAGCAGTTGCAGAAGGTGTACGACGACATCTACAACAAGGACTACGACCCCGAGGTGGACCGCGCTGTGGCCAAAGCCATCCTGCCCGCCCTGGCCAAGGCCCTGGCACCCGAAG
>CATXSD010000100.1 GCA_958402075.1 Mediterranea massiliensis | reverse complement strand
ATCCATATCCTTGCGGTGTGAGTCCTGGATCCCGGCTCAAGGCCGGGATGACGGAACGGAGGAGATCCTCACTACGTTCAGGGTGACAGAGGGAGGCCCGGGCTGCGCTACGGTAGTGAATGTGTACTTTTCTTTTGCCTTGACGCAGTTCTTGTCATCCCGCACTCGATGCGGGATCCATATCCTTGCGGTGTGAGTCCTGGATCCCGGCTCAAGGCCGGGATGACGGAGCGGAGGAGATCCTTCACTACGTTCAGGGTGACAGAGGGGGCTCGGGCTGCGCTACGGGAGTGAATGGATTTATCCTTGCCAGAATACGTCGTTGGCAGAACACGCCGTTGTAAGGAATACGCCGTTGGCAGAACACGCCGCAGGGCTCTCCGGCCTCACTGTAGGGGCGCAAAGCGGAGGGAGTCTGACGGGCGTGAGAAGGACAGGCTGTTTGAGCGTAGCGAGTTCCTGTCCTTTAGCCCGGCAGACTTCCGGAGTAGCCCTGGAAGTGCAGACGGTGCCCTTTCTTTTTGGTATCTTTTTCTTTCGGGCAAGCGAAAGAAAAAGTACAGAGATAGCAGCAAGCGAAAGAAAAAGTACAGATAACGGCAAGCGAAAGAAAAAGTACAAGTATAGGTAACTACAAACTAAACAATAAAATAAAAACAGAAACAATGAAAAAGATTAATAAGACCAATGCGGCAAGGCTGCTGGACAAGGCGAAGATAGCCTACGAACTCATCCCCTACGAAGTGGACGAGAACGACCTGAGCGCGGTACACGTAGCCGCCAGCCTGGGCGAAGACATCGAATGTGTGTTCAAGACCCTCGTACTGCACGGCGACAAAACGGGACATTTCGTATGCGTCATTCCCGGCGAACACGAAGTGGACCTGAAGCTGGCCGCCAAGGTGTCGGGCAACAAGAAGTGCGACCTCATCCCCGTGAAGGAACTGCTGCCCCTGACGGGCTACATCCGTGGCGGCTGTTCGCCCATCGGGATGAAGAAACCTTTCCCCACCTATATCCACGAGACGTGCCTCCAGTTCCCCTACATCTACATCAGTGCAGGCATACGAGGACTGCAGCTGAAACTGGACCCGAAGGACCTGATACGCGAAGTGAAGGCCGAGGTGTGTGTACTTTTTGAGGACTGACGGAAAGTTTTCGGGATAGTTTCGATAAGATATTGGCAAAAATCATATATTTGCACAAAATAACTCAAATTATTAATCTTAATATTCACAATTATGTTTGAAGGGCAACCTAAAGGTCTTTATGCCTTGGCGCTCGCCAATACCGGCGAACGTTTCGGCTACTACACGATGCTGGCCATTTTCGTCTTGTTTCTGAAAGCCAATTTCGGCTTGTCACCTGCCATGGCCGGCACTATTTATTCTACGTTTTTGGCGTTGGTTTATTTCCTCCCGTTCATCGGCGGTATCCTGGCCGACAAGTTCGGTTATGGCAAGATGGTGAAAATCGGTATCGTAGCCATGTTTGCGGGTTATGTGCTGCTGGCTCTTCCGTTGGGTAGCGGCACGGTGGGCCTGATTGCGATGTTTGCCGCACTGGTAGTCATCAGCAGTGGTACGGGTCTGTTCAAGGGTAACTTGCAGGTGATGGTGGGCAATCTGTACGACTCGCCCGAATACGCATCCAAACGTGATTCTGCTTTCAGTATTTTCTATATGGCCATCAACATCGGCGCCCTGTTTGCTCCTACGGCAGCGGTAGCCATGATGGAATATGCCCAGAAGAACTGGGGTGTGAGTGTGAACGATTCCTATCATTTCGCCTTTGCGGTGGCTTGTGTGTCACTGATTGTCTCCATGCTGATCTACTACGGTTTCCGCAGCTCGTTCAAGCACGTGGAAGGCAGCGGAAAGCAGGCCGGAAGCAAGCAGGAAGCTGCTGTCGAGGAACTTTCTCCGCGCGAGACGAAAGACCGCATCGTGGCCCTCTGCCTGGTGTTCGCTGTGGTGATCTTCTTCTGGATGGCGTTCCATCAGAACGGACTGACGTTGACTTACTTTGCCGATGAATATACTGCCAAGAGTTCTGTCGGACTGGAAAGCATGATGTTCAGCGTATGGAACCTGGTGGCCATTATCTTTATTGTCTATGCTCTGTTCTCCCTCTTCCAGTCGAAGACAGGTAAGGGCAAGACCATTTCGGGTATTGTGATTTTGTTGGCTGTGGTGTTCCTGGTTTACCGCTATTCGACGCTCGAAGGCGTGACGCCGGTAGACGCTCCTATCTTCCAGCAGTTCAACCCCTTCTTTGTGGTGGCACTGACACCGGTTTCGATGGCTATCTTCGGTTCGCTCTCCCGCAAGGGTAAGGAACCTTCGGCTCCCCGCAAGATTGGTTTGGGTATGCTGGTAGCAGCCTGCGGTTACGTGCTGATGATGTTCGCTTCCTTCGGTCTGCTTACTCCTACTGCACAGGCAGCGGCTACCGAGGCCGGTACGGCTACGTTTGTATCGCCCAACTGGCTGGTTTCGACTTACCTGATACTGACGTTCGGCGAGTTGCTGTTGTCGCCGATGGGCATTTCGTTCGTGTCGAAGGTAGCACCTCCGAAGTACAAGGGTATGATGATGGGTGGTTGGTTTGTAGCGACTGCCATCGGTAACTACCTGACGGCTGTAGCCGCCTGGTTGTGGGGCGACCTCGATCTGTGGATTGTATGGGGCGTTCTGATGGGTCTCTGCCTGCTGGCTGCTCTCTTCATCTTCTCGGTGATGAAGAAGCTGGAAAAGGTGGCTTAAAGAGCTACGAGTGACGAGCTACGAGCTACGAGTGGTGTGAGCTACAAGCTACGAGTGACAAGCTACGAGTGACAAGCTACGAGTGACAAGCTACGAGCTACAAGCTACGAGTGACAAGCTACGAGCTACAAGCTACGAGTGACAAGCTACGAGTGACAAGTGATAAATGAAACGGGCTGCAAGTTGCAATGAAGCATGCAATTTGCAGCCCGTATTTTGTTGTACTATCTCATCACTCAACTCGTAGCTTGTAGCCCGTAGTCCGTAGCTTGTAGCACATCACTCAACTCGTAGCTCGTCACTCGTAGCTCGTAGCTCATTACTTGTAGCTTGTAGCTCATCACTCGTAGCTAAATCTCCATTCCCATGATGTAGTCGTTCATGTAGTAACCGTTGCCGATGGGGAAGTCGCCTTCGCGCACCTTCGTCATTCCCATGTGCTGGTAGAAGCCCAGGGCGGGGTTGTAGCGGTTCACGTTGAGTTCCATGCGGCAGGGAGCGGGATGTACTTCCTTAATGTATTTGATGGCCTCATGGAAGAGGAAACTGCCGCAGTGTGCCTTTTGGAAATAGGGCAGGACGTAGATCTTCTGGAGGTGGAAGAGGTCTTTCCCTTCGGGCTGCACGGAGACATAGCCCGCCGCCTCGCATTCTTCGTAGGCCAGGAGGTAGACGTGCCCCTCTTCTTCCATCTGTTTGCGGATGTTCTCGGGGGAGTACATCCAGTCCATCATGTAGTCAATCTGTTCTTTGGTCAAAATGTTCTTGTAAGTCTCTGGAAAGACTTGCCAGGCCAGCTTGTTGATGAGCTGGCAGTCGGCTGTGTCTGCTTTTCTGATAGTAAACATCGTTGTTGTATTTTTAGTAGTTTAAAGAATTTTGTCTCATTTTCATTCCAGGGCCGACAGGTCCACTTCGATGGCAGCCGGGTAGAGGCGTTGTGGGTCGAAGAACGTGGCACAGCTGTTCACCAAGTGCTTCCCGTCGGGCTTGACGCGCCCTTTGAAGACGGTGTGCCCGTTGACCGTCAGCGTGACGGACTTGCTCAGGTCCACCAGTTCGGGGCAGAGGTAGACGGTCAACTTGCCCTGGCGGGCCGGAACATAGGTCTTGTTGAACTTCAGTTCGATGCCCCATTGGGGATCGGTCTCCGTGGTGTGGTAGGTCACCTCGTCGACTTTCAGGGAGATGTCATTGCCCTCGATGTCCAGTTCGTAGCGGGTACGGGTCTGCATGTCGGCGTTCGGACGTTCGTCCACCTGCAGGTTATGGAAGCCCTTTCGGTAGCGCCCGTCCATTTCGAAGTCTTCCCAGACGAAATGCTTGGGATAGGGATTGCGGACGTATTGTTTCAACCAGGGAGTGGTAGGGGCGTAGTCGATGTGGTGTCCGCGGCCCGGAATCAGTTCCACCCAGTGGGTATAGCGGTCGGGATATAAACGTTGCAGGCTGTCGAGCGCGGCAGCGGTATAGCCGGTGAGGCGGTCGCGGTAGAAGCCTTTGTCTTCGGCACCCGTACGGAGCGAGAAGGCGGTGTTTCCCAGGTTTTCAGCCGGAGCGTTCTTCAGGGGTTCACCTCCAGCCATAGGGCCTGCAGCCGCCCAGTAGTCGGCATAGAACGAGGCCAGACGCTGGCTGCCATAGCCGCCTTCCGAGATGCCGAAGACATAGATGCGGTTGGGATGGACGCTGTCCGACAGCAGGGCCTGCCGCAGGAGCTTCTCCCAGGCATATTGTTTGGAACGCTGGTACCAGCGGTAGTAGGCGCCTTCGTTGGGTATCTGCGGGATGAAGTAGAGGGAGGGAGCATCGTCGAAGCGGCTGCAGATCTTCAGTCCGGTGGCCCATTCCTGCGCCCGCGGACCGGAACCGTGGAGGTAGAGGAAGAGGGGCAGTCCTTCGGCCGGAGCGGGGCTTCCGGCTGCTTCCTTCCGGCCCCAGTAGAAGTTCAGTACGGCGTTCGGTTCCAGCTCTTCGGGCAGGTTCCAGTGGCAGGCAGACTGTTTGGAGAGCGGAGCAGGGGCGGGCAGCTTCTCTTCTTCACAGGCTTCGTTGGCCTCTTTCCACAGTTGCCACACGGCTTCGCGACCGGCTTCCACGTCTTTCAGCTTCAGGCGGACGGAGGTGTCGAACGTCTTCTCGTCTCCCGCCAGGCGGGCGTTGAAGAAGGCGGTGATGCCGGTCCGGCTTTTCTCGTTCAAAAGTTGGTTCTTTTGGGGAGCGGTGGCTTGTGCAGCCAGGCTGCAGGCCATTCCGGCCAGCAGCGCGTATGTGCAGAGAGTGCGCTTCATGTTTTCTGTATTTATCATTTCAGTTTAAAATCTTCGCAAGTTATCAAGTTTTTCTGGAATCTGCAAACCGGTACCCTTAAAAGATGTGTCCCCGTTCAGGCTTCATGCGTCTTTCTTCCTCTTTTAAATGTTAACTTGATATAAAATATAGTATTATGTAATACAAGGTACCTATATAATACATATATTTGTGCCATACAAAATAATCAAGAGAACCAATCGTTTGAGATATGAATGTAGACAACGTAAAATCGCAGATGCGCAAGGGGATGCTGGAATACTGCATCATGCTGTTGCTGCACAGGGAGCCGTCCTATGCTTCGGACATCATCCAGAAGCTGAAGCAGGCCCGGCTGATTGTGGTGGAGGGAACCCTCTATCCGCTGCTGACCCGCCTGAAGAACGACGACCTGCTGGGGTATGAATGGATTGAGTCGACACAGGGACCGCCCCGGAAATATTACCGGCTCACCCCGAAGGGAGAAGGTTTCCTGCAGGAACTGGAAACGGCCTGGCGGGAATTGAACGAAACGGTGGAGCACATCCGCCGGAACGGGACGGAATAAAAATGGATTCATGCAAATTAAAAAAAGAACATAACAATGAAAAAGACACTGACTGTAAACTTGGGCGGAACGGTATTCAACATTGACGAAGATGCCTACCGCCTGCTGGACAACTATCTGATGAACCTGAAGGCTCACTTCCGCAAGGAAGCGGGAGCCGACGAAATAGTGGACGACATCGAACGCCGCATCTCCGAACTGCTGGCCGAGAAGCTGGACGGCAACCGGCAGGTGATTACCCTGGCCGATGTGGAAGGGGTAATAGCCCGTATGGGCAAGCCCGAAGAAATGGACGATGCTGACCGTGAGTCGGAGCAGCGTGCGGGAGAAGGTTACGGCCCCGGCTCGTGGACACGCAGCGAAGAAACGGTGAAGGTACGCCGCAGGCTTTTCCGGGACCCCGACAACAAGATGCTGGGCGGTGTGTGCAGCGGCCTGGCTGCCTATCTGGGTTGGGACACGACACTGGTACGTCTGCTGCTGTTTGTCATTCTGATTTTCGGATATGGCACGTTGATTCCTATCTATATCGTCTGCTGGATCATCATCCCCGAAGCCCGTACGGCAGCCGAGAAGCTGAGCATGCACGGCGAGGCGGTGACGGTCGAGAATATCGGCAAAACGGTGACCGGTGGCTTTGAGCGGATGGCCGACGGTGTGAACAGCTACATGCGTTCCGACAAGCCCCGTACCCTGTTGCAGCGCATTGGCGACGGACTGGCGACGCTGGCCGGATGGATTTTGAAAGCGGGTCTGATCATCTTGCTGATTGTATGCGCTCCGGTGCTGTTTGCCCTGGGCATCGCGTTCGTGGCCTTGCTGTTTGCGGCCATCACGGTGGCCGTAGAAGGGGGAGATGCCCTCTTCTCGCTCTTCCCCACGATGGACATCGTATTGCCGACTTCGCCGATTGCGGCCATCGTGATGTACATTGCCGGCATCCTGTTGGTAGCCATTCCGCTCTTCAGCCTGCTGCACACCCTGTTCCGCAATCTGCTGAAGTGGCAGCCCATGTCCGGCGGGTTGAAATGGACCTTGCTGATACTGTGGCTGGTCAGTGCGGTGGTGTTTGCCCTGTGCTTCACGTGGGGCGGCTTCTCCTTCCCCGATTTCTATCTGGGACGTGAATACATGTCGGTGTGACAACCGCGTTCAGAGAATGAATAAACTCTAACATTTTGTCATCCCGCACTTGATGCGGGATCCACATTCCGTCAGTTGTGCGGTCATGGATCCCGGCTCAAGGCCGGGATGACGTTGTATTTGTTCTTTTTTATTTCTTCAGCCACTTGTCCAGCCACTCGAAGAAGACGCGCTGCCACAGCACACCGTTCTGGGGTTTCAGCACCCAGTGGTTCTCGTCGGGATAGATCAACAGTTCGGCCGGTACGCCACGCATCTTGGCGGCATCGAAGGCGGCCATGGCCTGGTTGGCCAGGATGCGGTAGTCCTTCTCGCCGTGGATGCAGAGAATGGGGGTGTCCCATTTGTCCACGAACTTGTGCGGCGAGTTGGCAAAGGTACGTTGGGCCGTGGCATTGTCCTTTTCCCAGTAGGCACCGCCCATGTCCCAGTTGGCAAACCATTTTTCTTCCGTTTCCAGGTATTGCATCTCCATGTTGAAGATGCCGTCGTGGGCGATGAACGCCTTGAAGCGCTTGTTGTGGTGTCCGGCCAGCCAGTAGACGGAGAAACCTCCGAAGCTGGCACCTACGCAGCCCAGGCGGTCCTTGTCGACAAACGGTTCCTTGGCCATTTCGTCGATGGCCGTGAAGTAGTCCTTCATGCACTGGCCTCCGTAGTCGCCGCTGATGGCTTCGTTCCATTCCACTCCGAAGCCCGGCAGGCCGCGGCGGTTGGGAGCCACGACGATGTAGCCGTTGGCAGCCATGATCTGCATGTTCCAGCGGTAGCTCCAGAACTGGCTGACGGGACTTTGCGGTCCACCTTCGCAGAAGAGCAGGGCCGGATATTTCTTGTTGGGGTCAAACTGGGGCGGATAGATGACCCACGTCAGCATCTGCTTGCCGTCGGTGGTCATCATCCAGCGTCCTTCCACGCGGCCCATGTCGAGCTGGTCGTAGATATGCTGGTTCTCGTGGGTGAGCTGGACAGCCTGGGCGAAGGCTTCGCCCTGACGGGTCTTGTCTACGGCATAGATTTCGTCGCCCATGCTCATGGAGTGGCGGGTGGTCATCAGCTTGTCGCCGCAGAGGGCGATGGAGCCGTAGTCGTGCATGCCTTCGGTGAGCTGTACCACCTGTTCGGGCTGGTTGAGGGCGATGTAATAAATCTGTTCTTCACCGTGCCAGACGCCCAGGAAGTAGAGGCCCTGCGAGTCGTCGTTCCACACGAAAGAGTCGACGTTCGAGGGGTAGGCCTTGCTGAGGAACTTCTTCTCGCCTGTCTGGCGGTCCAGGATGAACAGACGGTTCCAGTCGGACTCGTAGCCGTCGTGCTCCATGCTCTGCCAGGCGATGTAGCGGCCGTCGGGCGAGTACTGGGGATTGGTGTCATATCCCATGTTTCCTTCGGTGATGTTGCGCGTCTGCTTGCCGGCCAGGTCGTAGATGTAGATGTCCGAGTTGGTAGAGATGGCGTAGTCCAGTCCCGTCTTCTTGCGGCAGGTGTAGGCCACCTCCTTGCTGTCGGGGCTCCAGGCCAGCTGTTCGATGCCTCCCCAGGGCTTCATGGGGCTTTCGTAGGGCTCGCCCTCGAGGATGTCCTTCACGTTGCTGATGGCCGAGCCGTCAAAGTCGGCTACGAACGGGTGGGGGGCAGTGGTCACCCATTCGTCCCAGTGCTTGTACATCAGGTCGGTGACGATGATGCCCGACGCCTTGTCCAGGTCGGGATATTTGTCCTGCGTACTCTGTACGGTTTTCACTTGGGCGATGAAGAGCAGCTTTTGGCCGTCGGGGCTGAAGGAGAAGCCTTCGATGTCGCCGTCGTAGTCGGTAATCCGGCGTCGGTCTGTGCCGTCGGGGTTCATTTCCCACACCTGGCTGCTGCCGCTTTCGCTGCTCAGGTAGGCCAGCTTCTTGCCGTTCTTTATCCAGGCGGGCTGGCCTTCGTGCCACGTCGTGCGGGTGATTTGCCCGTTGGCGCTGCCGTTGGCGTTCATCACGAAGAGTTCGGTGTTGCTCTTGTTCTGGGGGACGCTGTAGTAGGTCACCGTGTAGGCCACCTGCTTGCCGTCGGGCGAGGGCGTTACACTGCCGATGCGTCCCATGGCCCACAGGGCTTCGGGCGTCATGCGGCGGTTCTCGATGCGGATGTCCGACCGTCCGATCAGGTCGGCGTCGTCCTGTTTCGTGGCTTCGGACGCGCTGCCGCACGAAGCCATCGTCATGACTGCTGACATAAGTAAAAGGTTGGATGGTTTCATATCAATGTTTTTTCAGTTGATTGTCTTCCTGCAAAGGTAGGCATTCGTCCCGAAATAACATTGCTTTCTGCCAATAATTAGAACCATTCCCTGAAAGCCGGTACGCGGGCCTTGCTGATGAGGACCTTTTCTGTGGTGGGGGGAGTGAGTTGCAGCACCATGCGTCCGCCGAACCACAGGCTTGCGCCGGTGACGGCCTTGTGGGCCACGATGTACTGGCGGTTGGCCCGGAAGAACTGGCGGGGATTGAGCAGCTCGGCCAGTTCGTCGAGCGTCTGCTGGAAGTCGTAGGTCTCGGTCGAGCGGGTGACGGCCTTGACCGCCCCTCCGTCGATGTAGAAGTAGCTGATCTGGTCCACGCTGACGGGAACGAAGCGGTCGCCCTTCACTGGTACCAGGAAATGCGTCTTGTAGCTTTCTTCCCGTTTCAGGGCCCGCATCAGGGCCTGCAGGTCGGTGGCCGGCTGGCGGGAGCCGGTGCCTCCGAGCATGTTCAGCTTGTCGATGGCCTTCTGCAGGTCCTCGCTGCTGATGGGTTTCAGCAGATAGGCGA
>CATXSD010000099.1 GCA_958402075.1 Mediterranea massiliensis | reverse complement strand
ACAAGAGTTCTCTCTTTTTGTACTGACGTTCTATTGTTTGTGCAAATGGATGAACGACTAAAACTTTTTTGTTTTTTAATATACGTGTCCAAGGCTGTTCGCTCCAAAACGGCTCTAAATTTAGAAGGCTGACTTTATTTGTTAAATGCATATATGAATCTAAATAGTATTCTTGCTTCAACCAGCTCCCTAATAAATCCACCTCTATTGCATCCTCTATCATCATTTCTCCGAAACATTGCATATTTTCTGGTGTCGGTGGAAAGAAGCCGCTCCATTGCTGCATCTGATTCATAATGTTCTTATTCCACCACCATTCCGGTTGTTTGCCTTGAATGAACTTCCAGATTGAATGTTGTTGGGAGTTTACACCTAAATAGTTGATGATGGCACTCATTTCCGTAGAACCGAAGCGGGCAATCATGCAGGGTTTGTCATCGGATAGTAGATTATAAATCATTCCCGATGCTTTGTCCGGATCTTCTTCCCGTTTTAAAGGAGGAAGCTGATATCCACCAAAGGTCTTGGCATAAAGCTTGCGAAGAGCTTTTAGAGTAAAAATGGAAAAATTATTCATATTAATTGATAATTGCCAGTTTGTTTACATCAAAAGTTCCATTGTTCTCACAAAGAATCCAGTCTTTACTATCGGGATATCCATGCCAGAAATTGCGTGGACATACCTTAATTCCGTTGTTCAAGAGGGAGGGTTTATACGAGAATGAGCTTTTGCTGGTAATCAGTAAGTCTGCATAGACAAAATGTAGGAAAGAATCTTGTGCATTCATATCCAGACACCAATGCAAGTTAGGGAAGTGTGCAAATTCGGGATAATCTTCAGGCTTTCCTTGTGAGAAAAAATAAATATGTATAGGTTTAGTTGAATGAATGTTCTCCAATACTAGTCGCAATACCTTTTCAAAATAATCATTGCTTAAATATCGCATCACCAAGTTAGGATTAGTTGGATCAGCCATGATGTCCCCTCTTCGTACATGAATGGCAATATTGAAGTTTTCCAATGAATAAATCAAATGATCCTTTTTTCGAGCTGGTGCTTGATAAAACTTTCTTTTAAGTTCATCCATCACTCCATATTGGTCCTGATAAAATTGGTCTTGTTCGGCAATGAATACTACTTTTTCCCCTGTGTATGACTGAATGATTTTTCTATTCAGTTCCATTTCGGTTGCGTTCTTTTCATTAAACAAGGGTAATTTGCGGGTTTTATATCCTTGCTGTTTTAATTCACATACTGTCTTTTCTCCTATTCCAAAGCCTAAGAATTCTTCCCATTGGGGGGTAGAGAAGGGTAAGTGAGCAAATTTCAGGCCAAATTGTGTGGCGTACCATAGTCCTGCTATCCAGTTGGCCATCTGATGACCAATACCAGCTCCTGGATTGGGACGAGCTGCATAGTAACAAGTGGTATTTTTAGCTGTTTTGTTTTTATGGAACAGGTAGTGCCAATAGGAGCGGTAGATGTATGGGTAATAGGAGTGTTTGCGGGTATTTTGTACTAATTTCGTCCATAGTCTGCGTCTTATTTTATCTTTAGTAATTATTTTCATATTTAGTCTTTAATCTTGATCGTTTTTGCTGGTACCCCCCCTACGACATGATTGTCCGGTACATCTTTTACCACGCATGCATTTGGTGCTATAAATACATTGTTTCCAATATGTACTCCTCCAAGAACTTTTGCGGAAGCACCTATAAAAACATTATCTCCTATCGTAGGATAGCCATTTTCTACTTTACCTCCAATGACTACTCCTGGATAGATGGTACAATTGCTGCCTATTTTGGCACATGGATTGACAATAATCGGACCATAAGCATAGATGTTTAGTCCTGGGCCAAAGGTGTTTTCTGTAAATTGGAATCCTAGTTTCCATGATAATTTATGCATTTTATAATGATAATATGTAAGTAGTATTTTCCCTATTGTCCGATGTTTGGGTACAATTACATTTGATATATATTCGGCCTTTCTAGTATATTCTATATATTTATATATTAGATATTTTGGATGTTGAAGAATAGAGGCTATAAAGTTCGGCTTGGGATAATAACGTTTATCTTGTTGAAGATAAAATTTTAAATCTGATTTTGACTGAATCATGTCGAAATAGTTTATTGTTGGGTGAATTATTGAAACTTTAATCTACCCTTTGGTCTTTAATCAACGCTTATAGGGCCGCGGGTTTTATTTGTTTTGGATGAATAATTGTCAATGCTCTTTTATTGATTTTATAATTTGTTGATAAATGAAAGGCGCTATTTTAAATAAACTATATTCTATTTTTTTTGCGAAAGAAAAATATTCTTTTGTTTGTAGACTTAAGGGCAATGGATTTTCAAGAATTCGTCGTTTGATATTTGTAATATCTTGCTTAGAGAAATATTCTGGATGTTGTATAGCCCATCGTAGACCTGCCAAACTTACAGATAAAAATATGTTGTGCATTTTAGTCAGCATAGGGTGATACTCAGTGTGCTCTTTTGTGAAAAGGTATCTTTCATATCTGGCATTGCATCGGTCTATAATTTTTTTTGCTTTGTTCTTATCATTTTTGACTTGGGTTACACTTCCTTGTAGATAATAGTAGAATTCTGAAGGGAAATAGATGGATGTATTGGCCTCATGAAAAATCTGATGCATGATGCTCAAATCTTCATCCAAGAAGCGTCCAACCGGAAATTCTATATGTTGAAATAGTCCTTTTTTATATATTTTGTTCCACATATATGAATGCCAATCTTTATCATCTAGAATCTTTAGAACGCCATCATTTCTGTTGTAACTTTGATAGTGATTGGTTATTTCGTTGCAACGCCTGTGCTTTAATTGTATTTGGCCATCTGGCTGTATGAATGCATTGCAAACACCGCATTGAGCAATGTCTGCATTTTCTTGAATGATTCCATCCATCATGAATTCGTACATTTGAGGATGTATCCAGTCATCTGCATCCACAAATGTGACATAAAATCCCTGACTAATGTTGATCCCTATTTTTCTGGTTGCAGGAAGTCCTTTGTTTTCTTGATGAATAACCTGTATGCGGGAATCATTTTTAGCAATTTCACTACATATCTGATAACTGTTGTCAGTACTTCCATCATTTATGACGACAATTTCAAGATTCGTGTATGTCTGTTGCATGATGGAATGAATACATTTTTTTATGTACTTTTCTCCGTTGTAACAGGGTATGATAACAGATAGTAGAGGATAATCCATAATTAAAAAGATCAAATCGTTAATTCTTTCTTATGCTTCTATAGATGTTTACAAATTCTTCGTTGTATTTGGACTTTTGTCCTGCAACAGGAAAACGATGTAGACGCCATATTATTTTGGTGAAATAGAGATATGAAATGAACATGCTTCTAAGGCTTTTATGGGTAATCCATGCCAATGAATATAGGTCTTTTTTAATAGGCTCATCTAAGGTGTCAAGGCATTGTTGAATCATGTCATATTGGTTCCTCTTTAACATGTGTAGTAAAAAATGTCGAAGCCTATATTTAAGAGCAATGGGTACTAATTTGTTTTTGCTGTTTGTTGATATGTAGAGATTAAAGAGCTGATTTATTACAACTATCGAATCCTTGCATTTTTTTAATTCTTTTCCTTTCACACTTGTTGCTTGTCCTTTTACTCCGCCTACATAGACATGCAATACATCTCCAACATAAATGAATAAGCCGTTCATTGCTATTTTACCTTGTAATAACAGGTCTTCATTCATACTTATATTTGTGTCAAATCCACCAGCTTGCAAAAAAGCTTGTTTCTTTATGACCGATGCCCCGATGTGGGTCATTCTATCAGGGTTCATAAAATAGTTGATGGGCTCAATTTTATTATAATACTTGTCAATTAAAGCATTAGAGGAAACCCTGCCAGAATTCATATCTTTATGGTAACTGGCACAACCAACCATATCAGCTAAAGGATATTTTTCGAGCGCTGACTGCATCGTTTCGAGATAGGTAGGCATCCATTCATCGTCCGCATCTAAAAAAGCAATCCATTCTCCATTTGATTCATCAACACCTCTATTTCTTGCAGCACTAACGCCTGCATTTTTTTGATGGATGATTCTGATTCTTGTATCACCAAAGTGCTGTTGGATAACTTCTACACCCTTGTCGGTAGAACCATCGTTTACGATAACTACTTCAAAGTCTTGAAAGGTCTGGGCAAATACCGTATTCAGTGTATTTACGATGGTATGGGCCTTGTTGTATAAAGGAATGACGACTGATATCATTTTTTGATCCGTTTTTTGAGGTACGTAATAAGTTGCAGAAGATTTGATTTTTCTTCTTTTGAACTAAGAGTAATAAATACAAAACAATATGTGAAGACAGAAAGTATGATGAGTGCTATTAAATTAATTATATGGGATGTGTCGATGAATTGTTTTATCACATAAAGAATGACAATAGTAATCATTGTGGTAATATATAGTGGTATCAATACCTCTCTGAAATATACTGTAGGTGAGAGAGAATAATTCTTTTTAGCAAAATGTAAAGCAAAAGCATATACAATTAAGTTCCCAAACAGGATGGTGGCAATATACATAAAGTAGGGAGGAAAACCCAACCTGAAAAAAATATATATAGCTGGCAATTGTAAAAGATTGGATAAGCTACTACAAAAACTATATTTTTTTATTTTTCCTGTAGCGGCTATTGAACTGGGGAGGGTCGTAAATTGGAATTCAATAAATGTCCTTAATAACTGAAATCGTACAAAAATAATGGTCCATTCAGGTATGTTTTGAAGCCAAAGTTTAAGTATATATGGTGCTTCAATAAATATAGGAATTGCAATAAGTGAATAGAGGGCGGACGCATATTTAGCTCCAAACGTAGTAGCTTTGATAAGCATGTGTGTGTCTTGAGCTCCGGCACTTTTTCCTAAAATGGGATTTACAGCTTTCAACATGTTTGACGAAAGGGTTTGTAGCTGCCCATTGATTTGCAAAGCAATTCCTTGGGCTGCATTTAATATGGTCCCAAAGAAATGGTTCAGAATGATTCCTTGTCCGTATGCACTAATCATACTTACTGCAGAGCCCATGAAGTTCCATCCCGCAAACGAAGTCATTTCCTGCATCAATCCCTTGTTCCAATAAGTACGTGGAGCAATCACGCATTCTTCATAATGCCTGTGACAATACACACGCATGATGGTTAAGGTAATCAAGGGAATGCAGGCCATCAGGGAACCATAGACAATCAGTTTGTCGAAAGTGGTATAGACACAGGCAAAGGCAACCCCCAATTTTAGAAAAGATTCAAAGACACCCACTATGGCATAATACTTCATGTTCTCGTGGGCATTCATGGCGGCATCGTAGGGAACGGTCATCACGGTGAACATGGTGCTGACAATCAGACTGCCATACACTACTTTAGCAGCGAAGATACGATCGTCGGGGATGTTCAGAATGCCGTTGAAGAAGAAGTAGCCGGCAATGAGCAGGGCGATGCCTACCACAAAGGAGATTACTAAATGGAGGACAAAGCTGACGTTGAAGATGCTTTTCTGCTTTTCTTTGTTCCCTTCACCTTCGCTGTAAGACATGAAGCGCTGGGTGGCGCTGGCCATAGCGCCATTGAGGAAGCCAAGCATGGCGATGGCTCCACCTACGATGTTGAAGATACCAAAGTCGGATGCACCGAGGGAATTCAGAATGAGACGAGTGGTGTACAACGAAATAAACATCGTTATACCCATCTTGGCGTAAAGGAAACCGGTGTTCTTGATGACGCGGTTGGCGGTTGAGGACATTGTGTTTGGGTACGCTACGCGTTCGCCCCTCCCAACGCTTTCGGGGGAGACGAACCGAAGAATTGTTTGTTTGACGGGGCAAAGGTACAAATAAATGAAGAATGAAGAATGAAGAATGAAGAATTTTTTTAATGGTCAATTTCGTTAATTGAAAATTGAGAATTGATAATTGAAAATTAAATTAGCGGTTAACGGTGAGTGGTAAGCGGTGAGCTTCATTAGTCATTAGGAGATCCCTCGACTGGGCTCGGGATGACAAGGGGGGGGAGTGGATCCCGGCTCGAGGCCGGGATGACTTGGTAACCGGAAGGGGGGCAGCATGACAGGGATGAGATGCTTCGGCTGCACTTCGTTCCGCTCAGCATGACAGACGGCGGAGGGTCGGTTACAGTTCCTCGCCGCGCTTCAGCGCCTGCTGGTGGCGGAAGTGACGCTCCAGGATGTTGGCGAGGGTGCGCAGGGTGAGGAGGGTACGCAGTTCCTCGTTGCTGGCCTGACGGTCGCCGGGAGGATAGAGGCCGCGCAGGAGGTCGCGGAACACCAGGGTGAGGGCCAGACGGCGGTTGCGGACGTGGGTTACTTCTCCGTGAAGGGTATGGAAGGGCTTACCGTCGATCCATACTTCGACCTTGAAATTTTTTTCATTATTACATTGTTTTAAGTTAAACGGCGCGAATATACGGATTCTTGGAAAATGAAATTTATTTTCGACGGGGAAATCGAGAGAAAAATGAGGCTACAGGCATTTGTGGCGGGGGTGAAAGGCGTTGAAAGGGATTTGCGGGGGTGGGAAAAAAGAGGGAACTTTGTCAAAGAAAAGAAATAATGATCAATGGTAAATGGTTAATGATTAATGATAAATAATTAATGGTTAATGATTGATGATATATGGTTAATGATAAATGGGGCAAGCTACTTACTGTTAACCGCTAATTTAATATTTTACAAAAAATGGAAACAACAATGATTTCGGGGTTCCGCAATTTGTACGACAAGGAACCGATGGAGATGACAGTAGCCCGATTCGTGGAATGGACTCGCACGAACGGGGAGGTGAAACGGCTGACGGACGAGTACCGGAGGCTGATGACGGAAGGCCGCGAAGAGGAGGCGGCACGGGTGAAACGGACGCTGCCGGCGGCGACGATGGCAGGGGTCTTCGAGGGCGGAAGGCAGGAGAAGGACCTGAAACGCCTGACGGGGCTGATGATGTTCGACTGGGACGACGTGGGACCGGCACGCACGCAACTGCTGGAACGGCTGCGCATGACGGACTGCGTGGTGCTGGCCTGGACGTCCATCTCGGGACAGGGGGTGAAGGCGGTGATCCGCGTGGACGTGACGAACACGGAGGAGTACCTGCGGGCGTACCGCGTCGTGGGACGATGGATGGAACAGCGCACGGGATGCCGCGTGGACGAGGCGTGCCGCAACGTGGGACGGCTGTGCAGCGCGGCCCACGACGAGGAGCTGTACGTGAACTACGGGGCACGGATGATGGCGTGGCGCGGACTGGAGACGGACGAGGACCGGCGGGAGGCGGCACGCACCCGGCAACCGGAGGCCGATGGGACGGACGCTACGCCGCAGGGCGAAGGCAGCGGGATGCTGCAGGGGCTGCTGGACTACTTCGTGCAGCAGAACGGATTCGAGAAGGGACACCGCCACGAGCTGCTGCTGAAGCTGGGACGGACGGCACGGTGTAAGAATCTTTCGGCAAAGGAGCTGGAGGAACTGGCGGAGCTGGCGGTGAAGCAGCTGGCGGACGCCTCGCTGGACGCGGGCGAGATACGGAGCAGCCTGTGGGCTGGGTATCAGTATATTAGCCGGAAGACACCGACACCCGCCGCGGAGCCGGTTGCGCCCAAGGCTCAACGCTCACCCTCGGGCGCCCCGGCGGGAGGCGACGACCGCGACCTGGAGCTGGACTTGTCCGAAAATAATGAAAGGCTGCGGGCGGCGCTGCCACACTTTGACGACGCCATCTTTGACACGCTGCCGCGCCTGCTGCAGCAGGGGGTGAAGGTGGCACAGGACCGGCGCGAACGCGACATGGTGCTGCTCTCCATGCTGGTACACCTCAGCGCCTGCCTGCCGGACGTACACTTCCGCTACGACCGCCACGACATGCGCCCGCACTTCTACCTGGCCGTAGTGGCACCGGCGGGCACGGGCAAGGGCATCGTGACGCAGGTGTCCTACCTGTCGCACCCGCTGCACGACCGCTACGTGGCCCAGGGCGAGGAGGAGCAGGCGGCCTACGAGGCACGGCTGCAACAGTGGAACGAGGACTTCAGCGAACGCATGCGCAAGGGACGGAAGGGCGAGAAGGCGGAGCCGCGGCCGAAGGAACCGGAACGGGTGTACTTCCTGATTTCGCCCAACACGTCGAAGTCGATGCTCTACCGGCAGCTGGCGGCGAACGGTGGGGTGAGCGGCATCCTGCACACCTCGGAGATCGACGCGCTGGCGGCGGCCATCGGGCAGGACTACGGACGGCAGGACGACGTGCTGCGCGCCTGCTTCCACCACGAACCCATCAGCTCGTCGTTCAAGCAGGACGGGAAGCCCATCTTCATCCACTATCCGATGCTGTCCATCTGCATGACGGGCACGCCGATGCAGCTGGTGTCGCTGGTACACAACACGGAGGACGGGCTCTTCAGCCGCTTCGTGTTCTACCAGGTGCAGCCGCAGTACGTGTGGCGCCCGGCCAACGGTGGGGAGGACACGCCGGACCTGCGGCGCTACTTCACGGAGCTGGGCAAGGACGTGCTGCACATGCACGAGATGATGAAGGGACGGCGCACGGACGTGAGGCTGACGCCGGAGCAGTGGCGGCGGCACTCGGACTTCTTCGACCGCAAGCTGCAGGAGGTGGTGGCCGAAGGGGGTGAGCGCATGGCGTCGTCGGTGCTGCGCATGGGGCTGATAGCCATCCGCATGGTGGCGGTGATGACGGCCCTGCGCAAGGCGGAGGACGAGCTGTGGGCCATGGACGACCGCTACTGCCTGGACGAGGACCTGGACGCGGCGCTGGCGATGTCGGCGGTGCTGCTGGAGCATGCGCTGCTGCTGAGCTCGTCGCTGCCGGGACACGAGGAGAAGGTGAAGCCGCTGAAGGCGTTTGCCCGCCTGAGGCCGGTGGTGGAGTCCATGGCATCGACGTTCACCTACTCGGAGCTGGCGGCGGAGGCGGAACGCCAGGGACTGCCGGAATCGACCATGCGCCGACTGCTCAAAAGGGCGGTGGATCGCGGCCTGCTGGGGCGCGACGGGAAGCGCTACAGACGGTTGTAGGCGGTATCGGTCGGGGAGGGGGGCAGGGTGAGCGGTGAGCGTGGGCGGAGGGAAAGTTAAATTAGCGGTTAACGGTTAGCGGTTAGTGGTTAGTATCATTCTTCATTCTTCATTTAATATTTACTATTTACTATCGTTATTTGGGCGGTTTGCCCAGCCTAAACGAGCGGTTTAAGCAGGGCAAAGGGAGGGTTTAAACAGGGCAAAGGAACGGTTTAAGCGAGGTAAACTTCTGTCATCCCGCACTGGATGCGGGATCCATGTCGTTGCGGGTTCCTTTTGTCATCCCGCACTGGATGCGGGATCCATGTCGTTGCGGGTTCCTTCTGTCATCCCGCACTCGATGCGGGATTCATGTCATTGCGGATGGGTACTGGATCCCGGCTCAAGGCCGGGATGACAGGGGACAACGAACACCATGTAGGGACACACCATGGTGTGTCCGGTTGCGGATTCCTTCTGTCATCCCGCACTCGATGGGGGATCCATGTCATTGCGGGT
>CATXSD010000098.1 GCA_958402075.1 Mediterranea massiliensis | reverse complement strand
CGCACAGCAGGGAGTGGAACATTGCCTCACTGGAGAAATATATTTCGGCAATTGGAGAAAAAAAAAGGTGCTACGAGAAGGAGGAACTGACCCCGACGACCCGCTACAACGAATGCGTCATGACCTCCCTGCGTACCCGCCAAGGCATCAACCTGCCGACACTCGAGGCCCGCTTCGGCCAAACGCTTTCCGACTATTGCAACACGATGGCCGCCCCCTATCTGCGGAGCGGCAAGCTGGAGCTGCAGGACAACCACCTGCGGCTCACCCGCGAAGGAATCTTTGTTTCCGACGGAATCATCAGCGACCTGATGTTTGTAGAAGAGTGAATGCCGGTTACAGGAAGGCCGGTTATCAGCCCCCAAAAGAGGCAATGTTTGGGGGCAAAACATTGCTTCTTTCCACATAAAAGATTGCATGTTCTGCCCCCAAACATTGCCTGAAAAACAAAAGCCCGAGGCATGCTCTGGACAAAGCATTGCTTTGCCCAGCCTAAACCATCGCTTTACCCAGCTTAAACCGTTGCTTTACCCAGTCTGAACGGACGCTTCAAGCCGGACAAACGACCGGCTAAAGCCAACGGATCATAAAATGAAATTGAACAAATAGCCCGACAGGATGATAAAAAAGGCCACGGTACCAAAGAAGATGCCTATCAGCCGCCAGGTCATCACCTTCTTGAGCAGCGTTGCCTCCGGCAGGGAAAGCCCCACCACTGCCATCATGAAGGCAATGGCGGTACCCAAAGGAATGCCTTTGGCTACAAACACCTCGATGACGGGCACGATGCCGGCCGCATTGGCATACATCGGCACGGCAAGGATGACTGAAAGAGGCACGGCAAACCAGTTGTCCTTTGACATATATTGTTCAAAGAACCCCTCGGGCACAAAGCCGTGCATGAAGGCGCCGATGCCGATACCAATCAGAATATAGACAAGCACGCCACTGACAATCCGCCAGGCATCACGGACGATGGCCGGAAGCCGCCTGATGAAAGAAGTATGCTCCTTCTCCCATGCTTCCGCCTGGACGGACGAATGTGCCTGAATCTGTTTCACCCAGTCGCTCAGATAAGGCGCGAGGCGCATCTGTCCGAGTACAAAACCGCCGATTACTCCCAGCAGGATGCCACTGACCACGTAAATCAATGTCACCTTCAGGCCAAAGGAGCCGAGGAACATGGCAACGGCCACCTCGTTGACCAGCGGCGAAGTAATCAGAAAAGCAAAGGTCACTCCCAACGGGATACCTCCCTTTACAAACCCGATGAACAAGGGAATGGAAGAGCACGAGCAGAAGGGAGTAATAGCTCCGAAGACAGAGGCCAGCAGGTATTGCAAGCCATACATCTTATGAGTAGTCAGATACGTACGCAGCCTCTCGATTGGGAAGTAGGCATTGACAATCCCCATCAGCACACTGATAAAGAACAACAGTATCAGAATCTTGATGGTATCGTAAAAGAAAAAGTTTACGGCCGCTCCCAGCGGCGTGTCGGCACTCAGGCCGAACAGACCGTAAACCAGCCAGTCTGCAAAATCTTGTATCATGTTTCTATCTTAATCAATTCGTTGAAATACGAACATTGTTTCCACAATAAAGGCGGCAGATGCCATAAGGGCTGTATCTGCCGCCCCTGTATCCATCACGCTCCGTTTATCCGATGCCCAAAAGTTTCTTGACGTCACTTTCCGTAGGAACCTGTCCCTTCATCTTCACCACTTCGTCTACCACCACGGCAGGCGTGGTCATGATGTTGTAGTTCATCATTTCCATGATGTCGTCCACCTTGGTCAGCTTCACATCCAGATTGTTCTCCTTGATTACTTTCTCAATGACCTGGTAGGTTGTCTTACATTTGGCACAACCCGGGCCCAATACTTTAATTTCCATATTCGTAATATATTATTAATTATTAATGTGTTTACCTATACATCATCCAACTGTAATAGACGCCTATAACGACAAACAATACCCCGACAAGCAAGTTCATCCATCGCTGCACCGTGCGCATTCTGCCATAGAAGCGGCCCATCTGCTGCACGCTGAATGCCAGTATCCAGGCAACGGCAAGTACCGGCAGTGCTGTAGCCACGGCAAATACGACAGGCAACAGATAACCGGCCGGAGTGGTGGCCGACAGGGGAATCAGCATACCGAAATAGAACATGCCGCTCGTGGGGCAGAAAGCCAGCGCAAAGAGTATCCCTATCAGCAGGGCTCCCCAGCCTCCTTTCCTTGCAAGGCCCTCAGCATTCCCCTTGAATCCGAATTGGGGCAGGTTCAGCCTGTCACCCCAAAGCATAAAAAGCCCAATGACAAGCAGCAACGGCCCCAACAGCCATTCGCCCCACGTACCGATGGCCTTCTGGATGCCGAACATACTGGAACCTTCCCTCAGCACCAGAATCAACACTACGCCGAGTAGGGTATACGACAGAATACGGCCCAAGGTGTAGAGCAGGCCGTTTCGGAACACGCGCTTTCTGTCCTCCATATCCTTGCCGATAAATCCGATGGCCGCAATGTTGGTAGCCAGCGGGCAAGGCGAAAGAGCCGTCAGCAGTCCGAGAAGGAAGGCTGTCAGTACGGGTGTGGAACTATTGTCCAGCAAAGTCTGCAATCCATCCATGATATTGTTTTTATTTCAACATTTCACGGATTGCCTTCACCACTCCGGCCTTGAACGCATCCGGCGACTTGCGGGCGTTGGCAAAAGCAAACTCCGTCAAGTTTTCTGCCGTATCCTTCCCCCCTTTGTGCTTCACCACAAACAAGGACGACCACGTCACTTCATATTTCTCCGCTATGGCCTCATTCTCTTCAAGGCTGATGTCTACCACCCGAAACTTCACTTCACCCTTCCCGACGGCATCAGCCAATTCGTTTTCCATCACTTCCCGAGTTCCCTGTTCGATGGCCATACATGTGGCACAGCGCTGCTTGCCATGGAAATAGAGTACCTCCACTCTATCCTGCACAGCCACTTCCTTCCGGGTATCATCCGCAGAAACTGAATGCCTGGCGTTTCCTCCACAAGCGACCAACGCCAAACCCAACATACACAAAATTCCAAATTTCTTCATTGTTTTCATTATCTTATTAGTATTTCGTCAAACTACGAACATTAAAGGCAAAAAAAGAGCTTACCCGCAGCAGCTCCCTTCCTTGCACACGGCCTGACCGAAGAAGTCGGCAAACATTCCCCGGGCCAGTTCCCAGTTCTCCTTATTGATGCAATATCTCACTTTCGGGGCTTCAATCTCCCCTTGAATCAGCCCGGCATCCTTCAATTCCTTCAGATGCTGGGAAACTGTAGCCTTGGCTATGGGCAGCTCCTCGTGGATATCTCCAAAATAGCAAGATTCCTGGGCAAGCAGAAACTGAAGGATGGCCATACGGGCCGGATGTCCCATGGCCTTGGCAAAGCGGGCCATCTTTTCCTGTTCTTCTGAATATTTCTTGCTAACCATGATTTCTGTCCTCCTTATTTGTTGTTCGCAAAACTACAAACATTATATGAATAACCCGTTATCACACCAGACATTTTTCATATCTATTAAACGATTCGGGCACGAATTGCCATGAATTTCACAGATGTTCACCGTTCCATTCACGCAATCCGTGCCCGAAAAGTCCATCAGACACCTTCTTTCCCAAAGTGCCAATCAATCACAAACGATTCGGAAGCCTACCGCCGTCTTCAGGCCGGCAGCTTCGGGATAAATGATATGCAATCCTTCGGCATCCTGCTTCCAGTCAACCTTCTGGTCGGTTCCCATCAGTTCTACCGACCGAATGTTTTTGTCCAGCAATCCTTTGGCTGTCCCCAACGATGCAATCGTCAATCGGTCGCCCGCCTCGGGCACCTTCATGCACCAGGCATAGAGCGTCCCGTTCTTGCCTGTCGTAAAGCGGAAATCGGTATTATAGAATACATGGTCGGCCTGCCATTGCCCGATGCGTCCTCCAGGCAGCGTATTCAGCTTGCCGCCTGCGCCCTCACCCAGCACTTTCCAGGCCGAACTTCCGTAAATGCCTTCGCCATTGACACGCATCCACTCGCCGATTTCCTTCAGCATCTTTCCACAGGCCTCGTCCAGCGAACCGTCGGGACGCAGAGGAATACTCAAACCGAACGAACCGTCACGGGCCACAATCTCAAGGAGGTAACGGATGACGGCATCCGAACTGTACACAAAGTCCGGCCCGTAGAACCAGTCGCCGACAGGCGTTTCGGCAATCCAGGCCTGGTCGTTCTTGATTCCTTCGGGAATACCCGTCTCGCACGTATTGACCGTACCGTTGGTTGTCTTCCGGAACTTGACGATGCTGAACACATCCACTTTTCCTCTGTCGGCCAGCGTACGGTTGTAGAAATCGGCGATTACACGCTGCATGGCATCACACTTGTATCCGGTACCCGTCCCCGAACCGCTGAACGGTTGCTGGTCGGTACCGTCCGTGTAAATGAAGTCCGGCCGATACTTGTCTACCGCATCCATCATGCGCAAGGCCCACCACTTGGCGTACCATTTGGCAAACTCCAGATGGCCGCTGAAGATACCCGGTTTGGGAGGAGACCAAAGGGAATTGGCAGCCTCGGCCACCGACTCATACTCCCTCAGATTGATGCCATACAGATAACGCGGATCCAGTCCTTCCCACCATTGGCCCTTTCCGTCCTCCAACGTCAGGTTGCCATCGTAGGGTACGCCGGCCTTATCCCCCTTCGTATCGCTCTGAAAAGCTGTCTGCCACCACCACCAGGAATATTCATGATGGAAGGTGATGCCGAATCGGATGCCGGCTTCCCGGGATGCCTTCTCCCATTCGCCCATGAAATCGCGTTTAGGTCCCAAGCGGGTCGAATTCCAAGGCTGATACTTGGAGTTCCACATGTCGAACTGGTCGTGATGTACCCCCTGTATAATCAAGAACCGGGCTCCGGCATCCTTGTAGATATCGACCAAAGCCTTGGGACTGAACTTGGTGGGGTTCCAGTCGCGCAACACTTCCTTATAACCCACTTCCGAGGGGTGCCCGTATTTCTTCAAGTGGTTCTCATAAGCGAGGGTACCCTCCACATACAGTTTCCGGGCATACCAGTCGCCACTCTCTCCGGCCGATTGCGGTCCGAAATGTACCCATATACCGAACTTTGCGTCGCGCAGCCACTCCGGAGTCCCCGGATAGTTGGCTTCTATCGAATTCCAAGTCGGTTCGTATGGCCCCGCGGCAACGGGCAAATCCAACTTCACTTCTGCAAAAGTATCCACATCACCCATCGGCACCGAATTCTCGGGCAAAGGGGTATGAACCGACGGCATCGGTTCCAGTTCATAATCGACCCCGGAGATGCCCTGCGGTTTCTGAGTGCAGGAGCAGATACACGCTCCCAGCACAATACTGCTAAACAAAAATATTTTTTTCATCGTATCCGAATAACTAAAACATGTTTATCTAAAATACTACCTAAGATTTTTACTGTTTTCATTTTTCTCCTGTTTCCAATAGCTCTCCAACGCTGCAGCTTCCTTCAATGTCAGAGCAATGACCGCTCCATGTTTCGGAGAAGAAAAATTAGTAGCCTTCATCACGCCGTCATTCAATCTTCCCAGGTTTTTGAAATTCACAAAATCAGAGGTTTCCACAAATGCAAAATTATGAGGAGAAATGCTGTACACATCATACATCAACACCCATTTGTTTTCACCGATACGCTTCCACACATTAGGAGCTTCGCACGCCTTGGGCTCATAATCACACCACGCCGGCTCGTATTCATAACCACCGTCGGCCCTATCGGAAACAGCCTGCTTGATGCCGGCCGTCCCGTCGTGTGCCACGTAGAACAAATGATACTTACCATCCACACGGACAATGTCTCCATCAATGGCCGAAATACCGTCTTTGGGATATTCATATAAAAGCCGGGGCATCGATTCAATCGTATCGAAATCATCATTTACATATACATAATAAAGTTTGTTGGCTCCATTTCCGAAACGCATGGTAAAATAGATCATCAGTTTTTTCTTTTCTTCATTATAAACCACTTCAGGTGCCCACACACAACCTATTTCACCCATCTCCTCCGAAAGAGTATCAAAACGTACATTCGAACGCTTCCAATGAATCAAGTCTTTCGACTTCATCAGCACCAGCCCCCGATTGTTACCCCAGCCGTATTGTTCTCCATCCCGTTCCCATTCCGTATCACGATAACCGGCCTGTTTGGCAAAAATATGCAAATCGGTCATGGACAGATAGAAAGAGCCATCTGGCCCCCGATAAATATGAGGATCACGAATACCCTTCTGACATGCTATGGTATCACCAGCCATAACAGGTGCCGCATCATTCAACGCCGTAAACGTATATCCATCATAACTTAACGCCATATAGAGCCCATGCGTCTCATCTTTATGAAACACCATCAAATAGGCTCCCAATTCTTCCTGCCGCTTTTCACCGGATTTACCTTCAGCTACCCTTTCAGGCAGCAACGGGGCACATACCCCTTCCGAACAGAAGCAGGCGGCACAAACAAAAAAAGTAACAATGAATCGTAACATATTAAGCGAATCTACAATTAAACTTCAAAATTTCACTTCAGTACACCAGCCTTGATTACCATTACAACACCTCCCCGGGGGCTGCATTCAATCACATCAGGGAGCTCCCTGACGGCATGACAGGATGTATCTATCGCCCAAGACGAATCAGCAGAACCACCATCGGCAAACGTTGTTACCTGATAGGTACCTTCCGGCAGGAAAGACCAATCCATCACCAAGGCATTGGAATGGTCGGTTCCATTCAACCCTCCGACATACCACACATCGCCCTTCCGACGCGCCATGACCACCGATTCACCCGGATAGCCGGAAAGCAGACGGGTATCGTCCCAGGCAGTCGGCAGTTCACCCATAAACTGACGAACGGCTTCGGGCTGGGACAAATAACTTTCCGGACGGTCGGCCCAATGTTGCAATGCCGACTCGAACACCACCGACAAGGCCAGCTCATGGGCATGGGTCGTGACATGCGGATGCTGGGAGTCGGTGAAGGTACACGGAGTATAGTCCATCGGCCCCACTACATTGCGGGTAAAAGGCAACGTGGCGTTGTGGACGGCGGCTTTGTCGGTCAGCACCGGCTTGTTGTTATACCACTCGGCTCCATACACCCCTTCGGCCGACATGAAGTTGGGATACGTGCGCTGCCAGCCACGGGGGATGGTGGCTCCGTGGAAGTTGACCAGCAAATGATACTTGGCCGCATCTTCCAGCAAATCGATGCAATAGTTCATCGTCTCCTGCGTATCTCCGTCAAAGAAGTCTATCTTGACACCGGCCACCCCTTTCCTGTTCAACATGGCATATTCCCTGTCGCGGTCTTCCGGCTTGTTCAGACGGAACAACGGCCCAGCCTCGGGCGAGGCCCAAGCCGTGGAAGAGTTGTACCACAACAGCACGCGGACTCCTTTGCTATCGGCATAACGCAAAGCATCGTCTATCGTTCCGCCGTTCTCCATGACATCCCATTCCCAGTCAATCAGGACATAAGGCAAATGAAGCTCGGCTGCCATATCGATATACTTCTTGACAATCTGATAATCTTTCGACCCATGGTTGTAGGCCCAGTAAATCCACGACACACTTCCCGGCCGAATCCAATCGGTATCCGTGAGGCGGCAAGGCTCGCTGACATCTGTCACCAGCGTCGACTCGACAATATCTGCCAGGCTCCCGACAATCAATACCCGCCACGGCGAATGCCAGTCACCGGAGACAGGCCGATGGTTTTCAGCCGGAACGACCTGATAGTCTGTCGGCACTTCGCCGTTTGCCAGGGAAGAAGCACTATGATACCGCTCGATTCCCGCTTCGGTGATCAAGGTCCAGACTTCTTCATCGGCCTGCACAAGTGCCGGATAGGCCCAATGACGATTTTCCTGTTGGCCGGTAGTCGACATCGGATAGAAATCCTCGTAAGATATGTCATACTTCTGCATCCAGCGCCTGGTCCCTTCGGGGATACGATACGTTGTCCGCTCGTTTTGGATAGAATCGTGTTCCAAGCCTGCCAGCTCATAGCGGAAAGCTACTCCGTCGTTGTACAAACGGAACCTGACTCCAAGCTCACGGCCCAACGGGTCGGTAAAGGTATAAAGATACTCGGAAGCCTCGTTGCTGCAATTCCGTTTTTTGCCCGTCAGCATCGTATAGGATTCGGAAATCCGCTGTGGTCCGGCTACGGATTTCAGCCGCAGGCCGTTCCCTTTCAGGGCATTGCAGTCCACTCCTACCCGTGAAATGTCGATGACCCGATGTTCACGTCCGGCGGTATCCAGACAGGTAACCGTAAAAGAGGGCTGGCCTGACGGAGATTCTGCATATTCCAAACCGATCTTACCATTGGGAGAATGGCAAGAAACATCATCTGTACATGCCGCCCAGCAGACAGCCAGCAGGCATATCATAAAACAGTTGTTCAATACCTTGAAATTCATACGCTGCTATATGTTTCCCTTTTAAAATTTCACCAGAATGCGGAAAACCTTACCCGGTTCGGCAGCCCAACGCTCCATCGCCTCGGAAGCTTCTTCGGGTGGCACGACGGCCGATACGAATTTCTCTATCGGGCAGCGATCCTCCTTCATATAATGGATAACGGCCCGGAAGTCGGCAGGCAGTGCGTTGCGCGAACCACGGATATCCAGTTCCTTCTGCACGAAGAGTTTCGTCTGGAAGGCCACTTCGCTCTTGGCGTAGCCAATGCAAATGACACGACCCGTGAAACCGACCACGTCGACAGCCATCACATAGGTAGCGGGACTGCCCACAGCCTCAATCACGACGTCGGCTCCCAGTCCGCCGGTAAGCTGGCAGATGCGCTCGGCAACCTTCTCCGTACACGAATTGATGACATACGAAGCACCGAAGGTCTTGGCCAAAGCCAGCTTCTCATCATCCAAGTCTACGGCTATAACCGTTGCCCCGCGCAAGGAAGCACGGATAACGGCACCCATGCCTACCATGCCGCAACCGATGACGACCACCCACTCGTTGTCCACCACCTGTGCCCTCGACACGGCATGGAAACCTACGCTCATCGGCTCTATCAGGGCACAGTCGCGCGGGGAAAGGCCCTCGGACGGGATAATCTTGGTCCACGGCAAGACGGCATACTCACACATCACGCCGTTGCGCTGGACTCCCAGCGTTTCGTTGTGCTCGCAGGCGTTGACGCGACCGTTGCGGCATGAGGCACACTTGCCACAGTTGGTATAAGGATTCAGCGTCACACTCATTCCCTTGACCAAACCAGCGGGCACCTCAGGACCGATGTCCTCAATCACCGCCCCGACTTCATGGCCGGGAATGACGGGCAACTTCACCATCGGATTACGTCCGAGATACGTGTTCAAGTCCGAACCACAAAAACCTACATATGCTATCTTTACCAGCACTTCACCGGCATGCAACACCGGCTGTTCCACCTCTACCACCTTCATGTCCGAAGGGGCTGCTATCTGAACTGCTTTCATCTTTTTCTCCATTCTATTTTTTATTCTAACATATTCTTGATATAGGGTAACTCGGGCAACGTGCCGAAGCCATAGAAGCGGC
>CATXSD010000097.1 GCA_958402075.1 Mediterranea massiliensis | reverse complement strand
TACATAAAGCTTAAAGCACTATGCCAAGAAATAGGATTCCACTCAATGTTACCTCACACAATCTCTAACGTAAATCCACCAGCGTTATTTTTCCATCCTTCAGCATTGCTTTCAAATGATACGAATGTTCGATCACTTCCAATGCTTCATTGATATTCGTACGACTCAGAACGCCTGTAAACAAATCGTCCTGATAGTCTATTTCTTCGGTCTCTATAGCAATAGACACATGATAGACCTCCTCTATTTCTTTCAATACTTCCGCAAAAGGCACATTACGGAATACCAATTCCCCACGTCTCCAGGCAGAAGCGTCCATAGCATAACTACTTTCCTCAACAGTCACAGTTCCATGTATTTGATCAAGAATAGCTTTCTGATTAGGCGACAAGATGACACCCTGTCCCGTCTTTAATGCCTGAAAACGTACACTGCCTTCCTCCAACGAAAGTTCTGCTGTAGCGTCGACCGAGCGGGCACGAAGATTAAAAGTGGTACCCAACACAGATACTTTCAACCCTTTTGCGCTAATGGAGAAAGGACTGGAAGGATTCTTAGCCACACGAAAATAGCCTTCACCATCGAATACCACCCGACGTTCGTCAGAATTAAAATTGGACAAATTATAAGAAAGACGTGACTCGGCATTCAACGTTACTTGTGTACCGTCTGGCAGAGAAATAGTCACCTGTTCCCCTTTGCCTGTAGTAGCTACAAAATCTTTCTGAGAAAGAACGGTATTCTCCTGATACAAGTAAACGGTAGCGATCATAAAAAGAGGAAGAAGAACAGCTGCCGCAATCCGAAGCACCTTCCAATAGAGAGGTACAACTCGATGGGAAGGGAAAAGCTGTTGATCGATCCGCACTTTCAGTTCATCCAGACGGCGTACATCTGCCGGAGAAGCTTCAGCGACCTCCCATGTTTCATTCAAAGAGTCTTCTAGGCGGTCGTCACTAGCCGAATTGACCTCCTCCCGCAAACATTTCAGCTCATCAGGAGTCAGGCTGTCGTTCCTATATTTCTGTTCCAAATTATCCATTTCGTTCACAATCCATTAGTAAAGACAATCATTTTGCTTCAATGTACCATTTCAGAGAAATCTATTCACAATATTTAATATCAAACCTGCCACGAAAAGCACCAAAGCTTTCACAAGCAGTTCACGAAGAGTTTTCAAACCTATTGACAACTGGTTTTTGACTGTCTGCTCACTCAATGAAAGACGTTCGGCAATCTCCTTATTGGATAATTGAGAAAAACGCGAAAGAGTAATGACACGTTGTTGGGTAGAAGACAATCGTTGAATAGCCTTCTTGACAATCTTTACATATTGTTCGTATTCTACCCGATCACAATTCTCGCCTGCAGACAACTCATTCTGGTAATCCACATAATCTTCGTAAACAGGAGAATTAAGGGTGGAGCGATAAGCATTGATAACGCGATGCTTAGAAATGGTGAACAACAAAGAATGCAAGGTCTCTTCCTGACGAATGTTTTCACGACTGTTCCACAAAGCGACAAACACATCCTGCACTATTTCCTCTGCATCCTCGCGGCACTTGGTGTATTGCACACAATAAGCCAGCAACCGACCGGCATAAAGCTTATATATCCGGTCGAAAGCTTTCTTGGAGCCACGCTTCAATTCCGCAATCAAGATATGTTCTCCTTGCAATGTCATTTCATATCAAAGGTATCAAAACTTAAAATCTGCATATACAACGGGCAAAAATAGATTTTTTAGTAAAAACACATCTCCTTTTCAGTGATTATTTCCGCAAAAAGAAGAAGGTTCTTATTTGTTAGGCATCTCCCATTTCTTTGTCTTCATACAAGTGACGTCCAACACCTGATTGCCCGCCTGCATGCGGAAGTCGCCCGCTTCGAGTATCCAATGACCATCATAACCTACAAAAGCCAGGTCGGAAGCCTTCAGCTTTAGGGTAACGGTTTTGGTTTCACCAGGCTGGAGTTCGACTTTCTCAAAGGCGCGGAGACGGCGGTTGTCGGGTGTCAGCGAAGCCACCAGATCGCTGCTGAAAAGCAGGACACTCTCCTTACCTACACGATTACCCGTGTTCTTCACATCAACGGTGAAGGTCAACACGTCGTCGGCAGTGAAATGGGTCTTGTCCACCCGCAGATTGCTATAGGCAAAAGTGGTATAGCTGAGTCCGTAGCCAAAGGCCCATTGCACGTTGACCGCCGCATCGTAATTGTAAGCGCCCTCCATCGGCTTGCCGATGTGTTCGCACGGCTTGTAGTCGTAGGTCACCAGCGAATGGGGATACTTGGGATAGGTATAAGGCATCTTGCCGCTGAAGTTGGCATCGCCTGCCAACAGGTTGGCCAACGCGTCGCCGCCATAGTTGCCCGGCAGCATGATGTTGACAACCGAACGGGCCAGCGGCTCGATGTCGGCGATGATGCGCGGACGGCCTTCGTTCAATATCAAGATGATGGGCTTGCCTGTCTTGGCCAGTGCCTGCACCAGATGACGCTGGTTGGCAGACAGGGTGAGGTCGTTCAAATTACCTGGAGTTTCACAATAAGAGTTCTCGCCGATGCAGGCCACGATGTAGTCGGCCTGTGCGGCGGCAGCCACGGCCTTTTCGATTTCGGGCGTATTCTCTTCCCACCAGTTGCCCTTCTCATTGTAGGTCACACCAGCTTCGTAAATGACGTTCGCCGCACCGAACTTGTTGATGAAAGCTTCGAGAATGGTATGATAGGGTTCAGAGCAGTCCTCGGCATGGCTTCCCTGCCAAGTGTACGACCACCCGCCGTTGAGGCAGCGCATGGAGTTGGCGTTCGGACCGGTCAGCAGGATTTTCTTTCCCTTGGCCAACGGCAGAAGGTTGTCCGTATTCTTGAGCAACACCAGCGACTCTTCGGCGGCCTGCAGGGCCACGGCGGCATGTTCGTCACTGCCGAAGAGCGGATAGTCCTTGAGGTCATAATAGGGCTTCTCGAACAGGTTAAGGCGGTACTTCAGACGGAGTACACGGCGCACGGCATCGTCAATGCGGCTCATCGGCACCTCACCCTCCTGCACCAGCTGCTTCAGCAGGATGCAGAAGTCCCAGCTGTAGGGGTCCATTGACATGTCAATACCAGCATTGATAGCCAGCTTGATGGCCTCTTTCTTGTCTTTGGCAATGTGGTCGCGGGCATAGAGGTTGTTGATATCGGCCCAGTCGGTCACAATCATGCCGTCCCAGTTGAGGTCTTCCTTCAGCCACTTGGTCAGTAGTTCGTAGTTGGCATGGAAGGGCAAACCGTTGTTCATGGCCGAGTTGACCATAATGGAGAGGGCACCGTTCCTTATCATTTCCAGATAGGGGGCGAAATGCTTCTCGCGCATGTCCTGCTCGGTAATGGACGAGGGCGTGCGGTCCTTGCCCGACACAGGCACGCCATAGCCCATGTAGTGCTTCATGCAGGCGGCAATGTGGTTGGGGCCGATGTGATTGGGATCGTTACCTTGAAAACCCAGGACGGCTTCGCGTCCCATCTCAGCATTTACATAACAGTCTTCACCATAGTTCTCCCACATGCGCGGCCAGCGCGGGTCGCGGCCCAGGTCGGTGACAGGCGCATAAGTCCAGGGAATGCTGCCGGCCTTGGTTTCGTAGGCAGAGATTTCGGCCTCGCGACGGGTCAGTTCGCGATTGAAGGCCGCACCCATGTTGATGCCTTGCGGAAAGAGGGTACCGCCCCTCGTATAGGTGGTGCCGTGTATCTGGTCGACGCCATAGATGCAGGGGATGCCGATCTCCTCCATCGATTTCTCCTGAATACGACGGATGATTTTCTGCCACTTCTCTACAGGTTGTGCCTTACCCTGGGGTACGTTCAGGATGGACCCCACCTTGTACTTGCCGAAGACCGAGTCGAGCATGGCCTCGCTCAGGTGGAAGTCCTTCGCTTCCTGCCCGCCGCTACGGTCCTGCAGGACATCGATGGTGAGTTCACACATCTGCCCGATCTTTTCGTCGAGCGTCATCTTCTGCAACAGGTTTTCCACCTGCTGCTCTATCTTTTCGTCTCGGGGAATGGCAGGAGCCACTTGCTGGGCCCCTGCGCTCCATACATTTGCCGCCAATACCAGCGACAACATCCAATTCTTCTTCATGGTATCTATTCTTTTTCGTTTCAACTCTTGTCGGAAAGCATTGCTTTGCGAGGAGAAAAGCACCGTTTTCCTTGGCAGAAAGCAATGCTTTTCTCCGCCCGCCTCATCGGAAGAGCAAAGGCACAAACTCCGTCAGGTAGATGCGCCAGTTTTTCCAGATGTGCCCTTCCTCCGTTTCGTAATACGTGTATTTATATCCCTTCTCATCCAACATCTTGCGGAAGTCGGCATTGGCTTGATAAAGGAAGTCAGCCTTGCCTATCCCAATCCAGTACAAGGCTGGCTTCTTGGAGAACTGTATTTGCAGTTTCTTGTCAAAGTCATCATAAATGGGCGACTGCACCTTCTTGTCGGGCAGAATAGCTGCCGAGAACAAGCCGATGTAATCGAACATGTCGGGATATTGCTTGGAAATGTGAAGCGAATAGAAACCTCCCATCGAGAGGCCTGCGATGGCGCGATTCTTCTTGTTGGCCTTGGTACGGTAAGTCTTGTCAACGAACTTCACAACATCGGGGAAAGCGGTCTCAAAGCTGCCCTCCATCGTCTTGGGCAGGTTCATCGTAGGAGGCAGCAGGCCGTAGTGGGTCTCGCCCGGAGCAGCTTCCTGCGAAGCGTTGCCATTGGTCATCACTACAATCATCGGCTCGGCCTTGCCTCGTGCCATGAGATTGTCCAGTATCTGCGAAGCACGGCCCAAGGCTATCCAGGCCTCCTCGTCGCCTCCCATGCCATGGAGCAGATAGAAGACAGGATAACGTTTGCCGCTTGTCTCGTAACCGGCTGGGGTATAGACCGTCATGCGGCGTTTCATGCCCAACGTCGGGCTGTCATACCAGACACGCGCCACGGTTCCATGGGGCACATCGTTCACCTTGTACAAGTCGGCACGCCCTCCGTCGATGATGAATACATTGGTCACGCTGGCCACATCGCGAATCATGTAGACATTGCTGGGATCCATCATCTTCAGGCCGTCCACCAGAAAGGAGTAGCTGTAGAGTTCGGGGGCCAATGGTTCGGGCGTCGTATACTCCCACACGCCGTCCTTCCCTTCCTTCAGGTCGGCCACGCCTGGCCCGTCAAACTTGCCGAAAGGAGTTTCGACCTTCTGCGAGGGCAGGAAGTCGCCCGTCACCTGCACCTTCACGGCCTTGGGAGCCCGCAGGCGGAATGTCACCGTATGGTCAGTATGGATTTCGGGAGAAACAATCGGAGTGTTTCCCCACAGGGCCTGTTGCGCGAAGGCAACCATGCCCACCAGCATCAAAGCTGCAAGGAAAAAAAGTCTTTTCATCATGGTTCTATCGTATTTACAAATTATCATCGTTTTACCACGCCGAAGTTACACAGATTAATCGTCCGATGCAAGCAAAAAGCCGCGCAATCCAAGAATATGTTCATTTCGTGCTGAAAGTTCGGAGATTATCGGTACATTTGCCGCAACAATCAATGAAAGAACACCGCTATGTCACACCGTCTGAACACCAACAAGCAATTCATGATAGGCAACGGCATCCTGGCCTTCGCCGTCATCTTCGTGGTCGTCCTCTTCGTCTACATGAGCATGCGCCTCCAGCGTGAACACGAAGGCGGGCGCTACTATGCCGAACACTATACCTTCGCGCTGGTCAAGGGATTCGAAGGCGATTCCGTTTCCATCTTCCTCAACGACAGCCTGTTGCTGAACAAAACCATCGACCGCTCTCCGTTCAACCTTGAAGTAAAGCGCTTTGCCGAAGAAAATGCCCTGATGATTGTAGACAATGCAACCGAACGGATTTCCCTCTTCGAACTGAGTGAAAAGGGAGGTACCTACCGCTTCGAGAAAGAAGGCGACGAGGTGAAGCAACTGCCGCAGGAGTAATACTCCACCCTTCCTACAAGGAAGCGGAAAAGGCTTTCAGTTCCTGCTTCAAGGCCTCGCTCCTGCCGTCGGCCAGGCGGTCGAGCAATGCCCAGAACTCCGCACCATGATTCATGACGCGCGTATGCGCCAACTCGTGCAACAGCACATAGTCGATAAGATGTTGCGGCAGGAGCAACAGGTGGTAGGACAAATTAATGTCCTTACGCGCAGAGCAACTCCCCCAACGGCCGGAGCTGGAGTTGATTTTTACATCATGGAAAGGCAGGCCATGCCGCTTCGACAAGGCATACAGACGGGGCGGCAGCACCAGCTTGGCATTCCTCCGCAAAGCCTCGCCTATTACCTTCTTCAACCAGGCCTGGAGCTGTGGATCAGAAAAGTCAGTCCCCCGCGGACAGACAATCTGCGTCGATCCAAACTCCGAACGTGCCTGAAACTGACGGGTATCCTGCTCCACCAGGCTCAACTTGAAATGCTCCGCTTCAATCCGATAGTCCAAGTCTATCAGCTTCGCTTGTTTCCTTGCCTGCGCTTCACGCAGACGGGGACGCAGGGTTTCCAAGCCCCTCCTGACATCCCCCCATGTCGCCCCCATCGGGACAGTCACCATAAAGCCTCCCGCAACGGCACGAAACGTCAGCCGACAGGCACGAGCATTGACTCGTACGCTAATCGTACCCAACTCGTCATCAGCAACCGCCTGCCCGGTCATACACCGCTCTTTATCTTCCATTGTCTGTCTTTCCTTAAAAACACCTTTGCAAAAGAACGAACTTTCATGCAAAACCACAAGCATCTTGTCCACAAAAGCGGACACACTGTCCGATAACGGACAACTGATAAATCTAATTTATTCTGATTATCAACCGGTTACACTTTTGGTACGCTTCTTGCTTTATCTTCAATGAAAAATTAAAAAGAAAAAAGACGCCTGCCCTTGCAACGTTCGGCCTCCGGCATCCGTCTAATAAATAAAACAAGAACATAACATTAAAGACTGACAGATATGAAAAAGTTAATGACTTACACTTCCATCTTCCTGCTGGCGCTCTCGCTGAATGCCTGCGCCCAATCGTACACCCATCAGTTCAGCTCGGGCAGCTCCTGGCTGGGCGGCACAGAAGTCAAGGCAAGCAATAACTACGTGACCAAACAAATCAAGGTGAAGGACTTCGACCAGATATCAGTCGGCGGCAGTCTCGACGTCACCTACACACAAAAAGCCGGCAAACCGACAGTGGAAATCTATACATCGGACAACATCGTCGACCTGCTTGACATCAATGTCAAAGACGGCAAGCTGAATCTGGGCTTCAAGAAAAACGTAAAAGTATCCTATAACAAGCTGGAAATCCGTGTGACGTCGGAAGACCTGAATACGGTGAACGTAGCCGGATCGGGCGACTTCGACTTCACCAACGGACTGAAAACCGACCGCCTGAAACTGAACGTAGCCGGATCAGGTGATATCACAGCCAACAACCTCCAGTGCTCACAAGGCTTCTCGGCCAGCGTAGCCGGATCGGGCGACATCACCTGCAACCAGCTTACGGCTACCGACCTGAAAATCTCTGTAGCAGGATCGGGTGACTTGAAGATTGAAAATGCCCAAGTCACTTCTGCCAATGCCAGCGTAGCCGGTTCGGGCACAGTAAAGATCAGTGGAAACGCCGACAACGCAGATTATAGCGTAGCCGGTTCGGGCGACCTCCTCACCAGCGATTTCAAGGTAAAGCGCATCTCGGCCAGTGTAGCCGGTTCGGGCGAAATAAAATGCTATGCCGTAGATTTCCTCAAAGCCCGCGTCAGCGGCAGTGGCAGCATCGGCTACAAAGGTGACCCGCAACTGGATTACCCCGAAAAGAAGAAACTATACAAACTCTAATAACAACTAAACTCGACAAATCAAATTCTCTCTGACATCTGCCTGCGGGCAGACAAAACTCTCTGACGAAGGAAGGTCCGCCTACGGGCCTTCCTTTTTTATGGACAAACCCTACAGAAACAATAAAGGGACGCTGCATCACGCGGCATCCCATTTATTTTAGTTAGTTTTTATAAGATTTTTGAGAGAATTGAAACTTCACAGCCTCAACTGTTTTAATAAAGCACACTAACTATTTTTTAAAGCAAATGAAAATGTATATTTAAAAACAATGAAAATTCATCTTTTCTCGACCTCCATCTTTTTCTCCACACGATTCAGACTGTCTATCATCTGTTTCTCATGTTCTTCGGAAGTCGTACCCGACAAGGCCACAGACGGTGCAGATACCTGCTTGTCTATCGCATCGGGAACGGTCACATCGCCCTCGTTGTCAAAGATAGAACGCTGCATGACACTGCCCAACGAAAACATCAGGGCCACTACGGCAGCCGCCTTTGCCAAAGGCATGAAGCGTGAAAGCAACGTCATGCGGCGGGCTTTGAATACGGGAACTTCCACCTGAGCCAAAACTTTGCGGTCGAAGTCCTCACCCAGCCCTTCCTGCTGCAGGAACTGCTGGCATACGAACAAATCCTTGTAGCGGAGCAGGTGTGCAGGCACATCCTTACCGTTGAAAAACGCACGGAGCTGTGCCTCTTCCTCCAGCGAGGTTTCGCACTGCCAATAGCGTTCCAACAATTGTTCTATGTATTTAGAGTCCATAACCATCTATGTTCATAAATTTTTGTTTGACCTTCTGCCGCGCCCTGAACAAGTTTACCTTGACCTGCTCTTCCGTCAACCGAAGGGCTTCCGCTATCTCCTTGTAGCTTTTGCCCTCCACGTCGCGAAGCTGCATAATCAGGCGTTGCTTCTCGGGGAGCTCGCCAACCAATCGATGAACCAGTTTCAAGCGTTCCTTGTTCACCAGCTGGTCGTAAGGGCTCGATGCATCGGGCGTCTGTTCGGCTTCGGGGGTCAGCTCCACCGTCTGCGAGTCTTTCTTCTCGCTGCGGTCTATCGCCAGATTGCGGGCTACTGTCAGGCAGTAGGCTTCTACCGAATCCAGCCCGTCCCACTCGTCGCGCTTGTTCCAGACGCGTATCATCGTCTCCTGTACGATGTCTTCCGCCTCTGCCCTGTCGAACGTAATCCGCAGAGCCAGCCGAAAGAGTTTGTCCTTCAGCGGAAGAATATCGGTACGAAAGTCGATTTTTTGCATCTTCTAATGAATTGACGGTTCAGCAATAGAAAAGTTACAGCGGGTATGCACTTTTTTTCGATTTATTTTCGGATGCGGGTGCCACCCTGTCCGTTGATGGCTGATGCCAAGGTAATTACGACTTCGGACACACCGGCCTCCAAAGCCTCGAAAGAATTCTCCAGCTTGGGAATCATACCGCCCTGTATCACGCCGTCGGCCACCAGTTGCTTGAATTCGGCTGGCGTAAGGACAGGGATGACGCTGTCGTCGTCGTGCTCGTCGCGCAGCACGCCTTTCTTCTCGAAGCAGTAGACCAGGGTCACGTCGAAGAGGATGGCCAGCGCCTTGGCCGTTTCGCCTGCAATGGTATCGGCATTGGTGTTGAGCATGTGGCCTTCGCCATCATGGGTCAGAGGAGCCATGACGGGCACCACTCCCTTGGCTATCAGGTCGCCCAGCAGAGCGGCATTCACCTGCTTCACATCGCCTACAAAGCCATAGTCGATATCCTTTACCGGACGCTTCACGGAGCGGATGACGTCCATGTCGGCACCGGTCAGCCCCAAGGCATTG
>CATXSD010000096.1 GCA_958402075.1 Mediterranea massiliensis | reverse complement strand
TGCCCTACCGCCCCAAGCGCAAGACCCGCGCCGAAGCCGCCCGACAGAAAGGACTCGAGCCGCTGGCCACCCTGCTGATGCTCCAGCGGGAGGCAGCCCCCGAACAGCGGGCACAAAGCTACGTCAAGGGCGACGTGAAGAGCGTGGCAGAAGCCTTGAAGGGCGCCTGCGACATCATAGCCGAACAGGTGAGCGAGGACGAACGCTCGCGGCAGACCGTCCGCACGACCTTCGACCGCCGTGCCGTCATCACCGCCCGCGTGGTGAAGGGCAAGGAAGCCGAAGCGGCCAACTACCGCGACTACTTCAACGTGTCCGACCCGCTGAAGCGTTGCAGCTCCCACCGCCTGCTGGCCATGCGCCGTGCCGAGGCCGAAGGCGTGCTCAAGGTGAGCATCGCCCCCGATGAGGACGACACCTGCCTGGAGCGCCTCGAACGCCGGTACGTGCGGGGCGACAATGCCTGCAGCCGCTACGTGGCCGACGCTGTGCAGGATGCCTACAAACGCCTGCTGAAACCCTCCATCGAAACCGAGTTTGCCGCCAGCAGCAAGGAGCGGGCCGACGACGAGGCCATCCGCGTCTTTGCCGCCAACCTGCGCCAGCTGCTCCTGGCCTCTCCGCTGGGACAGAAGCGCGTCATGGGCATCGACCCCGGCTTCCGCACGGGCTGCAAGGTGGTGTGCCTCGACGCACAGGGCAACCTGCTCCACAACGAGAACATCTACCCCCACCCGCCCGTCAGCAAACCCAAGGAAGCGGCACAGAAGATACAGAAGATGGTGGAGGCCTACCGCATCGAAGCCATGGCCATCGGAAACGGTACCGCCAGCCGTGAGACGGAAGACTTCCTGAAGCACCTGCGTTTCGATCGCGACATGCAGATATTCGTCGTCAGTGAGCAGGGTGCCTCCATCTACTCGGCCTCCAAGTTGGCCCGCGAGGAGTTTCCCGACTATGACGTCACCGTCCGCGGCGCTGTCTCCATCGCCCGCCGCCTCATGGACCCGCTGGCCGAGCTGGTGAAGATAGATCCGAAGTCCATCGGCGTGGGACAGTACCAGCACGACGTGGACCAGACAAAACTGAAGAAATCGCTCGACCAGACGGTGGAAAGTTGTGTGAACCTGGTGGGTGTCAACCTGAACACGGCCAGCAGCCATCTGCTGACCTACATATCGGGCCTCGGCCCCCAGCTGGCGCAGAACATCGTCAGCTACCGTGCCGAACACGGCCCCTTCGCCTCGCGCCGCGACCTGCTGAAGGTGCCCCGCATGGGCGCCAAGGCCTTCGAACAGTGCGCCGGCTTCCTGCGCATCCCCGATGCCAAGAACCCGCTGGACAACACAGCCGTCCATCCCGAAAGCTACGGCATCGTGGAGCAGATGGCCCGAGACCTGGGCTGCACCGTCCATAAACTGATAGCCGACAAGCAATTGCGCCTGCGCATCCAGCCCGAGCGTTACCTGACGGACACCGTCGGCATGCCTACCCTCAAGGACATCCTTCAGGAACTGGACAAGCCCGGACGCGACCCGCGAGGCCCCATCAAGGTGTTCGAGTTCGACCCGAACGTCCGCACGCTGGACGACCTGCACGAAGGCATGGAGCTGCCCGGCATCGTGGGAAACATCACTAACTTCGGCGCCTTCGTGGACATCGGCATCAAGGAGAACGGCCTGATACACCTCTCCCAGCTGGCCGACCGCTACGTGACCGACCCCAACGAAGTGGTGTCCATCCACCAGCACGTCCGGGTACGTGTGCTGGGCATCGACACGGAACGCAAGCGCATCCAGCTGACCCTGCGCGGCGTATCGCAGGAAGGACTCTAAGCCTCCTTCCTGCCGCGCCGTTCGTAATAGCCGACAATGGCCAGCGTCCCCACAACGAGCAGCACCGTGCAGAGCAGCGAACCTTCGAAGCCGAAGCTGCCGCCCGTCAGCAGGTCGCTGCCCGTCAGGCGGAGGGTAAGCAACGATTGGCCACTGTCTGTCCCGCTGACCTCATAGCCCAGCACAGGCCCCTGCAGCCAGTTCCAGAACCAGTGCAGCACAACGGGGAAGCACAAATTACGTGTATACAGAAAAGAGGCACCCAGCAGACAGCCTGCCAGCAGAATGTTGACAAACGGCAGAAGAGCGAAATTGGGATTGAACAGGTGCATGGCCGAAAAGAGGGCCGACGACAAGAAAAGAGCCACGAAACGGTTCATGCCTTCCGAAAGCATCCTTCCCAGCACGAAACCACGAAGCATCACCTCTTCCGAAACGGCTACCAGCAGGAAGAGCAGCAACCATCCCAGCAAATCACAGGGTATCCATTGGATGCCTGTCACCTCGACAGCCCCTGTCAGGAGCGACACGCCGAACCCGACGGCATACAGCAGCACCGCCACACCAAGGCCCGCCAACAGGTCCTTCCCCCGCCCCTTCAGCGACAAACCCAGCAGCGACAGGGGCAGGTTACGCCAGCGCAATATCAAGACCGCCGCACTCAGATAGCCCACCAGCATAAACAGACTCTCACACGCATGGGAGAGCAAGCCGTCCTCCGGCATCTCTGCTGCCGCCAACTTATATCCCAAGAAGAGAAACATACCCAGAAACATCAGGATACATGTTCCTATCACATAAAACAGCAGAATATCCGCCACCAATCGGCCGGTCTTCCTCCAGAAAGTTTTGTTTCCTATCTCCATACCTTATTATATATTATCTAAAATCACTGAACACGGCTGCAAAAATACAAATAAAAGAAAAAAAATATCCATTCTCGCCAAATCTTCCGTATCTTTGGAAACCAAACCAATAAAAAAGAGAAGAAATATGAAAATAAGACACATACTGCTGATGGCAGCCGGCTTCTGCCTTACACTGGGAACCTATGCCCAAAAGAAAACAACCCTCTACGTGCCCAAGGCCGGCACACTGGTAGAACTGCTGACCGAAAATGAAGCCAACCAAATAACCCACCTCACCCTGCAGGGAAAACTCAACGCCGTAGACTTCCGTCACTTGCGCGACGAGTTTACCAGCCTCCGGGTACTGGACATCTCGAACGCCAGCATCAGCATGTACACCGGCAAGAACGGTACGTATCCCGACAAATTCTACATCTATCCGGGCAACTGCATTCCAGCTTACGCCTTCTGCAAACAGAAGGAAGATGGAAGCTACCAGGGAAAAACGAGTCTGGAGCATGTCATTCTGTCCGAAAAGACCAAGAACATTGAAGATGCCGCCTTCAAGGGCTGTACCAATTTGAAGATTTGTCAGATTCGCAAGAAAACAGCCCCCAACCTGCTGCCGGGAGCTTTGGCAGACAGCATTACGGCCATCTTCGTCCCGCTGGGTAGCAGCGACTCCTACCGCCACAAGGACAGATGGGAAAACTTCTCCTTTGTCGAAGGTACCCCAACCGCCGTTACCGTACAGATAGCCAAAATGGGCAGCCTGGCCAGCGAGCTGCTGAATGCCGGCGTGCAGCCCCGTGACGTGAACTTCCTGACCATCGAAGGCAAAATGGACAAAGCGGACTTCAAACTCATCCGCGACTACATGCCCAACCTGGTTTCGGTCAACATGGAGAACTGTAACGCGACAACCATCCCCGAATACACCTTCACACAGAAGAAATACATGCTGAACATTACCCTCCCCAAAGGACTGACCACCATCGGGCAACGTGCCTTCAGCGGCTGCACACGCCTGTGCGGCACACTCGTACTGCCCGCCTCGGTAACAGCCATCGAATATGGAGCGTTCATCGGATGCGACAACCTGCGCCGGGTACTGGCAACCGGTACCCAAATCACGACGTTAGGCGACAACCTGTTTGGTGACAGCAATGCCAGCAAGATTGTCTACCAATCCGCCAAATAAAATCATTTGATTCCAAGAATAAAGAAAAGGCCCTCTCAAAATAGATAAGCACTAACATTCTGTCATCCCGGCCTTGAGCCGGGATCCACCTTCCGTCGATTCTTGTGCGGCAATGGATCCCGGCTCAAGGCCGGGATGACATTGTATCTGCTTCCATATCAAGACGGCCTATTTCTGTTTTCTGCTCTCTTCTTCTATTTTTATAATTGATACATCCGGGCCCTCAACTCCTTGATGTGATCCGAAGCAATGTATTCGTCGTACTCCATCATCTTGTCAATGATGCCGTTCGGCGTCAGCTCGATGATGCGGTTGGCCACCGTCTGGATGAACTCATGATCGTGTGACGCAAACAGAACGTTGCCTTTATAAATCTTCAGATTATTGTTGAAAGCCTGGATGGATTCCAAGTCCAAGTGGTTGGTAGGAGTATCCAGAATCAGACAGTTGGCATTGCGCAGCTGCATACGGGCAATCATGCAACGCATCTTCTCGCCTCCCGACAGCACACTGGCTTTCTTCAGCACCTCGTCGCCCGAGAACAGCATACGGCCCAGGAAACTCTTCATGTAGACTTCGTTGCCTTCGCCAAACTGGCTGAGCCATTCTACCAGATTCAGGTCCGTATTGAAATAGGCCGTATTGTCCAGCGGCAGATAGGCCGTCGTGATGGTCACACCCCAGTTGTAATGACCGGCATCGGGCTTCATATTTCCGTTGATGATCTCAAACAGCGCCGTCATGGCACGCGGATCGTGCGACAGGAACACAATCTTGTCTCCCTTCTCTACGTTGAAATTCACATCGCGGAAGAGTATCGTACCGTCGTCCAGCGACTTGGTCAGTCCCGACACCTCCAGTATCTGGTTGCCCGGCTCGCGCTCCGGCGTAAAGATGATACCCGGATACTTACGTGAAGACGGTTTGATTTCCTCCACATTCAGCTTTTCGAGCATCTTCTTGCGGCTCGTCGTCTGCTTGCTCTTGGCCACATTGGCACTGAAACGGCGGATGAACTCCTCCAGCTCCTTACGCTTTTCCTCGGCCTTGGCCTTCTGGTTCTGCTGCTGGCGCAAGGCCAGCTGGCTCGACTCGTACCAGAAGCTGTAGTTACCGGCAAACAGGTTGATTTTGCCATAATCGATATCAATCGTGTGCGTACATACCGAATCCAGGAAGTGGCGGTCGTGGCTGACAACCAACACGGTATGTTCGAAGTTAGACAGATAATCTTCCAGCCATGTCACCGTTTCCATGTCCAGGTCGTTGGTCGGCTCGTCCAGCAACAAGTTGTCCGGATTGCCATACAGTGCCTGTGCCAGCATGACACGCACCTTCTCCTTGTTGTTCAGCTCGCTCATCAGCACATAATGCTTGTCCTCCTTGATGCCCAGTCCGCTCAGCAAGGATGCCGCATCGCTTTCGGCATTCCATCCGTCCAGCTCGGCAAACTTTTCTTCCAGTTCGGACACCTTCATGCCGTCCTCGTCCGTAAAGTCTTCCTTGGCATAAAGTGCCTCACGCTGCTTCATGATGTCCCACAACACCGTGTGACCCATCATCACCGTATCCATCACCGTGTAGGCATCCCACTTGAAGTGGTCCTGACTGAGCACAGACAAACGCTCGCCAGGCCCCAGAGTAATAGACCCCGTCGTGGGCTCCAGCTCACCCGAAATCGTCTTGAGGAAAGTGGACTTGCCCGCACCGTTGGCACCGATAACACCATAACAATTGCCGCTGGTAAACTTCAGGTTTACGTCGTTGAACAACACCCTTTTACCAAACTGCACCGAAACATTAGAAACTGTAATCATGAATTATTTTTCCCTTATATTACTAATACCTTAAAATTGAGCGTGCAAAGATACGACTTTATCGCGACATATACGATACCGCAGGCAGTAAACATCATGGAAACACGTTACAAACTTCCTGCCGACAGGAAGCAGACATTCCATCAACAGACCATGCACATCCTAAATATCCTGCCTTTACACTGACAATCTGACATAAAAATACTACCTTTGCGGCGTTTTTCAAGAACGGATGTCCATTTGGCAAAGTTTTTGTACGAACATCGGATAAAAATGGTCTAAGCCTAAACGGGCTTGGATATATATCAACAAGCAATCATAAAAAATATAAAGATATGGATCCGAAAAAAGAAACCATGAACGAAGAAGAGCTGAAGGCCCGTGCTGAACGCGAAGAGCACAAAGCCAAGGGCTCCAAGGAAAAAGAAGAGAAAACGACCGATGAACAGTCGGCCGAAGAGAAGCCTGCAGATGAAGTGGAAAAGCTGCAAAACGAGCTGGACAGCTTGAAAGACAAATACCTGCGCCTTTCCGCAGAATTTGACAACTACCGCAAACGTACGATGAAGGAAAAAGCCGAACTCATTCTGAACGGCGGTGAAAAGTGCATCAGCAGTATCCTGCCTATTGTCGACGACTTCGAACGTGCATTGAAAAACATGGAAACCGCCGAAGACGTAGCTGCCGTAAAGGAAGGAGTTGAACTGATCTACAACAAGTTCATGACCGTACTCGGACAAAATGGCGTGAAACCCATCGAGACCAAGGAGCAGCCGCTCAACACAGATTATCATGAAGCCATTGCCGTCATTCCGGCACCGGCGGAAGAACTGAAGGGCAAGGTTTTGGATTGTGTACAGACCGGCTATACGTTAAACGACAAGGTAATCCGTCATGCCAAAGTGGTAGTCGGAGAATAAAGAACAGGCATAGGATATGGAAAAAAGAGATTACTACGAGGTACTGGGAGTCGACAAGAATGCATCGGCCGATGAGATAAAGAAAGCCTACCGCAAAAAAGCCATCCAATATCACCCCGACAAAAATCCCGGCGACAAGGAAGCGGAAGAAAAGTTCAAGGAGGCTGCCGAAGCCTATGACGTACTGAGCAATCCGGACAAACGTGCCCGTTACGACCAGTTCGGCTTTGCAGGCATGAGCGGCGCAGCCGGCAACGGAGGTCCTTTCGGCGGATTCAGCGGAGGCATGTCCATGGACGACATCTTCTCCATGTTTGGCGACATCTTCGGCGGACACGGTGGAGGTTTCGGTGGATTCGGCGGATTCGGTGGAGGAGGCGGTGCACAGCAACGCCGTTTCCGTGGTTCGGACCTCCGCGTAAAGGTGAAGCTCAACCTGAAGGAAATATCTACCGGTGTAGAGAAGAAATTCAAGCTGAAGAAATACGTCACCTGCAGCCACTGCCATGGCACCGGAGCCGAAGGCAACAGTGGAAGCGAAACCTGCCCCACCTGCAAAGGCTCAGGGACCGTTATCCGCAACCAGCAGACGATTCTGGGTACCATGCAGACGCGTACCACCTGTCCCACTTGCGGCGGTGAAGGCAAAATCATCAAGAACAAGTGCAAGGAATGTGCAGGCGAAGGTATCGTATATGGCGAAGAAGTAGTAACCGTCAAAATTCCTGCCGGCGTAGCCGAAGGCATGCAATTGTCCATGAGCGGCAAGGGAAATGCCGGCAAACACAATGGCATACCCGGCGACTTGCTCGTGCTGATTGAGGAAGAGCCGGACAAAGAACTGATTCGTGAAGAGAACGACCTTATCTACAACCTGCTGCTGAGCTTCCCCACAGCAGCCTTGGGCGGTGCAGTAGAGATTCCGACCGTCGACGGAAAGGTAAAGGTAAAGATTGAGCCGGGTACACAACCGGGCAAAGTACTCCGCCTCCGCAACAAAGGTCTGCCAAACGTCAACGGCTACGGCACAGGCGACCTGCTGGTCAATGTCAGTGTCTACGTCCCCGAAACGCTGAGCAAAGACGAAAAGAAAGCCTTGGAGGAAATGGAAACTTCCGACAACTTCAAGCCGAATACTTCCATCAAGGAAAAGATATTCAAGAAGTTCAAGAGTCTGTTCGAGTAAACTCTTATTTTCATAACAATCAATTCAGCCCGTTTCCACTACTTGGAAGACGGGCTGAATGGTTTATATAGAATAGAATGATACTTTCATTTGGAGCAGCATTCAGTAATTTCTGAAGATTAAGAACAAAACTTCAGAAACATCGATACACTCATTGTTCTGAAAATTACATCTTTTATTTAAACATAATCAAAGGTTGCATTACAAAAAAGAAGAACCTATTTGAATGAAGAAAGCAAAGATTGAGATTTGAAAAGGATAATATCGTTTTTAATCTGCCCCTAAAGCTATTATATGTCTACTTCAATGAGATTTCCGAAAAGATCCGACTACCTTACATTGAAAGGTCGAAGCAGGCAAATCGGCACTATTCACTAAATTAGCACGGGTGAAAGGTTGCCAACCATAACGTACGAAAACCGGATGAGGTACATGTTCAGACCATACAATCACTTTGTCGCCGCAGATAATGGCTTTCGCAGGATAATATAATCCTGCAACCTCTGCCACTTCAAAACAGTTCGGTGATTGACCATTAGAAGTTGTCAGACCGTCGCCGTAATCGAACTTCAAGTATACTTTACCACCTTTCACTTGAGCTGATTGATAGAGCGGCCCTGAGGGTAAGATATCGAAGTTATAGTCACAATGCAGTGCCCAACGTGCCAACCGTTCACCTACGGGGCGTTTATCGCGAGGATGCACATCCAGCGAGTCTCCTTTGTCGGAAGATACTGCCATACCCATATGAGGCAGTTGCTGCATGAGTCGCCGTTGACTGTCGCGGAACCAGGTCCAAGACGGACGGTTCAGGCTAGATAATTGTACGAAGTAGAATGGCATTTCAGGGTTATCCCAATAAGTACGCCAGCTTTGCACTAACAGTTTAAACAGCCTCTCGTGCAACTGTACGTGGTGAGCATTTGATTCACCCTGATACCAGACAACCCCTTTAATGGTATAGTGCCGCAAAGGCAAAATACCACTTTCATATAGGTAACAAGGGTCGTAAGGATGACGTTGCAGCTTAGGACGGAGTTCGATGTTCTTCAGTGCTCGTTCGCCCACCCATGGCTGAATATAATCATTGTACGGCCAGCCTCTCAAAATGCCAGGTAGTTGATGTTCGATAGTACTGCGATCTATCCACGATTCAGTGGGCGAACCGCCAACAGCATTACAAATCAGCCCTATGGGCACATGCAAGCTGTCTTGCAACATCTGTCCGAAATAATAGCCGATGGCTGAAAAGCGAGCTGCTAATTGTGGTATACAGGTTTGCCAACTAGTATTAGCATAATATTTCATCCTGTTGACCGAATCAAGAGCAGTCACAGGCCAAGCGCAATCGCTGGTAGCCCAACGCCCTTTCATGTCGAAGAGTCGGATGTTGGGATTGTGAGCTTGCGGAATGTCTTCGCTAGCTGTGAGAGCCTGCTCCAGTCGAAACTCCATGTTCGATTGTCCTGAGCATAACCAAACTTCACCAGCTGCCACGTTGCGATAAATCAGTTTTTGTCGTCCGTCTTCTATTTGCAAGGTATAATCAGTCCCTGCCACCAAAGGTGCCAATGTGACACTCCAGTGACCATCTATCTCAGTCACCGCCGTATGCTTTTGTCCAGCAATATCGACAGTCACCTTCATTCCAGCATCGTTGATGCCTTCAATTTTTATCGGACAGTCGCGTTGTAGCACCATATTGTCACTGAAAAGTAAAGGCATTCTCAGTCCACCAAAGTCGCCTGTAATGGCAGAATAAACAGCCCGAGCTAAACGATTTAACCCCTCTTTAGTAGGGTGAATAGCATCTGGCAACAATTGCGGATAGGAATAAAGCACCTCGTGGAAATCTATCAGTTGCAAATTTGACACTCGTGCTACTTTTTCAACCATAACTTGAATTTCGTCTTCCCAGTCGCGAGTACTCGATTCGAAACGAGGATGACGGTCAAAAATTGGAGTCAAGCGACAAATCAAAATGCGTACATCAGGGTTGACAGTACGACAAGAATCAATCAATGCCAGGTAGTCGCTCAAAAAGA
>CATXSD010000095.1 GCA_958402075.1 Mediterranea massiliensis | reverse complement strand
CATTATTTATCAATACATTATAAAATTGATGTTTTTATAGTGACGAAGTCAGGAGATAGCTTTTGAATGCGGCAAATTCTTTCGACATCGGTACGCTCTGCTTTTTACCCTTCATGAAGGCTTGTAGCTTGGCAGGGATTTCTACAGGCTCGCCGATAATCTTTTCCACTGTATCCTTGAATTTGGCCGGATGGGCCGTCTCCAGGAAGATACCTGTTTCGCCCGGCTTCAATCTTTCGGCCAGTGCGCGGTAGCCACAAGCACCATGCGGGTCGAGCAGGTAGTGGTGTGCCTGCCATACCAGCTTCATCGTTTCGGCAATCTGCTCGTCGGTATAGGTGGCTCCGCTGATGTCGGTACAGATGGCGGCATGGTTGTTGCCATAGAGGTCGAGCACACGAGCAAAGTTGCTGGGAGCACCTACGTCCATGGCATTGGCAATGGTGGCTACCGACGGACGGGGCGCATAGACTCCTGTCTGCAGGTATTGGTAGAAGATGTCGTTGCGGTTGTTGGCGGCAATAAAGCGTTTTACGGGCAACCCCATGCGCTTGCCGAATAGCCCCGCCGTGATGTTGCCGAAGTTTCCGCTGGGTACACAAACCACGACATTGTCGGCTTTACCGGCTTTCTTCAGCTGGGCATAGGCGTAGAAGTAATAGAAGGCCTGTGGCAGGAAGCGTGCCACGTTGATGGAGTTGGCGCTCGTCAGCTGCATGTGGGCATTCAGTTCCTTGTCCATGAAGGCGGCTTTTACCAGCGCCTGGCAATCATCAAAAGTGCCGTCTACTTCGAGGGCAGTGATGTTCTGTCCCAAGGTGGTGAACTGCTTCTCCTGTATTTCGCTCACCTTGCCTTTGGGGTAGAGCACATAGACGTGGATACCCTCCACACCCAAGAAACCGTTGGCCACCGCACTGCCTGTGTCACCCGAAGTGGCTACCAATACGTTGACCTGCTGTTTGCCCTCCTTGCGGATGAAGTAGCCCAACAGACGTGCCATGAAACGGCCGCCTACATCCTTGAAGGCCAGTGTGGGTCCGTGGAAGAGCTCCAGTGAATAGATGTGGTCTGACACGGGCACCAGCGGTGTGTCGAAACTCAGCGTATCGCATACAATCTGTTTCAGCGTATCGGCTGGCACATCCTCGCCAAAGAAGGCGTCGGCCACGCGGCAGGCTATCTCCTGAAAGCTGAGGTCCTCGATGTGGTCGTAAAACGATGCGGGCAGTGACTTGATGACATCGGGCATGTAGAGTCCCTTGTCGGCGGCCAGTCCTTTGACAACAGCCTCTTCTAGGCTGACATTACGTTCCTGTTGGTTGGTGCTATAGTATTTCATGTGTTTCGATGTTTGGGGTTATTTCATAAATTCATTCATAAATTCGTCTCCTTTCATCAGACCATAAACGCCGTTGCAGGCGGCTACCTCGTCGAAGGTCTGTACCTTGTCGGGATCGATGCCCGGATACCAGATGAGGAAAGGTACGGGCTCGGCCGTGTGCGTACGCAGTTCGCAGGGAGTGGGGTGGTCGGTTAGGACGGCAATGGCTACCGGTTCTTCCCAATTCTTTATCTCCTCGTAGATAGGGCCTATGGCGCGGCTGTCCAGGTTCTCGATGGTGCGTATTTTCAAGTCCACGTCACCCTCGTGGCCTGCCTCATCGCTGGCTTCTACGTGCAGGTAGACGAAGTCATCGGTTTTCAACGCTTCGAGTGCGGCAGCGGCCTTGTTCTCATAGTTGGTGTCGTACAGTCCGGTAGCACCCTCTACCTTCAGCCGTCGCAGGCCTGCATAGTAGCCGATGCCGTTGATCAGGTCGACGGCCGAGATGACAGCCCCCTTGCGTATTTGGGGATATTTTTCGGCCAGCGGCTCCATCTGTGGACGATAGCCCGGACTCCACGGCCAGATGCTGTTGGCAGGGTCCTTGCCTTCGGCCTTGCGCTTCAGGTTGATCGGATGGTTCTCGAGCAGTTCCTGCGAGCGTACTATCAGGTCGTTGATCAGGTCGGCCGTCTGTGCGGGTGTCAGTTCGGCACCGCCTTCGGGCTGGGTGATGTGTTCCGTGCCCGGCAGGGGCTTTACCATCAGAGGACGGTAGGGCTTGAGTGGAACATCGTGGGGCGGGGTACAGGCAATGCGCTTGTCACCGCCCTTGATGACCAGCAGGTGGCGATACTGTACGCCCGTGTAGAAGTGTACCCGCTCGTTTCCCAATTTCTCCTGAAGATATTTTACCAGCACATCGGCTTCAGGCGTCGTGATATGGCCCGCCGAATGGTTCTTCAGCAAATCACCTTCGATGCAGATGATGTTGCAGCGCATGGCCATCTCGCCCGGCTTCAGGTCGACACCGATGCTGGCGGCCTCCAGCGGGCCGCGTCCTTCGTACACCTTGGGCAGGTTATAGCCCATGACAGACATGTTGGCCACTTCGCTTCCGGGGTGGAAGCCTTCGGCCACGGTGACAAGCCGCCCCGTACGGCCCATGCGGGCCAGTTTGTCCATGTAGGGCGTACGGGCGGCCTGTAACAGCGTCTTGCCGCCCAGCGACTTTACAGGCCAGTCGGCCATGCCGTCACCCAATATGATGATGTGTTTCATTTCTCAATTCTCCATTAATTAAACGTTTGCAATACTCATGATGTCGGCAAAGACGCCTGCGGCCGTCACACTGGCTCCTGCGCCATAACCTTGGATCATCATCGGATATTCCTTGTAGCGCTCGGTGGTAAGCAGAATGATGTTGTTGCTGCCCTCCAGACCATAGAATGGATGGCCGATGCCCACTTCCTGCAGGCCTACCGATGCCTTGCCGTTTTCCAGCCGGGCTACGAAACGCCAGTGCTTGTGCTCGGCTTCGAGCACCTTGCGGCGGGCTTCGAAGTCTGCGTCGAGGGTCGGAACTTTCTTCCAGAAGTCGTCCAGCGAACCTTCGAAGAAGTCGTCGGGCACAAAGAGGTGCTTCTCCACATCCTCCTGCTCCAGACGGTAACCGGCCTCGCGTGCCAGGATGACCAGTTTGCGGATGACGTCCTTGCCACTGAGGTCGATGCGCGGGTCGGGCTCGGAATAACGTTCGGCCTGCGCCATGCGGATGGTCTGGCTGAAAGGCACGTCGGCACTGATTTTGTTGAAGATGTAGTTCAGTGTTCCGCTCAGCACGGCCTCAATCTTCAGGATCTTGTCGCCGCTATGGATAAGGTCGTTGATGGTATTGATGATGGGCAGACCTGCACCCACATTGGTTTCGAAGAGGTATTTCACTCCGCGCTGACGGGCTATCTGCTTCAGCTCGCGGTAGTTCTCGTATTCCGACGAGGCGGCTATCTTGTTGGCCGCCACTACCGATACGTTGTGCTGCAGCAGGTCCTTGTAGAGAGAGGCGACGCCTGCGCTGGCCGTACAGTCGACAAACACCGAGTTGAAGATGTTCATACCGATTATCTCGTTGCGCAGCACGCCCAGCGAGCTGTCCATGCCCTTTTGCTTGAGTTCTTCGCGGTAGTGCTCTAGATCGATGCCTTCGCGGCAGAACAGGGCTTTCGAGGCATCGGCGATGCCCACCACGTTCAGCTGGAGGCCGTTCTCCTGCATCAGTTTCTGGCGCTGGCTGTGGATTTGCTCGATGAGGCTTCCGCCTACCGTGCCGATGCCGCAGATGAAGAGATTGAGCACCTGATATTCGGAAAGGAAGAACGAATCGTGGATGACGTTGAGCGATTTGCGGAGTGACTTGCTTTCGACCACAAACGAGATGTTCGTCTCCGAGGCACCCTGTGCACAGGCTATCACGTTGATTCCGTTGCGCCCCAGCGTGCCGAACAGCTTGCCTGCGATGCCGGGTGTATGTTTCATGTTCTCGCCCACGATGGCCACCGTGGCCAGGTTCTTCTCAGCCTGGATGGGCGAGATTTCACCCATTTCGATTTCCTTGGCAAACTCTTCGGACAACACGGCGCAGGCCAGGTCGGCGTCGGCATTGCGCACACCGATGGAGGTGGAGTTCTCCGACGATGCCTGCGACACGAGGAACACGCTGATGCCGTTCTTGGCCAGGGCCTTGAAAATGCGGTAGTTCACTCCGATGACACCTACCATACCCAACCCCTGTACAGTGATCAGTGTAGTGTCGTTGATGGACGAGATACCCTTGATAGCCTTGCTCTGCGGGTCGGACACCTCTTGCTTGATGATGGTGCCGGCACCTTCGGGGTTGAAGGTGTTCTTGATGAGGATGGGGATGTTCTTGTGGCACACGGGGTAGATGGTGGGCGGATAGACCACCTTGGCACCGAAGTTGCACAGCTCCGTAGCCTCCACATAACTCAGTTCGTTGATGGTGTAGGCGGTGGAGATGACGCGCGGGTCGGCGGTCATGAAGCCGTCCACATCGGTCCATATCTCCAGCGAGTCGGCATCGAGTGCGGCGGCGATGATGGCTGCCGTATAGTCGGATCCGCCTCGTCCCAGGTTGGTCACGTCGCCTGTCGTCACATCGGTGGCGATGAAGCCGGGTACCAGCGAGCGGCGGGGCAGGTTGGTGAAGGTGCTGCGCACCAGCCGGTTGGTCAGTTCCTTGACCAGCACGTGCTTGGAAAACTTCTTTTCTGTCTTGATGAACTGGCGCGAGTCAAACCATTCGGCTCCCGTCAGCCGGGCGGCGATGATCGACGAGATGCGTTCGCCGTAGCTCACGATGGTGTCCGACGTCTTCTGCGACAGGTCCTTGATGAGGTAGATGCCCTGGAAGATGTCCTTCAGCTCGTTCAGCAGTTCGCCCACCTGTTGCTGCAGTTCCGTCTGCTCGGGGCCGGCCGGAAAGACTTCCTTGATCATTTCCACGTGGCGCGACACGATTTCGCGGAAACCGTCCTCGTAGGAAGCGTCGCCTGCCGCAGCCTTGCGCGAGGTGTCTATCAGTTTGTCTGTGATGCCGCCCAAGGCCGAAACGACTACAATCACCGGCTCGTCTGCGGCCTCTACTATCTTCTTGACGTTCAAAATGCTTTTTGCGGACCCTACGGATGTTCCGCCGAATTTCATGACTTTCATTTCTCTGTATATATTAGGATGGAAAGGGTGATACAATATGTCGGGAGCAAGCTTTGGAAAGCCTGCGCAGACGTTTGGAAAAACGGGTAAACTTGAAAAAATCGATTGAAAAATTGGTGTAACACGTAGAAACACAAATACTATCCCCTAACCCCTAAGGGTCATGGTCCACATGGATGTCCCTGTATGTAAATAGTATCCGTTCATAATCTCTGTTCCTTCGTTATTGATAGGTTGGCGCAAATATAGCAATAAAAACATTCATTCTAACACTTTTTCCTACTTTTTTGCGATAAAAGCATAGAAAGTCGCCCGAAAGGCAAGAAAAATGTCTGCTACCGTCCTTGTCTTTTCACACTTCCGGTGCGGAAAAACTGACGCTTCCGATTTACTTTTCTTTCATTTTGTCAGATATTTAAAGAAATATAACTATATTTGCCTCATAATTGCGAAATAAAACATTCTATGGCCGCTAATAATACTTCCGTTTTGCTAATATATACCGGCGGTACTATCGGAATGATAGAAAACCCCGAAACGGGTGCGCTGGAGAACTTCAACATGGAGCAGCTCCAGAAGCATATTCCCGAGCTGCACAACTTCGGCTTCTGCATCGACACCTACCAGTTCGACCCGCCGATGGACTCGTCGGACATGGACCCCGAGGCCTGGCAGCGGCTGGTGCGCATCATCAGCGACCACTACGACCGCTATACGGGCTTCGTCATCCTACACGGCACCGACACGATGGCCTATACCGCTTCGGCCCTGAGCTTTATGCTCGAGAACCTCAATAAGCCCGTCATCCTGACCGGCTCGCAGCTGCCCATCGGCGTGCTGCGTACCGACGGCAAGGAGAACCTGCTGACCAGCATCGAGATAGCCACCGCCTGCCATCCCAACGGACGTCCCGTGGTGCCCGAAGTCTGCATCTTCTTCGAAAACCACCTGATGCGCGGCAACCGCACTACCAAGATGAATGCCGAGAACTTCAACGCTTTCCGCTCGTTCAACTATCCCAACCTGGCTTCGGCGGGCATCCATATTAAATATAATAATGTGCAGATTCATGCCCATTCGGGGGCGGCTGTGCTGAAGCCCCACTACCTGCTGGACACCAACATCGCCATCCTGAAACTCTTCCCGGGCATACAGGAGAACGTTGTGGCTTCCCTGCTGGCCACTGAGGGACTGAAGGCGGTGGTGCTCGAGACCTACGGTTCGGGCAACGCTCCCCGCAAGGAGTGGTTCCTCCGCCGGCTGCGCGATGCCTGCGGACGGGGACTGGTCATTGTCAACGTCACCCAGTGCCACGCCGGCATGGTGGAGATGGAACGCTACGAAACGGGCTACTGGCTGATGCAGGCAGGCGTGGTGAGCGGCTACGACAGCACTACCGAGTCGGCCGTCACCAAGCTGATGTTCCTCCTGGGCCACAACTACGGCCCCGACGAAGTGCGTCGCCTGATGACGGTCCCCCTGGCTGGCGAAATCACCGTCTGACCCCTATTCCACCGGCGTCAGCTCGCCCGTCACGGAGTCGATGATGTAGCCCGACACGCGTATGTCGTGCGGGATGAGCGGATGGTTTACGATGGTGTCCACCGTCTGGCGCACCGACTTCTCCGTGTCGCCGAAGCCGTAGAGCCACGATTCGAAGTCTACGCCACAAAAACGCATCATGTCAATTGTTTCCTGGTGGATGCCCCGTGCCTTCATGTGGGCTATCATCTGTTCGCTGCTCATGTGGCACGCCCCGCAGTCGGAGTGAGCGATGACCATCACCTCCGTCACGCCCAGCTCATAAATGGCTACCAGCAGGCTGCGGATGACGCTCCCGAAGGGGTGAGAGATGATGCCTCCCGCATTCTTGATTATCTTCACGTCACCGTTCTTGATGCCCAGTGCGGCGGGCAGCAACTCCGTCAGCCGCGTGTCCATGCACGACAGGATGGCTATCTTCTTGTCGGGATACTTCGTCGTGATAAACCGTTCATAGCCCTTTTCGGCCACGAACTGCTTGTTGAAATTCAGAATTTCGTCTATCATAATGAAATCGTGTTATAGGTGTGCTGCAAAAGTAAAAAAACTCCGTGAAACCCTGTGTACTCTGTGCCGAATAAAGTATCTTTGGAGCCACAATCTTAAAAGACTTTCTGATTATGGCCAAAGAAAAGACCGTGTACGTGTGCAGCAACTGCGGGCAGGAGTCGCCCAAGTGGCAGGGAAAATGCCCTGCGTGCGGGCAGTGGAACACCTTCGTCGAGGAAATCGTGCGCAAGGAACCCGCGGCCCGACGTCCCGAGGCAGGCATCGCGCCGACCAAGGCCAAGCCCGTGACACTGGACCAGATAGAGGCCGCGGACGAACCCCGCATCGACCTGCACGACGCCGAGCTGAATCGCGTGCTGGGCGGCGGACTGGTACAGGGCTCGCTGGTGCTGATAGGCGGCGAGCCGGGTATCGGCAAGTCGACCCTGGTGTTGCAGACCGTCCTGCGCCTGGCGGAGAAGCGTGTGCTCTACGTCTCGGGCGAGGAGAGCGCCCGCCAGCTGAAGCTGCGTGCCGAGCGGCTGACGAAGCGGTCGTCGGATTGCCTCATTGTCTGCGAGACATCGCTCGAACAGATTTACGTCCACATCAAGAACACCCGCCCCGACCTGGTTGTCATCGACTCCATACAGACCATCTCGACCGAAGCGCTCGAGTCCTCGCCCGGCAGCATCGCCCAGGTGCGTGAGTGTGCCGCCAGCATCCTGCGCTTCGCCAAGGAGACGCATACGGCGGTCATCCTCATCGGCCACATCAACAAGGAAGGCAGCATCGCGGGCCCCAAGGTGCTGGAGCACATTGTGGACACCGTCCTCCAGTTCGAGGGCGACCAGCACTACCTGTACCGTATCCTGCGCAGCATCAAGAACCGCTTCGGAAGCACTGCCGAACTGGGCATCTACGAAATGCGTCAGGACGGTCTGCGGCAGGTGAGCAACCCCTCGGAGCTGCTCCTGAGCCAGGACCACGAAGGCATGAGCGGGGTGGCCATTGCTTCGGCCATCGAGGGGGTGCGGCCGTTCCTCATTGAGACGCAGGCGCTGGTCAGCTCCGCCGTATACGGCAATCCGCAACGCTCGGCCACGGGCTTCGACCTGCGCCGCATGAACATGCTCCTGGCCGTGCTCGAGAAGCGCGTGGGCTTCAAGCTGGCGCAGAAGGACGTCTTCCTGAACATCGCCGGCGGCCTGAAGGTGAACGACCCCGCCATCGACCTGGCCGTCATCAGCGCTATCCTGTCGAGCAACGTGGACACGGAAATCGAAGCCGAAGTATGCATGGCGGGCGAGGTGGGGCTCTCGGGCGAGATACGCCCCGTGAACCGCATCGAGCAGCGCATCGGCGAGGCCGAGAAGCTGGGCTTCAAGCGCTTCATTCTGCCCAAGCACAACCTGCAGGGACTGGACACGCGGAAGCTGCGCATTGAGTTGGTGCCGGTGAGGAAGGTGGAGGAAGCTTTCAGAACACTTTTTGGATGAGTGCACCACAGATTACCCAGATTAACACAGATTATTATGATGATGACGTTGAATGACTTGTCTTATAAGATAATTGGCTGTGCATATGAGGTGCATAAGACGTTAGGGCCGGGATTGCTTGAGAGTACTTACGAAACGTGTTTGTGTTATGAACTCGATCGGATTGGGCTTGGCTTTGAAAAGCAAAAAGCCATCTCAGTAAACTATAAAGATATGAAGCTGGATAGTGGATACCGGATTGATATTTTAGTAGAGAATCAAATTGTGATAGAATTGAAATCTGTGGAAGAATTGTTACCTATTCATACAGCACAACTTCTTACCTATCTTAAACTATCAAAGTGCCCTTTAGGGCTTCTTATTAATTTTAATGTTGTAAACTTGCAGAAAGGCATACGCAGATATATATTATAATCTGTGTCAATCTGCGAAATCTGTGGTGAAACAATGACATACGAATATACAATCAGAGTGCTACCCGAGGTAGCCGCCAACGAACAACAATTGAAAGCCTATCTCGTACGCGAGAAAGGCCTTGACGAAAGAACCCTCAACGCCACCCGCATCCTGAAGCGGAGCATCGACGCCCGCCAGCGGACGGTCTTCGTGAACCTCACCGTGCGGGCCTACGTCAACGAAGTGCCCCGCGACGACGAATACCAGCACACGGACTATCCCAACGTGGAAGGCCGCCCGCAAGTCATCGTCGTGGGTGCCGGCCCCGGCGGCCTCTTTGCCGCCCTGCGCCTCATCGAGCTGGGCCTGCGCCCCGTGGTGGTGGAGCGCGGCAAGGACGTACGCGAACGCAAGAAAGACCTGGCACAGATCAGCCGCACGCAGGCCGTGGACCCCGAGTCGAACTACAGCTTCGGCGAAGGTGGTGCGGGAGCCTACTCCGACGGCAAGCTCTACACCCGCAGCAAGAAGCGCGGTAACGTGGACAAGATACTCAACGTCTTCTGCCAGCACGGTGCTTCCCCCTCCATCCTGGTGGACGCCCATCCGCACATCGGTACCGACAAGCTGCCCCGCGTCATCGAAAGCATGCGCAACACCGTTCTTCAGTGTGGCGGCGAAGTTCATTTCCAGACACGCATGGACGCCCTGCTCATCGAAGGTGACGAGGTGAAGGGCATCGAAACCCATACGGGACAGACCTTCCTCGGCCCCGTCATTCTGGCCACGGGCCATTCCGCCCGCGACGTCTACCGCTGGCTGGCTGCCAACGGTGTGGAGATTGAGGCCAAGGGCATCGCTGTGGGCGTGCGCCTGGAACATCCTGCCCACCT
>CATXSD010000094.1 GCA_958402075.1 Mediterranea massiliensis | reverse complement strand
GTGACACGCAGGTCTTTGATGCTGGTGTGCGAGATGTAACTGCTGAGCATGGAAGACCACAGGCTGTCGGGCGTTTCCTGCAAGCGGTAGTGCAGGTCTTCGTTATAGTCCTGCAGTTGCAGGTCGAGCAACTCTATCTTGTATTCCTTTTCCCGCTGGTATTGGTACGTGATGACGCTGCCCGCAAAGAGGAGGAACAGCAGGATGACCGAAAGGAAAAGTTTTCGGCTGAACGACAGGAAATGCCGGCTTTCATTCGGCTTCGAAGCAGTATCCATATCCCAGACGCGTTACGATACACTTTCCATACTCTCCGATTTTCTTGCGCAGGCGGGTGATGTTCACGTCGATGGTGCGGTCGAGGACATACACTTCGTCGCTCCAAACCTTGTTCAGGATGTCTTCGCGTGAGAAGACCCGGCCTTTGTTCTGAAGGAGCAGGAGCAGGATTTCGAATTCCTTTTTGGTCAACGGAGCTTCTTCGCCGTTGATGCAGACCTTCTTCTTGACAATGTCCAGCACGAGCGACTTGTAGATCAGCTGCTCGGGCATCCGCTCGGATTCGGGTGTCGCGCTCCGGCGCAGGACGGCCTTGACGCGTGCCGCCACTTCGCGCAGGGAGAAGGGCTTGGAGATGTAGTCGTCGGCTCCCAGATTGAAGCCCGTGACCGTATCGTTTTCCGTATCTTTGGCGGTGATGAAGATGATGGGGATTTGGGCCGTCTTCTTGTCCTGCTTCAGCATGCGGGCCATCTTGAAGCCGGATATCTCGCCCATCATCACGTCCAGCAGGAGCAGGTCGTATCGGCTGATGTCCATCTGCAGGGCTTCTTCGGCCGAGTTGGCTGTATCCACTTCGTAACCTTCGTTTTCGAGGTTGAACTTTAGAATCTCACACAAGTCTTCTTCGTCGTCGACGACCAATATCCGGTAGTTGTTCATTTCTTCTGTCTATTTAGGTAAGGAATGGTTTTACAAAAGTATGCTTTTATTCTTTTGGTGCGGCAAAATTGGAGCATTTTTGTTACGGGAGCATGAAACAAGTGTTACAATGATGTTACACCTTCCGTTTCGTGCGGGTACGTTTGCCGAAGCCGTTGCCGGCAAATCGGACGGACGGGAAAAGGTTTGTCGGAATAATTTGTCGGAAAGAGTGTGCCGATTGCGGGGAAAGCCGTATCTTTGTGTGACTGAAGTTTGATTGTTATGAAGAAAAATGTTCGTTTGAATTGGCGGAAGCTGGCTGTTGGCCGGTGGCGGTTGGCGATTCCCTTGGGACTGGTGGTTGTGGCGGTAGTGGTGGCTTTGTGGTTCAACGGCCTGCCTTTCCGGCAGACATTCGAGATAACCGATGACCTGGGCGGCAACATTTTTCCTTCGAGCATCTTGTCGGTTGCCACTACGGACGCACAGGTTATTGTCCCTTCCGACTCTGTGTACGTGGGCAATCCCAAGTCGTGCATTGCGGTTCGTCTGCGTTCGGGCCGCAGCTATACGCGTGTCCGGGTCGAGGTGGCCGAGACGCCTTTCTTCTCCCGTTCCGTGTCCGAATTCGTACTGCCCCGTCCGCGGACCGATTACATCATCTATCCCGACATCATCTGGAACTATGAGGCCTTGAAGGCCAACGGCCAGGCCGAGCCTATCAGTGTGGCCGTCACGGTGGAGGTGAACGGCAAGGACTGGGGGCAGAAGGTGCGGACCTTCTCCGTGCGCAGTATCAATGAGTGTCTGCTGGGCTATGTCACCAACGGAACCAAGTTTCATGATACCAGCCTCTTTTTTGCCGCATACGTCAACGAGGAGAATCCGATGATAGACCGCCTGTTGCGCGAAGCGCTCAATACCCGCATCGTCAACCGCTTTCTGGGGTATCAGGGCGGTACGGCCGAGTCGGTGGACAAGCAGGTCTATGCCCTGTGGAACGTGTTGCAGAAGCGCAACTTCCGCTACAGCTCGGTGTCCAATACGAGCCTTTCGAGCAACATCGTCTTCTCCCAGCGGGTGCGTACGTTCGACGATGCGCTGGAGTCGTCGCAGATCAATTGTGTGGACGGCAGTGTGCTGTTTGCTTCCCTGATGCGGGCCATCAACATCGAACCGATTCTGGTGCGCATACCCGGCCACATGTTTGTGGGTTACTATACCGACAGCCAGCACAAGAACATGGACTTTCTGGAGACGACGATGATCGGCGATGTCGATCTGGCCGACTTCTTCCCCGATGAGCAGCTGGACTCCACGATGGTGGGCAAGTCGCAGAACCAGATGTCGCGCATCACTTTCGACAAGTCCAAGGAGTATGCGGGAAAAAAATACCGCCAGCACGAGGAAGGTATCCACTCCGGCAAGCTGAACTACATGTTTCTGGAGATATCGAAAGAGGTGCGCAGGAAGATACAGCCCATCGGCAAATAAGGATGGTTTTTGCGCTTGCCGCTTGCATATCAGCGTCGGGAGTGCTACCTTTGCGAAGTCAAGTCAGAATCAACGATATGGAATCATTCAAGAAATATATCTCTCCGGGGGCATGGTTCTCCATGGAATACCCGGCCGCGTGGAGCGAATTCGAGGACAGCGAAGGTTCGTTCCTGTTCTACAATCCCGACGAGTGGACGGGCAATTTCCGCATTTCTGCCTATCGTGGCAACGCCGGTTACGGACGCGCGTCCGTGCGGCAGGAACTGAAGGAAAATCCTTCGGCGACGGCTGTGCGGGTAGGTACGCTGGATTGTGCCTACAGCCAGGACGCCTTCGAGGAGAACGGCGAAAGTTACGTTTCGCACATCTGGATTGCGGGCGTGGACGACGTGGCTTTCGAGTGCTCGTTTACCGTGCGCCAGGGAGAGCCTGTGGCCGAAGCCCAGCGGGTGATTGCCTCCCTGCAGGTGCGCAAGCCGGGGGTGAAATATCCCGCCGAACTCATTCCCGTCCGCCTTTCCGAAATCTGTCAGATAGACGAAGCCTATGCGTGGGTGGAGAAGACGGTGAAAGACCTGCTGAAGAAAGATTTCCAGGGAGCGGAAGAAGACGTGGAGAGCATGCAGCAGGTGGTGGACCGCGGCGTGATAGGTCCCAAGAAGAAAGACCAGTGGCTGGCGTTGGGCATCACGCTCTGCGTCATCATGGCCAACGAAATGGACGGACTGGAGTGGCGTACGCTGATCGACGGCAACCGCGAAGCCCCCGTCTTGCTCAACACCGCGACCGGCCAATGGACCGATCCCATGAAGCTGGCGTGGAGCAAGGTGAAGGCCGGCGAGAAGGTCAACCTGGCGGAAGCCTATTGCAATATTAGCTAAAGGTTGCTGTGTTTCCGCTTTTATTCTTCATTATTAATTCTTCATTCTTCATTCTTCATTTAAATTAATGTCTCCCATCCTGCAAGTAGAAAACCTCACCAAGTCGTTCGGCGACCTGGTCTTGTTTGAAAATATATCCTTCGGCCTGGCCGAGGGCCAACGTGTCGGACTGATTGCCAAGAACGGAAGTGGCAAGTCCACCCTGCTCAACATCCTCTCGGGGAAGGAGGGTTACGACGAGGGAAAGATATCCTTTCGTCGGGACCTTCGTGTGGGCTATCTGGAGCAAAGCCCTTCGTACCCCGAAGAATTGACCGTGCTCGAAGCCTGCTTCCACCACGGCAACACGACCGTAGACCTTATCAAGGAGTACGAACGCTGCATGGAGACCGAGGGCCATCCCGGTCTGGACGAGCTGCTCGTGCGCATGGACCACGAAAAGGCGTGGGACTACGAGCAGAAGGCCAAGCAGATACTTTCCCAACTGAAAATACGTGACTTCAACCAACAGGTGAAGCACCTCTCCGGCGGGCAGCTGAAGCGCGTGGCACTGGCCAACACCCTTATCACCGAGCCCGACCTTCTCATCCTCGACGAGCCCACCAACCACCTCGACCTCGACATGACCGAGTGGCTGGAAGAATACCTGCGCCGAACGAACCTGACGCTGCTCATGGTGACGCACGACCGCTACTTCCTGGACCGTGTCTGCTCTGAAATCATCGAGATAGACAACCGCACGATTTATTCCTACAAGGGAAACTACAGCTACTACCTGGAGAAACGGCAGGAGCGCATCGATGCCAAGACGGTAGAGGTGGAGCGGGCCAACAACCTGTACCGCACCGAGCTGGAGTGGATGCGCCGCATGCCTCAGGCCCGCGGACATAAGGCCCGCTACCGCGAGGAAGCCTTCTACGAATTGGAGAAGGTGGCCAAGCAGCGCTTCCACGACACCAACGTGAAGCTCGATGTCAAGGCTTCCTACATCGGCAACAAGATTTTCGAGGCCGACCACCTGTGCAAATCCTTCGGCGACCTGAAGATACTGGACGACTTCTCCTACATCTTTGCCCGCTACGAGAAGATGGGCATTGTGGGCAACAACGGCACGGGCAAGTCTACCTTCATCAAGATACTGATGGGACTGGTGAAGCCCGACAGTGGTACGCTGGACATCGGCGAGACCGTCCGCTTCGGCTACTACTCGCAGGACGGACTTCAGTTCAATGAGCAGATGAAGGTCATCGATGTGGTGCAGGACATTGCCGAGGTCATCGAACTGGGTAACGGCCGTCGGCTCACCGCCTCGCAGTTCCTCCAGCACTTCCTCTTCACGCCCGAGACGCAGCACAGCTACGTCTACAAGCTGAGCGGAGGCGAACGCCGCCGCCTCTACCTCTGTACGGTGCTGATGCGCAATCCCAACTTCCTGGTGCTGGACGAGCCCACCAACGATCTCGACATCGTTACCCTGCAGGTGCTCGAGGAATATCTGCAAAGCTTCAAAGGATGCGTCATCGTCGTCAGCCACGACCGCTATTTCATGGACAAGGTGGTCGACCATCTGCTGGTGTTCAACGGTGGGGGCGACATCCGCGACTTCCCCGGCAACTACACGCAGTACCGTGAATGGAAGGAAGCCAAGGCACGCCACGACAAGGAGCAGCAGGCAGCTGCCAAACCGCAAGTCGCCGCGAAGCCCGCACGCACCCGGCAGGACGAGAAGCGCCGCATGAGTTTCAAGGAACGCCGCGAGTTCGAACAACTCGAGAAGGAGATTGCCGAGCTCGAAGCCGAGAAGAAGGCCATTGAGGATGCCTTGTGCAGCGGCACGCTTTCGGTGGACGAGCTGACGGAGAAGTCCAAACGCCTGCCGCAGCTGACGGACCTGATTGACGAGAAGACCATGCGCTGGCTGGAGTTGAGCGAGATAGAAGGATAAAAAGGGACTTGTAGAGATAAATGCACCTATGACACCGATAAACGATATTTGTAAGGCGGCGGTTTCCAACTACCACAGCCATTCCCTCTATTGCGACGGCCGGGCAGGCATGGAAGACTTCGTCCGCTTTGCCCTGAGCCGGGGCTTTACGTCCTATGGCTTCTCGTCGCACGCCCCGCTGCCTTTCCCCACGGCGTGGACCATGGAGTGGGACCGCATGGACGACTATCTGGCCGAGTTCCGCCGCCTCAAGGAGAAGTATGCCGGACGCATCGAGCTGTACCTCGGGCTGGAGATTGACTACCTGAACGAAGAGAGCCATCCCGCTGCCGAGTGTTTCCGCCGCCTGCCGCTGGACTACCGCATCGGCTCCGTCCACTTGCTCTACGATGCTGATGGGTGCGTGGTGGATGCCGACCTTTCCGCCGACAAGTTCCGGCGGATGGTGGACGAGCATTTTCAGGGGGATGTGGAGCGCGTGGTGCGTCAGTATTACGAGCGTTCGTCGCGGATGGTGGAGCTGGGCGGTTTCGACATCGTGGGCCATGCCGACAAGGTGCACTACAATGCCAACTGTTACAGGCCGGGGCTGATAGACGAGCCGTGGTACGACCACCTCGTACGCGACTATTTCGCCGAGATTGCCCGTCGCGGCTATCAGATGGAAATCAATACGAAAGCCTATAGGGAGTTGGGCGTCTTCTATCCCGACGAACGCTACTTCCCGCTGCTGCGCGAGCTGGGCATCCGTGTGCAGGTAAACAGCGACGCCCACTATCCCGAGCGCATTGCCAGCGGTATGGCCGAGGCTTACCGGGCCCTGCGCCGCGCAGGCTTCACGTCCGTCATGCGGCTTCGGGGCGGACAATGGACGGAATCTCCCCTATAAACCTATTCTTCGGGCAGTATCTATACAGAAAACTCCAGTACTTCCGTGCAAGTACTGGAGTATTTCTATGCAAGTACTCGAGTACTTGACTGGAAGTACTGGAGTATTCGTCCGTAAGTACCGGAGCTTTTATTTCAGCAGGAATTCGTCGATGGCCTTCTTGTACGTGGCCTTGTCGGCGGCTCCGTTGATAAGCTGGGGTTGCTCCTTCATGGGGATGAGCACGAAGAGGGGGATACTGGTGGCGTTGAACAGCGCGGCAAGTTCCTGCTCCTTGTCTACGTTCACCTTGTAGATGGTGATTTTACCGGCATATTCCTTGGCCAGTTCCTTCATGATGGGAGCCACCTTGCGGCAGGGACCGCACCAGTCGGCATAGAGGTCGATGATGGCGGGCTTGTCGCCCTTGTATTTCCATTCCTTGGCATTCCGATAGTCGAACACCTTGTCGATGAACATGGCTTTGTCCATCACAATCACCTCCTGGGCATGCCCGATGAGGGCTGCTGCCGCGAGGGCCAGGGTAAGCAATAACTTCTTCATAACAATGGAGAATTGATAATGGATAATGGATAATTAATACTTAAAACCTGATGCCTTAACGCTCACACCTGTTTCTCAATGAGGTCGACCAGCTCGTTTGCCTGCACTACGCCCGACTGCCGCCACACCTGCTTGCCGCCCTTGAAGAGCATCAGGGTGGGGACGGCCTGGATGCGGTACTGCATGGCCAGCGCCTGTTGTTCGTCTACATCTATCTTGACGATGCGTGCCTTGTCGCCCACGCGTGCCTTGACGTTTTCCAGTATGGGGTGCATCATCTTGCAGGGACCGCACCAGGTGGCGTAGAAGTCTACCAGCACGGGGCCTGCAGCATTGTTGATCAGTTCTTCAAATCTTTCCATAATTGTATCTTATTGGTTTTTGATAATGATTTACTAACAAACAGTGTGCCGTTTTTGTTCTGTCAGCTTCTTTCGTTCACTCCACGATGCTCAGTTCGTCGATGAGGTGCGAGGCGCCGGCATATTTGTCGATGATGAAGAGCGTGTAGCGGATGTCCACGCAGGCAGCGCGCTGCGAGGAGGGACGGAAGGCGATGTCGCCCGTCAGACCTTCGTAGTTGCGGTCGAAGGCGGTGCCGATGAGTTCACCCTTAGCGTTGAACACGGGACTGCCAGAATTTCCGCCAGTGTTGTCAGTGTCCACGATGAAGCACACGGGCATGCGTCCGTCTTCGCGGGCATAGCGGCCGAAGTCCTTCGCCTGCCAGAGCTGCTTCAGCTTGTCGGGCACCACGAACTCCCAGTTCGTCGGGTCTTCCTTCTGCATCACGCCGTCCAGTGTCGTGTAATAGTCGTACACCATGCCGTCGGCAGGTTCGTACGATGCCACTTTGCCGTAGGTGAGGCGCAGGGTGGAGTTGGCGTCGGGATAGATGGGTTGTCCGTTGGCCTGGCGCATGTCCATCATACCCTTGACCCACGTCTTGTGGGCGGCGTTGTAGTCGCGGTTGGCGTCCATCATGGCGATGGCTGTCTGTAGCAGGCCGTCGGTGATGGAGTACTTGAACAGCACCATCCAGTCGCCCGTCAGCTTGTAGAGTTTGGGCTTGCGGATGAACTTGTCGAAGTTCTCGCGGCTGCCGAAGATGGAGTACTCGAAGCAGGCGTCGATGAAGGCGTCCGTATCGCCCTTGAAACGGCGGTCGATGACCTGGAAGATGCCGATGCGCTGGTCGGCGGGGATGTACCGGGCATAGGTGCGCAGCATTTCCTTGCCCACGAGCTTCTCCACTTCGGGGTAGGGAACGGAGGCGAAGTAGCGGTCGGCTGCCTGGCGCAGGCTGTCCGAAGCGGCCTGGATGGCTGCCTTGTCCTTGCTTTTGAGGGCAGTGGCGAGGGCGGTGGTGTTGGGGATGCGCATGAAGTCGAGTGCCGTGATCAGCGCTTCCTGGATGGCCTGCTGGTGGTAGAGGGCGGGGCGGCGCTTGGCTACGATGGCGCGAATGCGGTCGAAGGCAGCCTGATAGGTCGTGTCGCCCAGCTCGCGTCCGCGTTGCAGCAGGGCTTCCTGCTGGGCACGCTTGGTGTCGAGCACGTGGAGGCGTACGAGGCCTTCGTTCATGCCGATGGCGTTCTTCCAGTAGTTGGCACTGGAGGCATACTTGCTGGCGTAGTGGATGCGCACAGCGTCATCCTTGAGCATCTGCTCCATGAGGACGCGCTGGCGGGCGTCGCGCACGTGGTGGCGCATGAAGTTGGTGGTCTGCATCCGCTCTTCCACTTCGTCGGCTATCATGTAGCGCCAGTTGCGTCCGGGGAAGCCCATGACGAAGGCAAAGTCACCCTCCTTGTAGCCGCGGAGGCTGATGTTGAGGTGCTTCTTCACGCGCAGGGGCACGTTGTCCGCGCTGTAGGCGGCTGGGCGTCCGTCCTTGTCGGCATAGATGCGGAACAGGGAGAAGTCGCCCGTGTGGCGGGGCCACATCCAGTTGTCCGTGTCGGCACCGAACTTGCCGATGCTCGACGGCGGAGCACCTACCATGCGGATGTCATTGTATTCGGTCTTCAGGAAGAGGTAGTAGCGGTTGCCGCCGTAGAAGGTCTTCAGTTCGGCCTTTTCGCCGGTGCCCAGGGTGATGTTCTGCTCCTGGAGGAAGCGGGCGCATACCTGCGTCAGGTACTTGGGCGACAGGTAGTTGGTTCCCTGCGGATCAGGATCCTTGGCCAGCTGCTGCTGTACGTAGTCCGTTACGTCGAGGATGCGGTCGATGAAGGTCACGGTGAGTCCCTTGCAGGGCAGCTCCTCCTGCCGGTTCATGGCCCAGAAGCCGTCCGTCAGGTAGTCGTGCTCCACGCTTGAGTGCTGCTGGATGGCACCATAGCCGCAGTGGTGGTTGGTGAGCACCAGGCCTTCGGCCGAGATGACCTCGCCCGTGCAGCCTCCGCCGAAGTGCACCACGGCATCCTTCAGGGCGATGCCTTCGGGGTTGTAGATGGAGTCGGCGGGCAGCAGCAGGCCCAGTTCCTGCATGGCGGCTTCGTTCTGGCGCTTCAGGTCGGTCAGCATCCACATGCCTTCGTCGGCCAGGGCGGGGAGTGTCAGGGCAGAGAGGACTGCCGCAAATAGAAGTTTGTTCATAAGGATAGAGTCAGGTGAATAAGTGAATATCTGAAAAATGAGGCACGGATTCCGCGAAAGGTCTACGGTTGTTTTTCTCCGTGATCGTCCGTGTAATCCGTGCCTGTTTGTTTGATTACTCTACGATGGTCATCTCGTCGATGAGGTGGCCGCAGCCGCCCAGCTTGTCGAGGATGAAGAGCATGTAGCGGATGTCGAGGGCGATGCAACGCTGCAGGTTGTTGTCGAAGTTTATGTCGCCGCTCAGCGATTCCCAGTTGCCGTCGAAGGCGCAGCCGATGAGGCGGCCTTCACCGTCGATGACGGGCGAGCCGGAGTTGCCGCCGGTGATGTCGTTCGTCGTCAGGAAGCAGACGGGCATGGTACCGTCGGCCATGGCATAGCGTCCGAAGTCTTTCTTCTGGATGAGCTCCTTCAGCTTGGCCGGTACCACGAACTCGGGATTCTCTGGATCTTCCTTCTCCAGGATACCGTCGGTGGTGGTGAAGTACTTGTAGTGTACGCCGTCCTTCGGGTCGTAGGACTTCACGTTGCCGTAGGTCAGACGAATGGTGAAGTTGGCGTCGGGGTAGGAGGGCACGGGGAGCTTCATTTCGTTCAGTCCGCGGATGTAGGCCTTGTGCAGCAGGCTGATT
>CATXSD010000093.1 GCA_958402075.1 Mediterranea massiliensis | reverse complement strand
TGATTTCCGTTTCCGGTACGGCAATCCGTACTTTCAGACGGTCGTCGGACACCAGCTTCATGACCTGTACCCCGGGCACCACATTCTGCCCTACTTCCAGGTTCTTTTCGGCAATCACCCCGGCAAACGGAGCCACCAGCCGACAGTCTGTCAGGTTCTTCCGGGCCACAGCCTCCATGGACTGAGCCTGCTGCAACTTGCTCTGCACTTCCACCCACTTCATGTCGGCCAGACTTCCTTTTTCATGCAGCTCCTTCATACGCCGGTAGGCATCTTCCGCCTGCTTCAAGGCCGCCTTTGCCGCCTGATACGTGCTTTCTACGGACGCTTCGTCTAAAGTTGCCAGCAACTGTCCCTGCCGCACCCGGCTTCCTAAATCCACCTGTACCGACTTCACTCTTCCCATCAGCGGAAAACTCAACGCACTCCCGTTTTCCTCTTGTACCGTACCCGAAAAACGGACGGTTTCATTCCGAACTGATGACGCTACGGTCATGACCTTTACCTTTACAGGTTCCACCTGCTGCGAAGCCTGCTCTCTGCTTCCGCATCCTGACATCAAGACCACCAATGAGCCTATGGCCATCCAATGCAATTCTTTCATAAATCTTATCCTATTTAGTATGTCTACGATTTGTGAGCGCAAAGAAAAAGGCATTACACACTACATAGGATAGATAGAACACCTCGGAAGTGTTCCATTTTTCCTTCTTCCTATGAAATACGCCAAATAGAATATTCCTAAAGAAAAATAGAACACCGATAAATGGAAAACATTCTGTTCATTTGCATCCGAATCAGAACTAAAGGAGTTATGGAAAAGGAAATCGAACTCATCAGGATGTCCAGCATCGAAATTATGGAGAAAGTGGCTGCCTACAAGGACGAAGAAATTATCAGAATGAACCAGGTAAATGCACAGGATGAAATCAAGCCAGCCTCAATGGTCAGAACCGGATTCTTTCTGGCCATCCTGTGCCAGAAAGGGACAGCCTCCCTGTCCATCAATAACCAACCTTATGATATACGTCCCAATGACCTGCTGATATGCCATCCGCAGACCTTACTCAAACACGGAACCGTAGACAAAGACTTTATTTGTTATGGCTTCTGCCTTTCTTCTGAATATGCCAAACGTATCTTTGTCATGTCATCTTCCACCAGCAACTGGTGTTCACGGTTGTATCTGGAACAACATCCCATTATGTCGCTCAACGAAGAAGAGAGCCAGCTTTTCTATCAATATTACAACCTGCTGTATTCCAAACTGACCGGTGCACCCCATCGCCATCAGAAGGAGCTCATCAATGCCCTCCTGCAAGCCTTCATTTATGAGTTTCAGGATGCCATGGAAAAATACCTCCAGCTGCCACCCACCAGCTTCAATTCCTCCAGTAACCTGTTCAATGCTTTCATCGAACTGCTGGTTTCGTCCTACCCCAAGGAACGCGCCGTGAGCTACTATGCCAGCCGGCTGTTTGTTACCCCCAAATACCTGTCGGCCATCTGCAAGGAAAATTCCGGAGAGACAGCTTCCGACCTGATTACCAGCTATGTCATGAAAGATGTGGAATATTTGCTGAGACGCCCCGAAAAGAGTATCAAGGAAATCGCCAATGAACTGAATTTCGCCACGCTGTCGTTCTTCGGCAAATATGTGAAAAGGAACTTAGGTATCTCTCCCAAAGAATACCGGGAAAAGCTGTCGCAACAAAACGAAGAGGCACAGTAAAAATGCAAAATCAGCCTATTTGAAAACAGAAGAAAGTCCGCCCGTCTTGCACAGACAAGCGGACTTTTATATACGCTGTCAATCGATGGCTTACGGATACGGCCCTTAATTTATCGAAATACAACTATGCCCCGCATCCGCACAGTCACTCATTCAGACATAACCTACATACAATCAAGCATATAAAAAGGGAAAACACGTTTCTAATATTTTTCTAATGTCGCATTAATTTAGTCTAATTGACATGACTGTTCTTTGAGACAACAAATAAATACATTTGCGCTTGTTTTAAAGTTCAGGAAAATATGGTGTTATTCAGTAAAAAGATTGTTTTATTAGGATTGTTGATTTGGAAAGCAAGCACAGGATTCTGTCAGACCGTGGAACTGACTCTTCAGGAAGCCGACTCCCTCTTTCTGGCACGAAACATCGACCTGCTGGCCGAGAAGTGCAACATCAGTATGGCCGACGCTGCCATTACACAAGCCAAACTGTATCACAATCCGGTAATTTCTCTGGAGGAGAACGTCTATAACAGGCTGAGCCATCGCTATTTCGACTTCGGGCATGAAAGCGAACAACTGGTCAACGTAGACCAACTGATCAGCATAGCCGGACAACACTCCAATGTGGTGAAAGAAGCACGAAGCGGACACGACGTGGCCGTAGCCCGCTTTGAGGAACTGCTACGCAACCTGCGGGCCGAGCTTCACCAGACATTCGTCAAGCTCTACTTTGCACAGCGCAACATGAAGATTTATCAGAACGAGATTGTGTCACTGCGCACAACGCTCGACCAGCTCATGGTGCAGGAGAAAAAAGGCAACATCTCACGCATTGAGACCGCCCGCATACAGGCACTCCTGCTGTCGGTAAGAAGAGAACAGAATGAGTTTCTCGAAAATGTATCCTCCCTTCAGGGACGCCTGCGTCTGCTCATGGCGATGCCCTCTTCCATCGCACTTACCACTGTATTCAATCCCGACCCATCGGCCTTTCCCGACGTGTCAGCATGTGACCGGCTGCTGACCGACAGTCTGATACAGCGTTCCGACGTGCTCATGGCACTCCACCAGACCGAACAGGCCAAGGCCGCACTCAAGGTAAGCAAGTCGCAAGCATGGCCCGAGGTACACATCACGGGACAATACGACCGCAACGCAGGCTATTTCCCCAACTATTTCGCCGTCGGCGTAAGTCTCTCCGTACCCATCTTCAATCACAACCAAGGACACATCCGCAGCGCAAAGGCACACATCGTCCAGTGTGAACAAAACTATGCCGGAACCCTGGAAAAGGCACAAAACGAAGTGGTGGTCGCAAAGGAGAACTTCCTGCGCTCGCTGTCGCTCGAAAAGAGTGTGTCGGACAACTTTGACAAGGAGAACATCCAGAATCTGTTCCAGAGCGTAAACGAAAACTACCGCAAGCGCAACATCAGCTTGCTTGAGTTTGTCGACTTCTACAAGACCTACAAGGAAGCCATGCTCGAAATATCGACCGTCAGAGAAAAAGTGTATCTGACGGCCGAAGAACTCAACAAGGCAGCCGGACGTGAAGTCGTGAAATATTGACATTGAAAACAGACAAAATATGAAAAGAAAGCACACAATTCTAATTGCAGCCGCAATGGCGGCCATGCTGATGTGGTCGTGCTCAAAGAACAACGACCACAGCGACAATATACAGATACCCTATCTTACCGACTCACTGCGCAAGGTAGTCACAGTAGAAACCGTACAGAATCACGCCTTTGCCGACGAACTGGTACTCAACGGGCACGTGGACTGCGACCCCAACAACGTGGCGCACGTATTCCCCATGTACGGAGGAACAGTGATACACATGGGTGCCACCGTGGGCGACTACGTCCAAAAAGGTCAGGTACTGGCCGTAGTCCGGTCGGGCGAAGTGGCCAATTACGAAAAACAGATGAACGACGCCGACCTGCAGATTCTGGCTGCCAAACGCGAAAAAATGGCTATGCACGACATGTACAACGGGGGTATGGCATCCGACCGCGATTTACTGCAGGCCGACAAAGCCCTGAAGAATGCCCAGGCAGAAAAGCAACGCCTGCGCGAAATCTATGCCATCGACCACATCCTCGGCAAATCGACCTATGCCATCAAGGCACCTATCTCAGGTTTCATCACCGAGGCAAACATCAACCCCAACATGCAGATACGTCCCGACCAGGATGAACAGCTGTTCTCGATAGCCGGCCTCAACGACGTATGGATTATTGCCGACATCTATGAGAACGACATCAGCAAGGTGAAGACGGGAGCTGCCGCCACGATTAAGACACTGGCTTATGGCGATGAAAAGCCGTTCTACGGCACTGTGGACAAAGTCTATCCCGAACTCAATCCCGAGAGCAAGACCGAACAGCTGAAAATCAACATGAACAACAAGGACTATCTACTAAAACCTGGCATGTTTGCCAACGTATATGTCGCCGTGCCGACAGGCCACAAGGCTTATCCTGCCGTGCCTGCAGAAGCGGTAATCTTTGACGACGACAAGGACTATGTGGTTGTGGTGGACGATAAGAACGTGCTGTCCTACCACGAAGTGAAGCTGCTCAAAGAAACGGGTACAGTCGACTATGTGGCCTCAGGACTGAAAGCCGGCGACAAGATTATCGTCCACAACGCATTGCTTGTGTATAACTCGCTAAAATAACCCATCTGCCTTATGAAGAATTTTATCAACAATATCATCACGTTTTCCCTCCGAAACAAGTTCTTTATCTTGTTTCTGACCTTGCTGGTGGTAATATTCGGAGTTTACTGCTTCGAAGAGACGCCTGTGGACGCCTTTCCAGACATCACCAACACCAACGTAACCATCATCACGCAGTGGCCGGGCAGAAGTGCGGAGGAAGTGGAGAAGTTTGTCACCATTCCGATTGAACTGGCCATGAATCCCGTACAGAAGAAGACCATCGTGCGAAGTACCACCCTGTTCGGCCTGTCTGTGGTCAACGTGCTTTTTGACGACCATGTGGACGACTCGTTCGCCCGCCAGCAGGTGTACAATCTGATAAAAGGGGCCGACCTTCCCGATGGCGTATCGCCCGAAGTGCAGCCGGCCACAGGACCTACGGGTGAGATTTACCGTTACACCCTGCAGAGCGACAAGCGCTCGGTGAGAGAACTGAAAACGCTACAGGACTGGGTGCTCGACCGGCAGTTGCGTGCTGTGCCGGGTGTGGCCGACGTGGTGAGCTTCGGCGGCGAAGTAAAGACATTTGAGGTGCAGATTAATCCGAATCAGTTGAACAGCTACGGAATCTCCAACCTGGAACTGTATGATGCCATAGAGAAATGTAACCTCAACGTGGGAGGCGACATCGTGAACAAGGGGGCACAGGCCTATGTGGTACGCGGTATCGGACTGATATCCAACATCAAGGACCTTGAAAACGTGGTGGTGAAGAATGTCAACGGCACGCCTATCCTCGTCAAGAATGTAGCTACCGTGAAGGAATCGAGTCTGCCACGGCTCGGACAATGCGGTATCGGCGACAAGGACGATGTAGTGGAAGGCATGGTACTGATGCACCGCGGCGACGACCCGGGGGCCGTCATCCCGCTGCTGAAGAAGAAGGTGGCCGACATACAGGCACAGTTGCCAAAAGATGTCAAGATTGTACCCTTCTACGACCGTACCAATCTGATCAACGTATCTGTACACACCGTACTGCACAACCTGGCCGAAGGACTTATCCTGGTGACCGTCATCGTATTCCTGTTCATGGCCGACTGGCGTACCACTGTCAACGTGGCCATTGTGGTGCCGCTGTCCCTGCTCTTTGCCTTTATCTGTCTTCACGTAAAGGGAATGAGCGCCAACCTGATTTCCATGGGGGCCATCGACTTCGGTATCATCATCGACGGGGCGGTAGTAATGGTCGAAGGGCTGTTTGTGGCACTCGACGCACACGCCCGCAAAGTAGGCATGGAAGAATACAACAGGCAGCTGAAGCTCGGACTAATCCGGAAAATCGCCAACGACCGTGCCCGTGCCGTATTCTTCTCCAAACTGATCATCATCACCGCCCTCATCCCTATCTTCTCGTTCCAGAAGGTGGAAGGCAAGATGTTCAGTCCGATGGCCTATACGCTCGGCTTCGCACTGCTCGGCGCCCTGATTTTCACACTCACCCTCGTGCCGATGCTTACGTCGGTGCTGCTCAAGAAGAATGTCAGAGAAAAGCATAATCCGTTCACGGAATTCCTGACGAACCACGCCCTCCGCTTTTTCTATCTGTGCCGACGCCACAAACGCAGAGCCCTCATTGTGTCGGTCGTAGTGATGATAGCCGGCCTGTCGTGCTATTTCCTGCTTGGCTCCGAGTTCCTGCCCGAGCTGAACGAAGGCTCCATCTACATGCGTGCATCCATGCCGAGCAGCATCTCGCTCGACCAGTCGGTCAAACTCGCCAACGAAATCAGGGCCAGACTGCGCAACTATCCAGAAGTGGAAGATGTGCTGAGCCAGACAGGACGCCCCAACGACGGTACTGACCCTACGGGATTCTACAACGTGGAGATACTGGTAAAGATTTATCCTGAAGAAACCTGGAAAAGCGGACTTACGAAGGAGCAGCTCATCAACAAGATGGCAAAAGACCTGTCGATTTATCCCGGAGTCGACTTCGGATTCTCCCAGCCTATCTCGGACAACGTGGAAGAAGCCGTCAGTGGTGTGAAAGGCTCAATTGCCGTCAAGGTCTACGGCGACGACCTGACAAAGATTGCGGCCTACTCCAACAAAATCTACAAGATACTGAAAACGGTGCGCGGTATCACCGACCTCGGCGTGATACAGAACATCGGTCAGCCGGAACTGCGTATCGAGCTGGACGAGGCAGCTCTGTCACGCTACGGCATCGACAAGCAGACGGTACAGTCGGTCATCGAGATGGCTATCGGCGGAAAGAGTGCTTCTACCATGTACGAAGGCGAAAAGAAATTCAACATCATGGTGCGCTATGAAAAGAACTTCCGTATGAACGAGAGCCAGATAAGCAAGATTCTGGTACCGACCGCCAACGGTACCATGGTGCCTATCGGCGAACTGGCCCGCATACGTACCCTCACCGGTCCGCTGCTGGTATTCCGCGACAACAACTCCCGTTTTGGTGCGGTAAAATTCTCCGTACGCGGACGCGACATGGGAGGTGCGGTGGCAGAAGCCCGGGCCAAGGTGGACGCACAGCTTCATCCCGACAAGGGCTATAAGTTTGTATGGGCAGGCGACTTTGAGAATCAGCAGCGTGCCACTGCCCGACTGGCTCAGGTGGTGCCTATCAGCCTTGTGCTCATCTTCATCATTCTGTTTGTGTTGTTCAACAATCCGCGCGATGCCGGTCTGGTGCTGATGAATATCCCGTTTGCGGCTGTAGGCGGCATTGTGATACTGCTCATCACAGGCTTCAACTTCTCTATCTCTGCGGGTGTGGGCTTCATTTGCCTGTTCGGAATCTGTATCCAGAACGGAGTCATCATGGTCACCGACATCAAGCATAACATCAAGGAGCGTCTGCCGCTCGAACAGGCGGTGGAAGTCAGCGTGCGCTACCGCATCCGCTCCGTGCTCATGACGGCCATGATGGCCATGCTCGGCCTGATGCCGGCCGCATTGAGTCACGGCATAGGTTCCGAAAGCCAGCGTCCTCTGGCTGTGGTCATCATCGGCGGACTTGTGGGAGCCACGTTGTTCACCCTGTTTGTCTTCCCGCTGATTGTACAGGGTATTTATCGCCGCCAGCTCTACAACAAAGCCGGGAAGCTCAACGAGCGAAAGCTCTGAGCATACCAAAAGGTCTAATCCTAAAGGATGCCGTTACCGGACCGAGACGCATCTTCCTATCTTACTCTTTGCGGCTTTGTCCTGTCTCGGCATACTTTTTGTATAAGTTATTTGCCTAGAAATAGTTTTTGAGAAATGGATAAAGTATTGTTGGTAGAAGATGAGGTGAACATCGCCTCCTTCATCAAACGCGGACTCGAAGAGTTCGGATATGAAGTCACCGTGGCCTACGACGGTGAAAGCGGATGGAACGAAATACAGAACGGAGTGTTCAACCTGCTGATATTCGATATTATCATGCCGAAAATCAGTGGTCTGGAACTTTGCCGACGCTACAGGGAACAGTTTGGCTACACCACTCCCATCCTGCTTCTTACGGCACTCGGCACCACGCAGAACATCGTGGACGGCCTCAACGCCGGAGCTGATGACTACGTAGTCAAACCATTCAGTTTCAGAGAACTGCAGGCACGTATTGCAGCCCTGCTAAGACGGGGTTCGGCCAACGGAGCCGTGGCATCGGAAATCACCTATAACGACATTGTACTGAACCTGTCGGCCCATAGGGCAGAACGCGAAGGGGTCGTCATCGACCTGACGGTGAAAGAATGTCGGTTGCTCGAATACTTCATCCATAACCACGGCGTGGTACTCAGCCGCGAACAACTGCTGAAGAACGTGTGGGACAAGAACTTCAATACGAACACCAATGTCGTGGACGTGTATGTCAACTACCTGCGCAACAAGATTGACAAAGGATTTACTCACAAATACATACGTACTGTAATCGGCGTGGGATATGTAATGGAATAACCCCGCTGCAAGCGAACTGAAAATTATGCTGAAGATTGCTCATAAGATTATTTTCATCTACTCGGCCATCACGCTGTGCGCCATAGGCATGGTGTTTGCCGTGTTATGGTACTGGATGTCTGACTATGCCGACAACCTGTATTATTCGTTTCTGGAAGAGCGTGCCGAACTCATCGCACAAAAGAATCTGGAGCGGTGCAGCGGCAACAGGGTCTACGATATTTATATGGAACACCGCACCGACACAGTGGCCAAGCCTGTATCCTCACAGATTGTGCTCGATGCCGACAAGGCAGAAGGCACCCGAAAGGCCTTGCTCAGATTCATGTCGCCCGCACAGATTGAACGGCTGAAGAGCCATGGGGAACTGAAGTTTAAAAATGGCGACAACCTGGGAATCGCCGTATATTATCCCAAACCGGAAGGCAATTTCTTTGTCATCGTCATGCTCAACAGGCATCTCGGCGAATACCTGCACCGGCAGATGGGCTATTGGATTATCGGTGTCACGACCCTGTGCTTACTCATCGTCATACTGGTCAGCCGACTTTACACCCAACGGCACATCGACACGTTGCACGACGCGTATCAGCGGGAGAAACAGTTCGTACATCACGCCTCCCACGAACTCAACAATCCGCTCACGGCCATACAGGGAGAGTGCGAAATCGCCCTGATGAAACAACGCGATGCGGCCGACTATGAAGGGTCGCTCCAACGAATCGAACAGGAGGCGCTAAGGATGTCACAGACCATCAAGCAACTGCTGTATCTGTCCATGGCGATGAACGAGTCGGACGGTGAAAGTCGCGAACAAATTCTATGGAAAGACTTTTTGGGACAATTTACGACCAACGAGCGGGTCTTTCTTCACATCTTACCCGGCTGCGAAAACTGCAGCATCCTGGCCAATCCATACCTGCTGAAGATGGCTATCAGCAATATCGTGCGCAATGCCCTGAAGTATTCTTCGGACGAGGTGGGCATTACGCTCGGCGAGAAGTCTGTGGAGATAAGAGACAAGGGCATCGGCATACCCCAATCGGACATCCCCTACATCTCACAGCCTTTCTACCGTGCCGCCAACACCCGCTCGTTTCAAGGCAACGGCATAGGCATGAGTCTTGCCGTGAAAATACTTAAACTTTACAACATCGTAGTGAAGATTGAGTCGAAGGAAAATGAAGGCACTGCCATTATCCTACGTCTCGCTCACGGCAAATTCCTCCATGCAACGGACGCAATAGCATAAAAAAGACGCCACGTATGCTGATAGGATATGCCACAAGCATGCCTACACCGCATACTCCAGATAAAAAAAGTCCGCCCGTCTTATGCAGACAAGCGGACTTTCTTATTTTCGGTCAATCACTGCTTACTGATGCTGTTCACGCAACAAATCGTTCACGGTCTTTACCGGATTGAATGTGCTCAACGGCACTTCCACGAACACCGTGTTCCAGTCGCTCATGGAACCGTTCCACAAACCCGGCAATTCGAGGGCTTTCAAGTCCTTTCCGTTCTTCGACTTGTAAGAGATGAAACCGGTAGCCTTGTCCACGTGTTCCAGCAAGTTGAACTTGCGGCCTTTGTAATCGCGGATGGCACATACCAAAT
>CATXSD010000092.1 GCA_958402075.1 Mediterranea massiliensis | reverse complement strand
TACGTTTGTCTATCTTTACTTTTCCGTAATACTTGACGTCTTTGTTATAAAGCGTCGCCAATACTCCATTTTCCACATCACATTGATAGGTATACCCATCTTCATAGAATGTTTTGGTCTCTGAGTAATAACCTGTTTGGGCATGCAAGGCTGAAATTCCAAACATCATTGCGATAAAAATTCTGAATGTTCTCATACGCTTACTTACAATTTCCTACAAGTTCCTGTAATAGAGTGAGATTTTTAACTATATCACTGGTCTCTTCGTATTTATAAACTTTTTCGTCCGAATATTCCTTTACTTTTCTAAAAGCATTGATTGCTGCGTCCCAATAGCCATCTAAGAAAAATCCAAATTTATCATTACGTTGCATTTCAGGGGTTAACGTGCTTTCTATAAGCAATATTTGCCTAAGTCTATCATCATTCATATAATTTTTTTCCCACTTAATCTTATAATCCGGTTTCTTCTTAAGAAACATATATTGTGCCAAATGTGCTTCTATCTCACAGTTCAACAGGGAGTTGTACATGCCATCCCCTTTTTTCAGATATTGGAAGGCATGAAACAATTCGTGTAGCAATACATGGCTGTAGGCATCCTTAATCTTTAGAGACAAGGTATTGGTGGCTGGCGTATAATCCCATAGCGTTCGCAGAAACCTTCCATGAAAGGCTGCTTCAGTTCCATGACACGCATTGTAGACACGATGGGAGTCAACAATGCATCCGTGTACCTAAACCATTCTTCCATTTCTCCGGCTCCATACCGCTCGTCACGCAGACAAGAGAACAGTAGTACTATACAGGACAAGATCGTCGAATAAAAATAACGCTTTTTCTGCATAGGTGTATTGTTTTAAGGATATGCGCCCAATATAGGAAAAAATAACGGATACACAAAACTTTTAACTGAAAAATAACAGAGCGTATGAGAAAAAAGCAAGAAAGGAAAGCGGATTACAAAACAAAAAGCCGATATCCGTCAGGCAAAACCTTCGGGATACCGGCTTTTATTTGTTGTTTTGACAGGAAGTGCCGTCAGCACTTGATGTTCAGCTCGCTCAATATCTTGCGCATGGCCTCGAACGTGGTGATGCGCGTAGGCACCAGCGGCAGGCGGAGCTTGTTTTCCACCATCCCCATGGCGTTGAGCATGGCCTTCACGCCGGCCGGATTGCCGTCCACGAAGAGCAGCTTGAACAGCTCGGCAAACTTGTGGTGGATGGTCAGCGCATTGGCGTAATCGCCCTGCAGGGCCAGGCGCACCATGCGGCTGAACTCGCGCGGGAAGGCGTTTCCGATGACCGAGATGACACCTACAGCACCCAGCGTGATGAGCGGGAAGGTGATGCCGTCGTCGCCCGAAATGACGTCGAAATTGGCCGGCTTGTTCTTGATGATGTCGTCCATCTGCGTGATGTTGCCCGACGCTTCCTTCACGGCAATCACGTTCTCGAAGTCGCGGGCGATGCGCAGGGTGGTTTCGGCCGTCATGTTCACCCCCGTACGGCCGGGCACGTTGTAGAGCACGATGGGCAGCTCCGTAGCTTCGGAGATGGCCTTGTAGTGCTGGTAGATGCCCTCCTGCGAGGGTTTGTTATAGTAAGGAACCACGGAGAGGACGGCGTCCACTCCGGTGAAATCGTCGTGTTTCAGCGCGTCGACGACGGCGCGGGTATTGTTACCTCCCACACCCAGCAGGATGGGGATACGTCCGTTGACGCGTTCTATCACCATCCGCTTGATCTTGGCCTTTTCCTCTTCGGTCAGGGTCGGAGTTTCGGCGGTGGTTCCCAGCACGCACAGGAAGTCGGCGTTGTTCTGCAGCAGATAGTCCACGATGCGCATCAGGGCAACGTAGTCCACACTCTCGTCTTCCTTGAACGGGGTAATCAGCGCGACCCCCATTCCTTTCAATCTTGTTTTTATCATGAGTCCTATGAAATAATCTGTGGTTTAGCAGTTCGCAAATGTACTATTTTTTTCGGTTTGAGCTACAAATATCCGATATAAAAAACGTTTTTATGTGATTTTGTCAGGCAAGCAAGTCCAGGAACTCGTTTTCAGACAGAATGCGGATGCCCAGTTTCTGTGCCTTCTCCAGCTTGGCGGGGCCCATGTTGGCACCGGCCAGGATGAAGCTGGTCTTGGACGAGATGCTGCCCACGTTCTTTCCGCCGTTGCGCTCGATCATTTCCTTGTATTCGTCGCGCGAATGATGCTCGAACACACCGCTGATGACAATGGACTGCCCTGCCAGCTTGTCGGTGTATCCGCTCAGGTCTTCCTCGCTGCGGCTGAACTGCAGACCGGCTTCCTTCAGCCGTTCCACCAGGCTGCGGTTCAGCGGATTGGCGAAGTAGCTGACGATGCTTTGGGCTATTTTTTCGCCGATTTCATCGACACTCATCAGGGTTTCGAGGCTGGCCTGCTCCACTTCGTCGATGCTCTTGAAGGAGCGGGCTATCTTCTTGGCCACCGTCTCGCCCACGAAGCGGATGCCCAGGGCGAAGAGGACACGCTCGAAGGGCACGTTGTGGCTCGCGGCAATGCCGTTAATGATGTTTTCGGCCGATTTCTGCCCCATCCGGTCCAGGTCCTTGATGTCGTCCACCGTGAGGCGGTAGAGGTCGGCAGCGTCCTTGATAAGGCCCAGACGGTAGAACAGGTCCACGGTCTCGGGTCCCAGTCCGTCGATGTTCATGGCCCGGCGGCTGATGAAGTGCTCTATCTTGCCCTTGATCTGCGGCGGGCAGGCCGTCTCGTTGGGACAGTAGTGGGCCGCCTCGCCTTCGAAGCGCACCAGCGGCGTGCCGCACTCGGGGCAGCGGGTGATGAATTTCACCTTCTCGCCCAGCAGCATGCCGCGGGCATCGGTGTCCACGCCTGTTATCTTGGGGATGATTTCACCGCCCTTCTCCACGTAGACCATGTCGCCGATGTGCAGGTCGAGGCCTTCGATGATGTCGGCGTTGTGGAGCGAGGCACGTTTCACGACGGTGCCCGACAGCTGTACGGGGTCCAGATTGGCCACCGGCGTGATGGCGCCCGTACGGCCCACCTGGTAGGTCACCTTGTTGAGCCGTGTCAGCGCCCGTTCGGCCTGGAACTTGTAGGCGATGGCCCAGCGGGGCGACTTGGCCGTGTAGCCCAGGTTCTTCTGCTGGCGCAGGCTGTTCACCTTCAGCACGATGCCGTCGGTGGCCACGGGCAGGTTCTTGCGTTCCGTGTCCCAGTAGTTGATGTAGTCGAACACTTCCTGCAGGGTGCGGGCCTTCTTCATGTGCTCCGATATCTTGAAGCCCCACTGCGCCGCCTTCTGCAGGCATTCGTAATGGCCGTCGGCGGGCAGGTCTTCGCCCAGCAGGTAGTAGAGGTAGGCGTCGAGCTTGCGAGCGGCCACCACCGCGGAGTTCTGCGACTTCAGCGTACCCGAAGCGGCGTTGCGCGGATTGGCGAAGAGCGGCTCCTCGCGGGCCTCGCGTTCGCGGTTCAGGGCTTCGAACGACACCCACGGCATCAGAATCTCGCCGCGTATCTCGAACGAGCGGGGGTAGTCGCCGTGCAGCACGAGGGGGATGGTGCGGATGGTTTTCACGTTGTCCGTCACGTCGTCGCCCTTCTCGCCGTCGCCGCGGGTCACGGCACGCACCAGCTTGCCGTCTTCGTAGGTCAGGGAGATGGACGTACCGTCGAACTTCAGCTCGCAGCAGATTTCAAAGTCCTCGTTCAGGGCCTTCTTCACCCGCTCGTAGAAGTCGGCCACCTCGCTCTCGGAGTAGGTGTTGCCCAGCGAAAGCATGGGATATTTGTGGGCCACCTGCGTGAAGTTCTTGTTCAGGTCGCTGCCCACACGCATCGTGGGCGAGTTTTCGTCCGCATATTCGGGATGCTCCTTCTCCAGGTCCTGCAGTTCGCGCATCAGGTCGTCGAACTCCTTGTCCGTGATTTCGGGAGCGTTCAATACGTAGTAGTTGTAGTTGTGGCGGTGCAGCTCGGCACGCAGCCAGTCTATTCGTTCTTTGGGTGTCATAGTCATCTTTCGGATAGTTTGCATGCAAAAATACGGGTTTCTTCCCGATTTACGGCATTCCGGCTCCGGTAAAAATAAAGTGGCTGCATTCAAAATTTGCTTTTACACGCAACTTGCACTACTTTTGCAGAAAAAACAGAAAGAAACGTTATGCGCATAGACATTATTACCGTTCTTCCGGAGATGATTGAGGGCTTCTTCAACTGCTCCATCATGAAGCGGGCACAGAACAAGGGCCTGGCCGAGATACATATCCACAACCTGCGCGACTACACCAAGGACAAGTACCGCCGCGTGGACGATTACCCCTTCGGCGGCTTTGCCGGCATGGTGATGAAGATTGAACCCATCGAACGCTGCATCAACAGCCTGAAGGCCGAACGCGACTACGACGAAGTGATTTTCACCACACCCGACGGCGAGCAGTTCAACCAGCCCATGGCCAACACCCTGTCGCTGGCGCAGAACCTCATCATCCTGTGCGGCCACTTCAAGGGTATCGACTACCGCATCCGCGAGCATCTCATCACGAAAGAGGTGAGCATCGGCGACTATGTGCTGACGGGCGGCGAACTGGCGGCTGCCGTGATGGCCGATGCCATCGTGCGCATCATTCCCGGTGTGATTTCCGACGAACAGTCGGCCTTGTCGGACTCGTTCCAGGACAATCTGCTTGCCGCTCCGGTCTATACCCGTCCGGCTGACTACAACGGTTGGAAAGTTCCGGATATTTTACTTTCAGGTCACGAGGCGAAGATTAAGGAATGGGAGTTGCAGCAGTCCATCGAACGGACCCGCCGGCTGCGTCCCGACCTGTTGGGGGAATAAAACAGACGTGTAAATATAAAAGAAAAGGACATCAGTCGGCTGATGTCCTTTTTTATTGTCTTCGGTTGCGAAGAGGGTACCTTCGTCAGAAGTTACACCTCCAGTGCACCGATAATGTCCGTTACGGACTTGAATCCATGTCGGTTGAGGTAGTCGTCGATACCCTCGGCCACCTTGACGGTCACCGTCGGATCGATGAAGTTGGCCGTACCAATCTGGATGGCTGTAGCACCTGCCAACAGGAATTCCACGGCATCGCGCCAGTTCATGATGCCTCCCAGGCCGATGACGGGTATTTTTACCGCCTTGGCCACCTGCCACACCATACGCAGGGCAATGGGCTTCACTGCCGCGCCAGACATGCCTCCCGTCACTGTAGAGAGCAACGGACGACGTTTTTCGGCATCGATGGCCATGCCCAGCAGGGTATTGATGAGCGAAACGCTGTCGGCACCTCCGTTTTCGGCCGCGCGCGCTATTTCGGTGATGTCTGTCACGTTGGGCGACAGCTTCACGATGAGCGTTTTTTTATACACCTGGCGCACCGCTTTAACCACTTCTTCGGCCCCCTTGGCAGTCACGCCGAAGGCCATGCCACCCTGCTTCACATTGGGGCAGGAGATGTTCAATTCGATGGCAGGAATTTTGTCAAGTTCGTTAATGATGGAGGCCGTTTCGGCATAATCTTCGATGGCCGAACCCGATACATTCACAATCATATTGGTCCGGATGTCCTTGATGCGGGGATAGATGTGTTCAACAAAGTAATGTACACCCTTATTTTGCAGTCCCACAGCGTTTAACATGCCAGAAGGAGTTTCCGCCATGCGCGGATACGGATTGCCTTCACGTTTGTGAAGGGTAGTCCCCTTTACAATGATACCGCCTATTCGCTCCAAATCGATGAAATCGGCAAATTCTTCGCCGTAGCCGAAAGTCCCGGAAGCGGTCATCACCGGGTTTTTCATTTGTAATTCACCAATCTTTACACTTAAATCTGCCATAACAGTCTGTTTATATTAAATACGGGACCTTCTTTACATACACACAGGTGGCCTTCGGTCGTGTTTTCCACGCAGCAGAGGCAGGCTCCCACGCCGCATGCCATCATATTCTCCAGAGACACTTCGCAGTCGATGCCCTTTGCCTTGGCATAGCGTGCCACGGCCATCATCATCGGCTTGGGACCGCACGTATAGATATGCTCGAACTTCACCTGCTCCAGGATGGAGTGTTGCGTCACGAATCCCTTTTCGCCGTGACTACCGTCTTCGGTTGTCGTATAGACGTCACCATAGGCTGCAAACTGGTCGAGCTGCAGCAAATCCTTGTCGCTGCGGGCGCCCAGCAGGAAGGTGGGCCGGCATCCCCGTTTCAGCAACTGTTCGCCCAGATAAAGCATCGGAGCCGTACCTACGCCGCCACCCACCAGCAGCAGCTTGTCCGAGGCCTTTTCGGGTATCGTAAAGCCATTTCCCAAGGGAAGCACTACATTGATTACATCGCCCGCTTTCGCTTCGCCCAGGCGCTTTGTACCGTCTCCTACGAGCTGTATCAGGAACCACACCTCGTTGCGTTGTCTGTCCACATAATTAATGGAGATAGGGCGGCGCAGGAACGTGGTAGGCGAGCCGTCCACACGGATCTCAGCAAACTGTCCCGGCAGCATCTCGGGCAGTTCCTGGGGAGACGTCAGCTTCAGCAGCACGTAATGTGCATGCAGGCGGACGTTCTCCGTGACTGTCAAATCTAAAAGATATTTTTTCATTACTACACAAGTATGGATTTCAATCGTTGTGCAAAGATAGTGCAAACCGAGAGAAGTACAAAAGCTGAAAACAACGTTTTCAGGCTTTTTACTTCCGAGGTGCAGCCTATCTTATTCAAAGTAGTGCAAACCGAGAGAAGTACAAAAGCCGAAAACAACGTTTTCAGGCTTTTTACTTCCGAGGTGCAGCCTATCTTATTCAAAGTAGTGCAAACCGAGGGAAGTACAAAAGCCGAAAACAACGTTTTCAGGCTTTTTACTTCCGAGGTACCAAACGTCATCCCGCACTTGATGCGGGATCCAGTAAACACAAGCAAAGCAAAAGCATGGATCCCGGCTCAAGGCCGGGATGACAAATGGATAACCATTGTCCATTCAGTATTAACCATTTATCATTTACCATTAACCATTCACCATTTCCATTACGCCGGCTTGAAAGTCTCGTACGTATTGTCGTCGAAGAAAATTCTTATTTCAGTGATTTTTCTGGGAGGCCTTTCCTTATAGATAACCTCCTGTTTTACAATCTCTTTAGGTGTGTTTACAGGCTTGGATAACGGCATTTCCTTGCGATTTTCAGCTTCATCCGTCCCTTGGGGCGCATTTTCGGCCTTCTCAGCGAATAGCGGATAGTCCGCTCCGATGTTTTCAGGGGTAGTAGCGGAAGCGTCGGCATCGTTGCTCATGTTGCCTTGTCCCGTAAGCAGCCATTCCAGATTGATGTCACTGTAACGCTGGTGAAGCCGGAGAATGACCTCCGTACTGGGATACTTGTTGCGCGGCCCCAGAATGTGCGAGATAGTAGCCTGTGCCACTCCGATGCTTTCGGCAAACGCTCCGGCAGTCAGCTTTTCCCGTTCCATAATCATTTTAAAGCGATCCTTGATGCTCATATAGGTAGATATTACAAAAGTGTTCTCTCTTTTTATTGGTTACAAAAGTAAATAAATAAAATCACAATAGCAAATTTAATATTGTAATTTCTTGATATTACAAATATACTCTTCGTATTCCAAACTTGATTATCACCTTTGTTAATCCCGCATGGATATGGAAAATCATTGATAAATCTGACTTTAATAAAACTTATTATAATACTGATTATTAGTATAATAAATACTATATTACTAACCAACCCACACACATTTACATACGTAAATACCTTTTCTGCCTATTACTAAAACCTTGATTTTAGCAAATTCTTGTAATTATGCTGAATATAAGCGAATTAATCAAAGCAAAACATGTGCTTAAACGATTTGGTAGTACGAAGGTAATCCCCTACTTCACTTTGTTATTTATCCATTAACACCCGTATATAACATTTGTAACGTTTACATTCGTACATGTACTAATTTGAATATAACTTTTGTACTTCCATTGCTATTTTACGAATGAAATATCCTGCTGTTGTAATTACAACTATCCAGCAGACCGAAAAGGATGATTTCTCCGGTGCCATGACCCTACAGGGCTGACGACGGGCAGAATCCGCATTTGTGTTCAGCCTTCTAAAAATTGACGGTTGCTATCTCAGTGCCCGGCCGACAAGTCTCGCCTCCTTTTACTCTACTATTGTAATTTCCTTCCCATTTTTCCGTATCAACGGACAGTTGAAGCAAAATATCGCATTCTCAGAGGCTTTATTTTTGTATAAACGGCTATCGGATAACGAATTAACCCCATTTTTTACATTCGTCAAGGTCGTTGTTCCAGAAGAATGGCGTGAAAAACGAAGAGAAACGAAGAAGAACTTCGTGGAAATGGCATAAAAAGAGCCGTTGAAGGCCGATAAAGAAAGAGAACAAAAAACGGATGGCACCGGAAGCCTTGTATCGCCTCCGATGCCATCCGTCTTTCTCTGCGAAGAGCGGGAATCGGCTACACTCCCGTTAATGCAAAATTTTGAACACCAGTTCCCGGAGAATGTCGCCGTCGCTCATCGAACTGTTCTCCACTCCCTTCGAGCGGGCATCGGCGTTGCGTATCTCACCGATAATCTGCAACGTCTTTACTCCGCTGTAACGGCGCATGGCGGCCAAATACTCGCGTGCCTGCCAGGGCGACTTCAATTCCAGGAAGGCAGCCACTCCCTGCTCCGACTTTTCGGGCGCATAATAGGCCATCATCAGGTTCGAGAAGAAACCGAAAAGTAAAGATAAAGTCATCTGTATGGGATTGCTTTTCGGATTTTCCTCAAAGTATTTTACTATCCGGTTGGCCTTCAACACATCTTTTTCGACCAATGCGGCCCGGAGTTCGAAGTTGTTATAGTCCTTGCTGATCCCGATGTTGCGCTCCACCTGCTCGGGTGTCACTCTTGTCAAACCTTTTGGCAGGGTGATGACCAGCTTTTCCAGTTCGCCGGTCAGACGGCTCAGGTCGGTACCCACAAACTCGGCCACCATCTGCGAGGCCTTCGGTTCGATATCCACGCCCTTGCGCTTCAGGTAGGAAGTGATGAAGGCGGGCAACTGGGCTTCGCGCAGCTTCTTCGACTCGAAGACGATGCCTCCCGCCTTCTCTATCTCGCCAGCCAGCTTCTTGCGACGGTCCAGCACACCATGCTTGTGGCAGAGGACGAGGATGGTAGACAGTAGGGGCTTCTGGAGATAGTAGGCCAGTTCCTCCATGCCTCGCACGGTCTGTGCCTCCCTGACGATGACGACCTGGTGTTCGGCCATCATCGGATAGCGCTTGGCCGCATTGATGATGGTGGCAATGTCCACATCAGCCCCATACACCACCGTCTGGTTGAACTCCTTCTCCTCATCGGTCAGTACGTTTTCCTCTATGTAACCGGCTATCAGGTCGATGTAGTAATCCTCTTCGCCCATCAGGTAGTAGAGGGGGCGGTACTGCTTGGCCCGGAGTTCCTTCAGGATATCGTCGCATGTCAGTTCCTGCTTTGCCATAGTCTTACCAGTCGAACTTCAGATGTTTTACGGTCTTCTTTTCATCGATAATCATGCGGAGGGATTCGATACCAATCTCCACATGCTCGGCCACGTAGTTCTGCGTCACCATGCTGTCGCTCTTGTCGGTCTTCACACCTTCGGGAATCATGGGCTGGTCGGACACCAGCAGCAGGGCGCCTGTAGGGATGTGGTTGGCAAAACCGCAGCTGAAGAGGGTGGCCGTCTCCATGTCCACTGCCATAGCGCGCGTCTTCTTGAGGTATTCCTTGAACTGGTCGTCGTGCTCCCAGATGCGGCGGTTGGTGGTATAGACGGTACCGGTCCAGTAGTCGCGGGCATGGTCGCGGATGGACGACGACACGGCGCGCTGCAGCATGAAGGCCGGCAGTGCAGGTACTTCGGGCGGGAAATAGTCGTTCGACGTACCTTCGCCGCGGATGGCCGCGATGGGCAGTATCAAGTCCCCCAGCCTGTTCTTCTTGTCGATGCCTCCGCACTTGCCCAGGAACAGGCAGGCCTTGGGATGGATGGCGCTGAGCAGGTCCATGATGATGGCGGCATTGGGACTTCCCATACCGAAGTTAATGATGGTGATGCCCTCGGCACTGGCCGATATCATGTTGGCGTCACGTCCCAGGATGGGCACATTGAACTTCCCGGCAAACAGCTCCAC
>CATXSD010000091.1 GCA_958402075.1 Mediterranea massiliensis | reverse complement strand
GCATAAGGGCATCAAACGCCGTTCAGGCGAGCCCTACATCATGCATCCGCTTGCTGTGGCACAGATTGTCTGCACCGAAATAGGTCTGGGGTCTACATCCATTTGTGCCGCCTTGCTGCACGATGTGGTAGAAGATACGGACTATACCGTGGAAGACATAGAGAACATATTCGGCCCGAAAATCGCCCAGATTGTGGACGGACTGACCAAGATATCCGGTGGCATCTTCGGCGACCGGGCTTCGGCACAAGCAGAGAACTTCAAGAAGCTGCTGCTGACAATGTCCGACGATATACGCGTGATTCTTATCAAGATAGCGGACCGCCTGCATAATATGCGGACGTTAGGTTCCATGCTTCCCAACAAGCAGTTCAAGATTGCGGGCGAAACACTGTATATCTATGCCCCCCTCGCCAACCGCCTGGGACTTTACAAGATAAAGACCGAACTGGAGAACCTGAGCTTCAGATACGAGCATCCCGAAGAATACCACGAAATCGAAGAAAAACTGGCAGCCACAGCCACCGAACGCGACAAGGTGTTCAAGGAATTCACCGCCCCGATTCGTGCGCAACTGGACAAGATGGGGTTGAAATACCGTATTCTTGCACGTGTCAAATCCATCTTCTCCATCTGGAACAAGATGCAGACCAAGCACGTACCTTTCGAAGAAATCTACGATTTGCTTGCCGTGCGTATCATCTTCGAGCCGCGCAATACGGACGAAGAACTGAACGATTGCTTCGACATCTACATCTCCATCTCCAAGATATACAAGCCCCACCCCGACCGCCTGCGCGACTGGGTGAGCCACCCCAAGGCCAACGGCTACCAGGCCCTGCACGTCACCCTGATGGGCAACAACGGGCAGTGGATCGAGGTACAGATCCGCAGCGAACGCATGAACGACGTCGCCGAACAGGGCTTCGCCGCCCACTGGAAGTACAAGGAAGGCGGCGGCAGCGAGGACGAAGGCGAACTGGAGAAATGGCTGAAGACCATCAAGGAAATCCTGGACGACCCGCAGCCCGACGCCATCGACTTCCTCGATACCATCAAGCTCAACCTCTTCGCTTCGGAAATCTTCGTGTTCACCCCCAAAGGCGACCTGAAGACCATGCCGCAGAACTGCACGGCCCTGGACTTCGCCTTCTCCCTCCACACCGACATCGGCAGCCACTGCATCGGCGCCCAGGTGAACCACAAGCTGGTGCCCCTGAGCCACAAGCTGCAGAGCGGTGACCAGGTGGAAATCCTGACCTCCAAATCGCAGCACGTGCAACCCGAATGGATGAACTACGCCACCACCGCCCGCGCACGGGCCAAGATTGCCTCCATCCTCCGCAAGGAAGCCAAGGCCAACCAGAAGGAAGGCGAAACGATACTGGCCGACTTCCTCAAGGCCGAAGGCATCCGCATGGACGACTCGGCACTCGACAAGCTGACACGCCTGCACAACTTCCATACCCACGACGAGCTCCTGGTAGCCATCGGCAGCAAGAAGCTCACCCTGGGCGACACCGACCGCAACGCCTTCAAGGAAAAGCCTGAAAAGAGCTGGAAGAAACTGCTGTCCTTCTCCTTCGGCACCAACAACAAAGAGGAAAAGGAAAGTGAAGAGGAAAAGACAACGCAGGTAAAGGCGACGCCGGACAAGATCGATACCAAGAAAATCCTGAAACTGACCGAGGAGGCCATCTCCAAGGAATACATCATGGCCGACTGCTGCCACCCCATTCCGGGCGACGACGTGCTGGGCTACATCAACGAGAACAACCAGGTCATCATCCACAAGCGCCAGTGCCCCGTGGCCGCCCGTCTGAAAAGCAGCTACGGCAACCGCATCATCGCCACCCAGTGGGACACGCACAAGGACCTGTCCTTCCTGGTCACCATCTACGTCAAGGGCATCGACTGCATGGGACTGCTGAACGAAGTGACCCAAGTCATCTCCCGCCAGCTGAACGTCAACATCCGCAAGCTCATCATGGAAACCAACGACGGCATCTTCGAAGGGAGAATCCAGCTGTATGTACACGACGTGGACGACGTGCGCACCATCTGCAACAACCTGAAGCAGATTCCCAACATCAAGCAGGTGTCACGCATTGAGGACTAATGGTCTGACGACTGCACCTTTCCGATGTTTTCCTTCAATGCCTCCACATCGTTGTAGGTGAAGGCATCGAGAGCATCGCGCATGGATACCAGCTCTTCACGGATGTTCTTCAGGCGGTCTACCAGTTCATAGTTGCGCAAGGTAGCCTCGCGGTTGTCCTTCAGGCGCTGGCGGGCGCCGGGCAACGTCATGCCCCGTTCCTTCACCAGGTGATAGATCAGCTTCGCCGTCTCCACATCTTCCTTGCGGTACTGCCGCACTCCCCTGCCGGCTTTCTTGGGGCAAAGCTGCGGGAACTCCTTCTCCCAGTAGCGGAGCAGCGACTCGTTGACGCCGAGCATGTCGGCCACCTCACTGATGGAATAATACAATTTCAGATTCTTGTCCTGATTCGGTACCATAATCACGATTTAACGGTCGGTTTATTCTCTTGCACATTCTCGACAGCCGTCAATCCAGCACCTTGCCCTGGTTGGCGGCAATCTGTATCATGCGGTCGTAGTCCTCGGCGCTCAGGTCCATGAAGTAGTAGTTCACAGGGTTGACCACCTGCCCCTTGACGTGCACCTCGTAGTGCAGGTGCGGGCCGGTACTTTTTCCCGTACTGCCCACGCCGCCTATCACCTCGCCGCGCACCACCTTCTTGCCCAGCTTCGTACGGAAGTCCTGCAGGTGGGCATACCACGTCTGATAGCCGAAGCCGTGGTCGATGATGATGGTATTGCCATAGCCCGTCTGCCACCCCATCTTCACCACCGTGCCGTCGCCCGTGGCATAGACATCGGTCCCCGGATGGGCGGAGAAGTCCATGCCCGAGTGGAATTTGGTCGTACCGTAGACAGGGTCGATGCGCGTACCGTAGCCCGAAGCCGTCTGCTTCAGGTCCTTGTTGGAGATGGGCTGGATGGCCGGTATGCAGCGCAGCATCTCGTCGTGCTGCTTGCACATGCGCACCACGTCGTCGAACGAGCGCGACTGGATGTACAGTTGCTTGGTCAGCATGTCCATCTTCTGCGTCGTGTTCACCACCAGTTCCGAGTTGGCCATTTTCATCAGATGCTCATAGCGGTTGGTGCCGCCGAAGCCGCCCTGGCGGATGGCAGCCGGCACAGGGTCGGCCATGAAGATGACCCGATAGAGGTTGTCATCGCGCTGCTGGATGTCCTGCAGCACGCCCATTGCCTCGTCCATCCGATGCTGAAGTACGTTATACTGGGCCTGCAGCTGGCTGTTCTCCTTCCTCAACTCCTTCTCCGAAGGCGAACCGAATATCAGCAGCAACAGGATGAAACTGCCGGCCCCCAATCCCATCCCGATGAACAGACGGCGTGCATAGCTCATCATCCTCTGCCGGAAGGTAGGGTAAATGCGGTCGTAAGTCTGGGTCTGCGGATTATATATATAGTATACTTTACGCATCTTTTTGGAAATATTTCGGTTGTCTATGCGGCAAAAGTAATAAAAACGAGCTATCTTTGCACAGTTTTTTTGAGTTTTTAAGTTATTGAGCTTTTGAGCGTTCCGCTTTTCAGGCGGCAGCGGTTCCGTCTGCGGGCAGTTCGGACAGCCCACGGCTTTCAGACTCAGAAAAAACTTAGCATGCTGAAACTTAAAAACTTAAATAGAATATGTTGACTGCAAACGAAATCAGAGACTCGTTCAAGAGTTTCTTCGAGAGCAAGGGGCACCACATCGTGCCCTCCGCTCCCATGGTAATCAAGGACGACCCCACACTGATGTTTACCAATGCGGGGATGAACCAGTTCAAGGACATCATTCTGGGCAACCACCCGGCGAAATACAAGCGAGTGGCCGACTCGCAGAAGTGTCTGCGCGTCAGCGGCAAGCACAACGACCTGGAGGAGGTAGGACACGACACCTACCACCACACCATGTTCGAGATGCTGGGCAACTGGTCGTTCGGCGACTACTTCAAGAAGGAAGCCATCTCCTGGGCCTGGGAATACCTGGTGGACGTACTGAAAATCAACCCCGACAACCTCTATGCTACCGTCTTCGAAGGCAGCCCCGAAGAAGGCCTGAGCCGCGACGACGAAGCCGCCTCCTACTGGGAGCAGTTCCTGCCAAAGGACCACATCATCAACGGCAACAAGCACGACAACTTCTGGGAAATGGGCGATACGGGGCCCTGCGGTCCCTGCTCGGAAATCCACATCGACCTCCGTTCCGAAGAAGAGAAGAAGCAGATTCCCGGCCGCGACATGGTGAACCACGACCATCCGCAGGTCATCGAGATCTGGAACCTCGTGTTCATGCAGTTCAACCGCAAGGCCGACGGCAGCCTCGAAGGCCTGCCCGCCAAGGTAATCGATACCGGCATGGGCTTCGAACGCCTCTGCATGGCCATGCAGGGCAAGACGTCCAACTATGACACCGACGTCTTCCAGCCCCTCATCCAGGCCATCGCAGCCATGTCCGGCGCCAAGTACGGCGAAGACAAGCAGAAGGACGTGGCCATGCGCGTCATTGCCGACCACATCCGCACCATCGCCTTCTCCATCACCGACGGACAGCTGCCCAGCAACGCCAAGGCCGGCTACGTCATCCGCCGCATCCTGCGCCGTGCCGTCCGCTACGGCTACACGTTCCTGGGACAGAAACAGGCTTTCATGTACAAGCTGCTGCCCGTATTGATAGACGACATGGGAAGCGCCTACCCCGAACTGAACGCCCAGAAGGACCTCATCGCCAAGGTCATCAAGGAAGAGGAGGAATCTTTCCTGCGCACGCTCGAAACGGGCATCCGCCTGCTCGAGAAGACCATGGCCGACACCAAGGCTGCCGGCAAGACCGAAATCAGCGGCAAGGACGCCTTCACGCTGTACGACACCTTCGGCTTCCCGCTCGACCTGACCGAACTCATCCTCCGCGAGAACGGCATGACGGCCGACACGAAGGAATTCGACGTCGAGATGCAGCAGCAGAAGCAGCGCGCCCGCAACGCCGCCGCCGTTGAGACCGGCGACTGGATCACGCTGAAGGAAGGTACCACCGAATTTGTAGGCTACGACTATACCGAATACGAGACCAGCATCCTGCGCTACCGTCAGGTGAAGCAGAAGAACCAGACACTCTACCAGATTGTGCTGGACAAGACGCCGTTCTACGCCGAAAGCGGCGGTCAGGTAGGCGACACGGGCGTCCTGGTAAGCGAGTTCGAGACCATCGACATCATCGACACCAAGAAGGAGAACAACCTGCCCATCCACCTGGCCAAGAAGCTGCCCGAACACCTCGACGCACCGATGATGGCCTGCGTGGACACCGACAAGCGCGCTGCCTGCGCCGCCAACCACTCGTGTACACACCTGCTGGACGAGGCCCTGCGCACCGTGCTGGGCGACCACGTGGAGCAGAAGGGTTCGCTGGTTACGCCGGACTCGCTGCGTTTCGACTTCTCGCACTTCCAGAAGGTGACCGACGAACAGCTGCGCCAGGTAGAACATCTGGTCAACGCCAAGATCCGCGCCAACATTCCTCTGAAGGAATACCGCAATATCCCCATTGAGGAGGCCAAGGAACTGGGTGCCATCGCCCTCTTCGGCGAGAAGTACGGCGACCACGTCCGCGTCATCCAGTTCGGCTCATCCATCGAGTTCTGCGGCGGTACGCACGTAGCCGCTACCGGCAACATCGGTATGGTGAAGATTCTGTCCGAAAGCTCCGTGGCCGCCGGCGTACGCCGTATCGAGGCCGTGACCGGCGCCAAGGTGGAAGAGATGATGGACAACCTGCAGGACTCCATCCGCGACCTGAAAGCCCTCTTCAACAACGCCCCCGACCTGGCCGGAACCATCCGCAAGTACATCGAGGAGAACGCCGGACTGAAGAAGCAGGTGGAAGAGTTCATGAAGGAGAAGGAAGCCCAGCTGAAGGAAAAACTGCTGCAGAGCGTCAAGGAGGTGAACGGCGTGAAGCTCATCAAGTTCTGCGCGCCCCTGCCCGCCGACACGGTGAAGAACATCGCCTTCCAACTGCGCGGCCAGATCACGGAGAACCTGTTCTTCGTGGCCGGCACCGAGTTCGAAGGCAAGCCGATGCTCACCGTCATGCTGAGCGACAACCTGGTGGCCGGCGGCCTGAAGGCCGGTGCGCTGGTGAAGGAAGCTGCCAAGCTGATTCAAGGCGGTGGCGGCGGCCAGCCCCACTTCGCTACGGCCGGCGGCAAGAACCCCGACGGACTGACGGCCGCTGTCGACAAGATCGTCGAACTGGCCGGACTCTGATCCGCGACATAGCAACCCAGCCATAAAAAAGGGGCTGTTCCGACACAGAAGTATCTTCAACGGAACGGCCCCTTTTCTTTTTCCCCACGCGGTGCGACATCGATTTCCGCCCGTCTCCCCGTCCGCTTTTGAAAATAAATAGGTATCTTTGTCTCACCAACGAAATAAAACAGAAAAGTTATGATAAAGATAGGAGACAAAGTTCGCTTTCTGAACGAAGTGGGTGGCGGAAAGGTCACCGGATTCCAGGGAAAAGACATCGTGCTGGTGGAAGATGCCGACGGGTTCGACATCCCGATGCACATCAGTGAAGTGGTGGTGATAGAGACGGACGACTACAACGTACCGACTCCCGCCTCGAAGGCCGCCAAGGCCGAACAGAAGAAGGCGGAGGAACAACCCGCCCGCCCGGCCGCACCGCAACCGGCCGAACTGCCGCTGCACCGCGTGGAGAAGCCGCAGGTATCGGTCTACCGCCAGCCGGAGATAAAGGGCGGCGACGTGCTCAACGTCCACCTGGCCTTCGTGCCCACCGACATCAAGGCAGTGAGCACCACGTCCTTCGAAAGCTACCTGGTGAACGACAGCAACTATTACCTCTACTACACCTACCTGGGCGCCGAGGGCAAGGCATGGACCGTCCGCTCGCACGGCCTGATAGAGCCCAACACGAAGCTGCTGCTCGAAGAGTTCGAGAAGGCTTCGCTCAACGACCTGGAACGCGTGGCCGTGCAGCTGGTGGCCTTCAAGGACCGCCGTTCCTTCCAGCTGAAACCGGCCGTCAGCGTGGAGCTGCGCATCGACGTGGTGAAGTTCTACAAGCTGCACACCTTCCAGCCGACCGACTTCTTCGAGACGCCGGCCCTGCTCTACGACGTGGTCAAGAACGACCAGCCCGCCAAGCAGGTATATGTGTCGGCCGAAGAGCTCCAGGAGGCCCTGATGCAGAAGCGCAAGGCCGACGACACGCCCCGCAAGCCGCAGACCATCGCCAAGCGCGGCGGCAAGAACGACATCATCGAGGTGGACCTGCACATCGGCGAACTGCTGGACGACACCCGCGGCATGAGCAACGGCGAGATGCTGAACTACCAGCTGGACAAGTTCCGCGAGGTGATGGAACAGTACAAGAACAAGCGCGAGCAGCGCATCGTCTTCATCCACGGCAAGGGCGACGGCGTGCTGCGCCGCGCGCTGCTGGACGAGCTGAAGCGCAAGTACCCGGCCTGCAAGGCGCAGGATGCCTCCTTCCAGGAATACGGGTTCGGCGCCACGATGGTCACCATCAGGCAGTAAACAGCAGGTGGGTGTCCGTGCTCCGGCTTTCGTCGAGCGCGAAGCCCTCCCATTGGAAACCACGCAACTCTTCGGGGCGGGTGAGGCGGTTCTTCAGGAAGAAGCGCGTCATCTCGCCCCGACACATTTTGGCATAGACGACCACCGTCGCCAGCCGGTCGCCCTTCCACACCTGGAACTCGGGCGTCACGACCTGCACCTCGCGCTCCACGCGCCGCCAGTCGAAGAGGTTCTTCATCTCGCCGCTGGCCAGGTTGAGCAGCACGCCGCCCTGCTGCCTGACGGCTTCGATGAACACGTCCGTCAGCAGCGGTTTCCAGTAGTCGAACATCGACAGCCCGCCCCGTTCGGGCAGGCAGACGTCGCCCTCCAGCCGGTAGGGCCGGATGCCGTCCAGCGGGCGCAGCAGGCCGTAGAGGAAAGAGGTGATGAGCAGGTGGTCCTGCGCGAAGGCGAAGTCGTCGGCCGTGAAGTCACGCGGCGCGATGCGTTTGAACACCGCCCCCGTATAGGCTCCGATGGCGGGCATCGGGCGGTTCTCTTCCGAGCAGAAGTCGTGGTAGCGCAGGCGGTTTTCGGCGGCTATCTTCGCGTTGACCCGCAGCAGGGTCTCCAGCTCGGCGGCGGAGTATTGCGACAGGCTGAGGGCGTTCTGCAACGCCTCGGCTTCAAAGCGGGGTGTAGTCAGCTGCGGCACGCGCAGGGTACAGCGGGCAGCCATGGTCTTGGCACAGGAGATGAAGGCAAGCATAAGTCAAACATTTACATTTTCCGGCAAAAATAATAAAAACAACGGAATCCTCACCCTGTTTCCTTACCCCGTCTGACGAAGTGCTGCGTGAGGGCCTGACGCAGTGCTGCGTGAGGGTGTCATGCCGTGCTTCCTGAGGGGCTGACAAAGCACGGCGTCAGAGGGTGAGGAAGCACGGCGTCAAGGAACGAAAAGGCCCTTTTCTGAAGAACAAGGAAACAGAGAGAGGCAGGGGAGAAATCATCCTGCTGCGCAAGTACTTGATTTTCAATGTCGCCACAGATGCCACAGATGCTTGTGTAAACATTACGCGTGAAATTAAATAAATGGTCTGCCTTTAAAGGCAGCCTATTTATTTTATGAGTTCAATAATTTTAATGTAATCCTCTGTGGCATCTGTGGCGGTATTGAAAATCAGCAGGTTGCGCAGCAAGATAAGAAAGCATGACCGCCCGCCAACTCCCGGCACACGGTTCATAATATCATCAAGCATACGGAAAACCGCATTTTTCTCCTCTATAATTTTGTTTATAAAGCGGCAATATGTATTTTTGTTACGAACCTTTTCAGAGGCTGAATTCTAAAATTTATCTGCCATGAAAACAATCCATACCTTTTCCATTGCCCTGTTCATAAGTCTGCTGTTCAGCTGCGGCCATTCCCCGCAAGAACCGGCTTCACCACTGACCTGCGACATCGACAGCATCTCCCGTGCAGCAGAAGCACCTGTCGACTCCGTCCGCTATCTACCGTTAGAGCTGACGGACAGTTCACTGATAGGAAGCATTGACAAAATCATCTGCTTGAATGACAAATTCTATATTTATGACCAGTCCTTCCACAAAGGCGTCCTGACATTCGACAAAAGCGGCCGTTTTCTCCAAGCCTTGCATCCACTGGGACAAGGACCGGGTGAATATCTCCATCCCGTGGACTTCGATGTGGACAGCGAGGGAAACATCTACATAGCCGACAACGAACGGCAACGCATCCTGAAATATGAAAAAGGGAATCCCAAGGCATACGAAGAAATTGCAACCGGACGGTATTTCCTGGATTTCGCTCTGACGGAAGAGGGGAACTTCGTCCTGGGAGACGTCTACGAGCAGGGGCGGCTTGCAGACAAACTGGCCGTCTGCAACCCGCGTACCCAGACGTACGAAACGCTACTCCGGCCCGCCCTGCCCGAAGTGAACGAGATGAAGATACTGAAAACGGTTTCGCACTACCTGTTCAAATCCGGCAGAAAGACATACTATTACCACCGGTTCACCCCGCACGTCTATCAGCCTGAGCGGAAAGAACCGTTCGCCACGTTTCTGTCTTCCAGATATTTTACAGCCGAAAGCCTGAAAGAGCTGGAAGGCAAGTCCGCAGCCTTCCTTACGGACACCAAGCACATCAAGGACATCAACGGCTTCTACGAAATCAGTCAGGGCTATGTATGCTCCATCCTTTCCTCCTACCTGCCGGACTTCTACTACATCCCCCGAAAGGGTAACGGCATCCGGCGCTTCGGATTAGAAAGGGAAAAACGCCTGCTCGGAAACGTCATGCTCAAGGGGGTTACTGACCGCGCGCTCATCTTTACGGCCAGCTATACGGATGCCAACGCACAAAAAGCAGCCGGACTGACCGGACTATCCGCCGACGAACGGGAAATCTTCAGCCAATGGAACGCAGACAGCAACCCTATACTTATCCTGGTCTATCTGAAACCATAAGGGAGTGGAAGGCACATTCATCTCCCCACGCTACCCGTCTGTTTTACAACCATCTACAGCAAATGCGGAAGATGCGGAGGGTAATCTGCAAACATTACGCGCGAAAAATAAATAAATGAGGGTCAAAATAGAGGTATCTGAGACTCTCCTCCTTCTGGAAGGAGGAGTACCCGACAG
>CATXSD010000090.1 GCA_958402075.1 Mediterranea massiliensis | reverse complement strand
TTTCGAAGGAAGGATTGAACAAGTCGCGCAGCAAACCGACGGCGCGGCTGGTCTCTTCGTAAATCAGTGTCGGAAATTTGGTGGCTTTCTGTACCTTGACGATGGCGTCTTCCCAATGCTTCAGCAATACTTTAAGTTCTCCGTCCAGTTCGGCTACGCGCTTGCCTTCGGCCACGGTGCGCACGATGACACCGAAGTTCTTGGGCTTGATGCTCATCAGCAGCTGCTTGAGGCGGGCACGTTCTTCGCTCGACTTAATTTTTTGTGATACGGAAACCTTGTCGTTGAAAGGTATCAGCACGAGGTAGCGTCCGGCAAACGAAAGCTCGGATGTCAGTCGCGGCCCTTTCGTTGAGATGGGTTCCTTGACAATCTGCACCACGACTTCTTGTCCTACCTTGAGTGTGTTGGCTATGGTGCCTTCCTTTTCAAGGTCGGGAAGCAGGGTTGCTTTGGTAATGGGGTTGAGTTTCTTGCGGTCGCTTAAAGTTTGCTTTACGTATTTCTCTAAAGATCGGAATTGAGGACCCAGGTCCTGATAATGAAGAAAAGCGTCTTTCTCGTAACCCACGTCCACGAAGCAGGCATTCAGGCCGGGCATCAATTTCTTGACGCGTCCCAAATACATGTTGCCCACGGAGAAGGATATGTTGCGTCCTTCGCTCTGGAGCTCTACCAGCTGCTTGTCTTCGAGCAGCGCGATGGAGACTTCCTTGGGCTGTACATCTACAACGAGTTCGCTTGTCACTATCTTTAACGCTTTTAGGTTTACGAATATACAAAGCTTCGGGATATGCAGGGAAGGCAGGAGGTGCCTGGCTGTATAGGCTGAAGCTCTGTGGGTTCCAATGGTTCACTTAAACAAAGAACAAACTCGCGAGACATTTGTTCCGCAAGTTTGTTCTTTAATTTTTTGTCGTTCAGACTAAAAATTACTTTTTGCTTTTATGTCTGTTCTTTCTTAGTCTTTTTTTACGCTTGTGCGTAGACATTTTATGTCTTTTTTTCTTCTTTCCGCTTGGCATAGCTTTAATTTTTTATGGGTTAATACTATTGTTTATTATTTCTTCACTGCCAGAGTAAAGGTCTTGGCAGGTTTGAATGCCGGGATATTGTGCTCGGGAATGATGATCGTAGTGTTCTTAGAGATGTTGCGGGCTGTCTTCTGAGCTCTCTTCTTCACTATGAAACTTCCGAATCCACGAAGATAAACGTTCTCATCCTTGGCTAAAGATGCTTTGACTGCGTCCATGAATGCCTCGACGGTGGTAAGTACGGTTGTCTTATCAATCCCCGTGTTCTTTGTAATTTCGTTTACAATGTCAGCTTTAGTCATTTTTCCTTAAAAAAAATATTATTACTAATGTTTCCTTAATTTTTTGGACTGCAAATATATAGCTTTTCCGCGTCTCTGAAAAATATATTTCGGACATTTTTCTAAAAAAGTCCGATGATTAAGGTTTGTTAGACGGAAAAGCATTACTTTTGTCGTCTGCCTGCAAAACCGTGGGAATATTTGCGTGTGGCAATGGCCTATGTATATATATAATAGGTATTTGCATTTGTGTTTTGCATTTTTGACAACAAAAAGAATGAGTGATTTTTCTGCGATATTATTGGAATGGTATGCCGGGCACAAGCGGGAGTTGCCCTGGAGGGAGACCCGGGACCCTTATCGGATATGGATATCCGAGATTATCCTCCAGCAGACCCGCGTGGCACAGGGCTACGAGTATTTTCTGAGGTTTGTGGAGCGTTTCCCCGACGTGGCGTCGCTGGCCGAGGCCGACGAGGACGAGGTCATGAAGTACTGGCAGGGGCTGGGCTACTATTCCCGTGCACGCAACCTCCATGCGGCGGCCCGGAGCATGAACGGGCATTTTCCCCAGACCTACGAAGGGGTGCGGGCCCTGAAAGGGGTGGGCGACTATACGGCCGCCGCCATTTGTTCCATTGCCTACGACATGCCCTACGCCGTGGTGGACGGCAACGTCTATCGGGTGCTTTCCCGATACCTGGGCATCGATGTCCCGATAGACTCCACGCAAGGCAAGAAGGTGTTTGCCGCCCTGGCGCAGGAGATGCTCGACAAGCGTCATCCGGCCTTGTACAATCAGGCCATTATGGATTTCGGGGCCATCCAATGTACGCCCCAAGCGCCTGCCTGCCTGTTCTGTCCCCTGGCCGACAGTTGCTCGGCGCTGGCTTCGGGACGCGTGTCCTCGTTGCCGGTGAAGCAGCACAAGGCCCGCACGACCGACCGTTTCTTTACCTATTTATATATACGCATGGGAGACAAGTTCCTGATGCGGAAGCGGACGGAGGATGACATCTGGTGCAATTTGTATGAGTTGCCTCTGATTGAGACGGACCATCGGTTGTCCGAAGAAGAACTGATGCAGCAGGAAGTCTTGCAAACGGCATGGACGGAGGCGAAGGCTCGTCCCTGGGTGAGGCCGGTGTGGCTGGGTGTGAAGCATGTCCTGTCCCATCGCATCATCCATGCCGATTTCTATGAAATGTGTCTGCCGGAGGATTCGCAGGCCTTTGACGGATATCTGCGGGTGGATGTCGGAGACTGGGAACGTTATGCGGTTTCCCGCCTGATACACCTCTTCCTGGAGAAATATGTGTAAAAGTTGGACGGATATTTGCAAGGTTGCATTATTCTGTTTATTTTTGGCACTGTTTTTAAAAAGATAAAGTTATGTCAGTCAATAAGGTTATTCTGTTGGGAAATGTGGGGAAAGACCCCGAAGTAAGATATCTGGATAGCGGAGTGGCAGTGGCAACCTTCCCTCTGGCAACGTCCGACCGTGCTTATACGTTGGCCAACGGTACCCAGGTGCCCGAACGGACAGAATGGCATAACATTGTCTTATGGCGTGGATTGGCCGAGACAGCCGAAAAATATGTGCACAAAGGCGACAAACTCTATATTGAAGGAAAAATCCGTACCCGCTCGTACGACGACCAGGCCGGTATCAAGCGGTATGTGACGGAGATTTTTGCCGATAACATGGAGATGTTGTCACCCAAGGCCGCTGCCCCGGCTCCGCAGCCTGTGCAGGGGGCACAGCCGGCTTCTTCGCAGCCTGCCGCTTCGCAAGCCATGCCTGCCCAGGATAATGCGGCAGACGACTTGCCTTTCTGATTGTTTAACTAAAACCTACCTCTTTGGACCCAGACGCTTATTTATGCCAGTTGGCAGATGTTTTTAATGGAATTTCTGTACAGACTCCTACCGTATCGGCTATCATAGCCATCGTGTTGGCGGGTCTTCTCTTGATTGTATCGGGTTTTGCCTCGGCTTCGGAGATTGCTTTCTTTTCACTATCGCCGGCCGACTTGAGTACGATTGCCGAGCGGAAGCATCCGGCCGACTCCAAAATCAGCGACTTGCTCTCGGACAGCGAACGTTTGCTGGCAACGATTCTCATTACGAACAATTTCGTGAACGTGACCATCATCATGCTCTGCAACTTCTTTTTCATGAATGTCTTCCAGTTTCATTCGGCCGTTGCAGAGTTTCTGGTACTGACGGTTATCCTGACTTTCCTCCTGTTGCTGTTCGGTGAGATCATGCCGAAGATTTATTCTGCACAGAAGACGCTGAGATTCTGCCGTTTTGCCGCTTCGGGCATTTCCATGTTCCGCTCCATCTTCTATCCGTTGGAGTCATTGCTGATGCGCTCCACTTCTTTTCTGGACAAGCATATATCGCGCAAGAACCATAACATTTCCGTGGACGAGCTGTCGCATGCCCTGGAGCTGACAGACAAGACGGAGATTTCCGAAGAGAGCAACATGCTGGAGGGCATCATCCGTTTTGGCGGTGAGACGGCCAAGGAGGTGATGACGTCCCGCCTGGATGTGGTGGACCTCGACATCCGTACGCCTTTCAAGGACGTGCTGAAGTGCATCATCGAGAACGCCTATTCGCGCATACCGGTCTATGCCGGGACGCGCGACAACATCAAGGGTATCCTCTACATCAAGGACTTGTTGCCACACCTGAACAAGGGAGACAATTTCCGTTGGCAGTCCCTGATTCGTCCCGCTTATTTTGTTCCCGAAACCAAGATGATAGACGACCTGCTTCGCGATTTCCAGGCCAATAAGATTCATATTGCCATTGTGGTGGATGAATTTGGAGGTACCTCGGGCATCGTGACGATGGAAGACATCATTGAGGAAATTGTGGGCGAGATACACGACGAGTACGATGACGAAGAACGCACGTACGTGGTACTGAACGACTATACGTGGGTATTCGAGGCCAAGACGCTGCTGACCGACTTTTACAAGATTACGAAAGTGGACGAGGAGGAGTTTGACGAAGCGGCCGGAGACGCCGATACGGTGGCCGGACTGCTGCTCGAACTGAAAGGGGAATTCCCCGCTTTGCATGAACGCGTATCCTATAAAAACTATGAATTTGAAGTGCTCGAGATGGACAGCCGCCGCATCTTGAAGGTGAAGTTCACCATCTTGGAAAAGGCCGAAGAGCCGGTGGGAGAAGAAGCGAAGTGAGATGTCTCTGTTCTTGAAACATAAGGGAGAAGACTGCTGTTGGGGCGTCTGGAAAATGGATGAGACGGAAGAGGAACTCTTGTCCATGCTGCCCCGGCGTGAGGTCTATGCCCATTGTGTCAGTCGGTATGCAGCTCCCCACCGGAGGCTGGAATGGCTGGCAGTGAGAGCACTGCTTTTCACGTTGCTGGGCGAGGAGAGGGAGATAGCCTATCGACCCAGCGGTAAACCCTATCTGGCAGACGGCTCGTATGCCCTCAGCATTTCACATACCAAAGGATATGCGGCTGTCATCTTGGGAACGCCCGATTCGGAAGTCGGCATTGACATCGAACAGTATGGTGAACGGGTGCGCAAAGTGGCACACAAGTTTATGCGGCCCGACGAACAGGCCTCGGCTTATGAAGGAAACGAAGTCTGGTCCCTGTTGTTGCACTGGTCGGCCAAGGAAACGATGTTCAAGTGCCTGAATGCTTCGGAGGTCGATTTCAAGGAACACTTGCAGGTTTTTCCGTTTATCCCCCGGCGGGAGGGAACGTTCGATGCCCGTGAATACAGGACGGACCGCAGGCAGATGTTCCACATTTCCTATCAGATTACTTCGGATTTTGTGCTGACCTGGTCGGCCGTCTGGCAATAAGAAAGAAAGGCCGGAACGGGCGGAGCGATTGTTCCCGTTTGCCGGCCTTTATGGGTTGGGATGCCCTTTCGGGCAGAAGATTTACAGCTTTTCCAGTTGTACGGTGAAGTGGCGCATCAGGGGAGCTTCCCAGGTGATGCGTACACCCCGGGTGATGCTTTCCCTACGGTCGTACACGTTTTTCAGGGCGGCGGCCACCACGTTCATGTGATTGTCCGTGTAGACGCGCCGCGGGATGGCCAGACGCAGGAGGTCGAGGCCGGTAAATCTGTTTTCACGTGTCACGGGGGCGCGGTCGGCCAGCAGATATCCTATCTCACAACCTCGTATGCCGGCTTCCAGATATAGTTCTACGGTCAGCGTCTGTGCCGGAAATTCTTCTTTGGGCACATGGGTCAGTACCCGTGGAGCATCGATGAAGATGGCATGTCCGCCTGCCGGACGCTGATAGGGGATACCGTATTCATCCAGCTTGCCAGCCAGGTATTCCACTTGGCGGATGCGTGTCTCCAGATTGTCGAACTCCGTGTTTTCGTCCAGGCCGATGGCCAGGGCATTCATGTCGCGTCCGTTCATGCCGCCGTATGTCAGATAGCCTTCGAACTGGACACAATAGCCTTTGGCGCCTTCGTACCAGTCCTGCCGGTTGGTGGCGATGAAGCCGCCCATGTTGACGATGCCGTCTTTCTTGGCGCTCATGGTCATGCCGTCGGCCAGGCTGAACATTTCGCGGGCGATTTCCTTGATGCTTTTGTCCCGATAGCCTTCTTCGCGCGTTTTGATGAAATAGGCGTTTTCAGCGAAGCGGGCCGAGTCGAACAGGACGGGTTTGCCATATTTGTCGGCCAATGCCCGTACTTCCCGCAGGTTCTGCATGGAAACCGGTTGTCCGCCTGCCGTGTTGTTGGTGATGGTCACGATGATGAACGGGATGCGGTCGCCCTGTTCCTGCAGGGCTTTTTCCAGTTTGCGTGGATCGACGTTGCCTTTGAAGGGGATTTCCAGCTGGGTGTCTTTGGCTTCGTCGACGGTGCAGTCCAGTGCGGTGGCTTTGCGGCCTTCGATGTGGCCTTTGGTCGTGTCGAAGTGGGAGTTGCCGGGTACGATGTCTCCTTCGTGAACCAGATAGGAGAACAGTACGTTTTCGGCGGCCCGTCCCTGGTGGGTGGGGATGACGTACGTGAAGCCTGTCAGGCGGGTGATGACTTCCTTCAGCTTGAAGAAAGAAGTGGCTCCGGCATAGCTTTCGTCGCCCAGCATCATGCCGGCCCATTGGCGGTCGCTCATGGCGCCGGTGCCCGAGTCGGTGATCAGATCAATGTATACTTGTTCCGATTTGAGTTGGAAAACGTTGTAGTGTGCTTCTTTCAGCCATTGTTCGCGTTCTTGGCGGCTGCTCTTGCGGATGGGTTCCACCATTTTGATTTTCCAGGATTCTGCAAAGGGTAATTCCATACTTGTTCGTTTTAAGGTTTTGACATTTTGTTAGAAATAAAACATGGTATCGGATGTTTCCGCCTCTAAAGTATGATAAAAGAATGGAATTTGCAAATATTTTGATACAAATGTCTTGAAATGAAAAATGTCCGGCCGAAATCCCTTCGCCCGGACATCCTTTCATAAACTTTGGCAGAAGTTTAATGTTTTACTTTCTTTGAATCAAGTGTGGATGAATAAAATGAAGGACGGGAAGTCCCGGTTCATTAGACTCACCGCTTTTTCCTCGAAAGCAATGATAAAGAATTGGCATGGCAGGTCTTCTGACTTGTTTCTGTTGCAGGCGGCCTTCCCGGAGCAGCTCCAGTGGCATGGGGTAATGTGCCGGCAACGTTTTGTGAAACTCACAGCAGCGGGACTGTTCGGGACTTGCACCCGATTCCCTTTTAATCACCGCCTCCGCTTGGTGGAAGGCTGGCGAACCAATGCAGGGCAAAGTTAGAAATAAATTTTGAATATCCGAATAGTGGCTGCTGAATATCATGGGTTATTCAGCGGATTTAGATTTGTTTAAGAAGTTGCCCGGCTGGCATCATCCGTTTGCCCAGCTTAAAGCGATGCTTTAGGCTGGACAAACGGTTGCTTTAAGCTGGGTAAAGCATCGCTTGAAGCTGGGCAGGCAGTTGGTTTGAGCCGGGCATCCGGGAGGGATGGCTGGTGGGCGGCATTCTCTGATGGAGGGGGCGCTTGACCGACTCGGGAGCTGTGCAGGAGCAGATGTCGTTTTATTCCGCTTCTTCTATCTGCCTGAGTTCGCGATTGGCAGTTACCATCTCTTTTACCTTGTCGTGCGTGTAGTGGAAGGTAAAGAAGTCGGCTACGATGCAGGCAGCCAGTAGCAGAGACGTGAAGAGGATATTGAACCGTGTGCCGTAGCAGCAGAGGAAGGTGATGAAGAACAGGGCGACAAGCGGATAGCTCGTCAACAGCATGCGGTTGTAGCAACTCTTGTATTGCAGGATGTGGCGTACCTGGTTTTCCAGATTGGTTTCCCGCCTGATTTTGCCCAGTTTGTGCAGGCTGAAGATTTGTGCAAGAAGACCGTATAAGATGAGTACGGCTCCTGTAATGCCGGGCAAGGGGTGGACCCCCGGCTGGGCAATCCAGGCAGACGCGAATACGATGCAGACAATCAATGCTATTGCCAGTCCCATCTTTTCCAAGCGTGTCAGCCGTTCCAGGCTGTTTTCCCGTCGTGTGTTCAGTATCCTTTTCACTTCTTCGCGGTGCAGAATTTCGTTGCGTGCGACCCGTTCGTCGAGCTCCTTCCACGCTTGTTGCATTTCTTCCAGATTCATAATAAAGGGTATTTAAAGGTTGGACATTGTTTTCAGTTTTTCTTTGATGCGGTGCAGCCGGATGGCTATCTGATTGCGGTTGGTGCCGATGATTTGGGCTATTTCTTCATAAGTCTTTCCGTCCAGCCAAAGGACGATGTACATGCGGTCGAGTCTGTTCAGTCGGCGTATGAGGCTGTACAGGGTGTTCAGCATTTCGGCTTCCGGGTCATTGTCGGGCAGGACGGTGTCGGTCAGTTGCAAGGGGACATGTTCATGGTGCTTCCGGCGGCGCAGGTCGCTGATGCAGGTGTTGAGTGCGACGCGGTAGAGCCACGTGCTGAAGCTGCTTCGGTTTTCGAATGTGGCGTAGCTTTTCCATAGGTTATATACCGTCTCCTGGTAGAGGTCGGCAATATCTTCCTTGTCCTGTGCATACATCAGGCATACTTTGTAGATGATGTGCTGGTGTTGCAGCAGCAGATCGGTAAATTCTTTTTCCTTGTTAGTATCCGTCATATCTTTGCCTTTTTGTTTCGTTAGTCGTGCAAGGCTTCGGTTTAGTTACAGGGAGGGTATTATTTTTTCATTTGGAAACAACTTATCGTACATTTGGGGAACATTTGCAGACTGGCTGAAGATTTATCGGGGACCGTCGGACCAGAAGGGTGGGTGAAACATAAGGGCATAAAAAAAGGGCTCCGCTGAGCCCAACCTTTTATTAACCTTAAATCTAATACTATGAAAAACACGCTGCAAAGGTACGGACTTTGCGGAAATCTGCAAATAATCCAAGTTTTAAAATGTGTTTTATAACATGTTTTATGGCTTTTGCGCGCTTCGTTAACATATTTGCAGCCTTACGGGGCAGGAAGTGTTCATCTATCCTTGGCCAGCGTGAATACGAATTCCAGTCCGCCGCCGGGATTGTTCTTGGCGGAAATGGTGCCTCCGTGAATCAGGACGGCATTCTTCACGATGGCCAGTCCCAGGCCGGTACCGCCCAGCTTGCGCGAGCGGCCCTTGTCTACGCGGTAGAAGCGTTCGAAGAGGCGGCTCAGGTGTTCGGGCGAGACGCCTACGCCGGTATCGGCAAAGCTGAAATAGTAGAAGTTTTCGTCTTCGCGGAAACAGCTGATGTGTACGTGGATGTGTGTACCTGCGTAGGCAATGGCGTTGTCCATCAGGTTGCGGAAGATGGAGTAAAGCAGTGAGTAGTTGCCGCGCAGCTGGATGTGTGGTTTCAGAGAGTTGACTACGGTGATGTCTTTCTCCTCCAGCTCCAGCGCCACTTCGTTGACGATGGTGCCCACCAGTACGCTGATGTCCACTTTTTCCATGTCGATGAGGTTGGCGGCTTCGTCCATGCGGGTCAGTACCGATATGTCGCGCAGGAGGCGTGTCAGGCGGTTGCTTTGTGCGTAACACCGTTCCAGGAAAGTCTGCATTTTCTCTTGTGGCAGGTCAGGGGTGCTGAGGATGGTCTCCAGATAGCCTTGGATGCTGCTGACGGGCGTCTTCAGTTCGTGGGCGATGTTTTGGGTCAGTTGGCGCTTCAGGCGGTTCTGTTCCTCTTCTTGCGAGATGTCGTTGATGGAAATCTCGAAGCTCAGGTCCTGGAAGATGATGCACTCCACGATGAAGATGCGTCCGTTCTTGTTGATGGTGAGTGACATCCGTTTTTCTTCTTTCCCCAGCGGACCCTTTTGGGCCTTTCCGATGAAGTCGGTGATTTTCTGGAATTCGCAGACGGAGAATATCTCTTCGGTGGTTTCCAGGTTGGAGTCTGATATCAGGTTGCTGTATTGGATGAACAGATTGTTGACCAGGATTTCCTTCTTTTCTTTGGTGAACACGCCCAGCCCTTCGCGCGAAGTCTGGAGGTGGGTGATCAGTTTCTCGCGTTCGATGTAGAGGGCTTCCTTCGTTTCGCGCAGGCGGCGGTATATCTGGATGATGTGTTGCGAGATTTCACCCAGCTCGTTGTGGGGGAAGGCCGACTGGAGGTCGGTCTCGATGGGTTCGTTCTTGTCGGCGCGTTTGGCAAACTGACGCAATTTGGTGATGGCGGTCCCCAGGCGTGACGTGAACTGGTAATAGATGAATATCATGGCGAGGGTCACCAGCAGGGTGAACCACAGGTAGTGGCGGTCGGTGGACAGGTGGTTGATGAGGTCAACGCTGTAGGGCACGGCCGAGCGGATGAGGTAGGGGCCGAAGTCGGTGGCCGAGTAAAAATAGGGTATGCCGGTGGTTTCCGACGTGCGGCGCACGTCGTGTCCCTTGCCATGCCGCAAGGCTTGCAGCACTTCGGGGCGGTTGTGGTGGTTGCCCACCTTCTCGCTGTCTTCCGAGCTGTCGTACAGGACGATGCCTTTGGGGCTGATGACGGT
>CATXSD010000089.1 GCA_958402075.1 Mediterranea massiliensis | reverse complement strand
CATCCACGAGCAGAGCCCCGACATCAACCGCGGTGTGGAGCGTCAGGACCCCATGGAGCAGGGTGCAGGCGACCAGGGTATGATGTTCGGCTATGCCACCAATGAGACGGAAAACTACATGCCGCTCTCGCTCGACCTGGCACACCGTATCCTCCAAGTGCTGGCCGACATCCGTCGCGAAGGCAAGCAGATGACCTACCTGCGTCCCGATGCCAAGAGCCAGGTGACCATCGAATACGACGACAACGGGACGCCCGTGCGCATTGACACCATCGTCGTTTCCACGCAACACGACGACTTCATCCAGCCGGCCGACGATACCGAGGAAGCGCAGCTGAAGGCCGATGAAGAGATGCTGGCCATCATCCGTTACGACGTCATTCATACGCTGATGCCGCGTGTCATCGCTTCCATCCACGCTCCGAAGGTGCTGGCCTTGTTCAACGACGACATCAAGTATCATGTCAACCCCACCGGCAAGTTCGTGATTGGCGGCCCTCATGGCGATACCGGCCTGACAGGGCGCAAGATCATTGTCGATACCTACGGTGGCAAGGGCGCTCATGGCGGTGGTGCCTTCTCCGGCAAAGACCCCTCGAAGGTCGACCGTTCGGCTGCCTATGCCGCCCGCCACATTGCCAAGAACCTCGTGGCTGCCGGTGTGGCCGACGAGATACTGGTGCAGGTAAGCTACGCCATCGGTGTGGCCCGTCCCATCAACATCTACGTCAACACCTACGGACGCAGCCATGTGAATATGAGCGACGGCGAGATCGCCCGCAAGATTGACGAGCTGTTCGACCTCCGTCCCAAGGCTATCGAGGACCGTCTGAAGCTGCGCAACCCCATTTATCAGGAAACGGCTGCCTACGGTCACATGGGTCGTGAGCCGCAGGTGGTGACCAAGCACTTCAAGAGCCGCTACGAAGGCAACAAGGACGTTACGGTAGAGCTCTTCACGTGGGAGAAGCTCGACTATGTCGATAAGGTGAAGGCTGCTTTCGGACTTTAATCCGGAAGGGCTGTTAGCTGCGGGGAGGGTGTGCCAGGACAGAGTGAATGATGGCACGCCCTCCTCGTTTTTTTGTCCATAAGCGCGCTTTTCTGACTGAAATCATGTACCTTTGCCTGCAAAACCAATCCGTATCGCCAAGATGAACAAGATAAACTCCGTTTGCGTCTACAGTGCTTCGAGCACCAAGATAGATTCTATATATTTCGAGACGGCCCGCGAGCTGGGCACGTTGCTGGCCCGTTCGGGAGTCCGTGTGGTCAACGGGGCCGGAAACATGGGCCTGATGGCTGCCGTTTCCGATACCGCGCTGGCTGCCGGTGGCCGGGTGACGGGTGTCATTCCCCGCTTCATGGTGGAGCAGGACTGGCACCACAAGGGACTGACCGAGCTGATCGAAGTGGACACCATGCACGAGCGCAAGCAGAAGATGGCCGACCTGAGCGATGCCGTCATCGCCCTGCCCGGCGGATGCGGCACCTTGGAAGAGCTGCTCGAGGTCATCACCTGGAAACAGCTGGGCCTATACCTGAAGCCCATTGTCATCCTGAATGTAAAGGGCTACTATGATCCCTTGCTCGAAATGTTCGGCCGAGCGGCGGAAGAACATTTCATGGGAGCCCGTCACATGGATATCTGGCGGGTGGCCCGTACGGCACAGGAGGCTTGGGAACTGGTACAGTCCACTCCGTTGTGGGACATTTCCATCCGTAAGTTTGCGGCTTTATGATGATGTTGGGAGTTTGGTTGCAGACTTTGGCGGCGGGGGCGGCCGATGTGGGTATCCCTTTGCCCTATTCGCCGGAGCGCGACGACTGCGTTGCGCTGGTGCTGCTGTGCTGCTTCTTCCTCTCTTCCTATGTCCTGTCGCACAGTCACAAGTTTCTGTTGCAGTTGGGCCACGACTTCATCATGCATCGTGAGCGTGCCAGTATCTTTGCCACTTCCACCGGTACGGATATGCGTTACCTGCTGTTGCTGCTGTTGCAGACATGTGTCTTGTCGGGACTGTTTCTTTTTGTCTGTACGGGCAGTCTGATGCCGGAGTGGGTCGGTCGTTTCTCTTCGTCCCTGTTGCTGGGTGTCTATGTAGGCGTCTGCGTGCTTTATCTGTTGGCCAAATGGTTGCTCTATTCCTTCTTGGGATGGATTTTTTTCAACAAAAATACTGTTTCTTTCTGGATGGAGTCCTATTCCACACTGCTTTATTATTCGGGTTTCGGATTGTTCCTGTCCATTCTGATCATGGTTTACCTGCACTTGCCGTTGCAAATTTCTGTTATAATCGGACTCTCTTTGTTCGGATTGGTTAAAATATTAATGCTTTATAAGTGGATAAAGCTTTTTTGTTATAATTTGTTCGGTGGTTTCCTTTTAATTTTGTACTTTTGTGCCCTTGAAATCATGCCATGTGTGATGCTATACAATGGTTTGGTACAGTTAAATGATTATTTAACAATAAATTTTTAGGACGTTGAAAATTAAGAAAGTGCTTGTGTCGCAGCCGAAGCCGGCCTCTGAGAAGTCTCCATATTACGACATAGCAGAAAAATACGGAGTGAAAATAGATTTTCGTCCGTTCATCAAGGTGGAGAGCGTTTCAGCAAAAGAGTTCAGACAGCAGAAGATCTCTATACTGGATCATACTGCTGTTATTTTCACTTCCCGTCATGCCATTGACCATTTCTTCCATCTGTGTACGGAGTTGCGCGTGACGATTCCCGAAACAATGAAGTACTTCTGCGTAACGGAGGCTATTGCCCTCTATATCCAGAAGTATGTGCAGTATCGCAAGCGTAAGATTTTCTTTGGACAGACGGGCAAGTTCGACGATTTGCTGCCGGCCATCCTGAAGCACAAGACCGAGAAGTATCTGGTGCCGATGTCGGACGTGCATACCGATGAAATCAAGAACGCATTGGACAAGAACAAGATTCAGCATAGCGAAGCCGTCATGTACCGCACGGTGAGCAACGATTTCCAGCCGGGTGAGGCTTTCGACTACGACATGCTGGTGTTCTTCAGTCCGGCCGGAGTATCTTCCTTGCAGAAGAACTTCCCCAACTTCGAGCAGAAGGATATCAAGATTGGTACCTTCGGGTCGACTACGGCACAGGCCGTACGCGATGCCGGTCTGCGTCTCGACCTGGAAGCTCCCAGTGTGAAGGCTCCGTCGATGACTGCCGCCCTCGACATGTTTATCAAGGAGAACAATAAAGAATAGTGAACCGTTTACGTAAGCCCGAGAGGCTGAGCCGAAAAAAGATAATAGAGAAGTTGTTCGCGGGAGGCTCGCGTTCCTTCTCTATTTTTCCTTTGCGGGTAGTGTGGCTGCCGGTAGAGGAACTTGACGTGCAGGCTTCTCTGCTGGTCAGCGTGTCCAAGCGTCGCTTCAAGCGGGCCGTGAAGCGCAACCGTGTGAAGCGGCAGATCCGTGAGGCCTACCGCCTGAACAAACAGCCTCTGCTGGAGGCCCTGGCAGAGAAGGATTTGCGTCTGGCCCTTGCCTTTATCTATCTGTCCGACGAGCTGACCGATTCGGCGGTGATAGCGGAAAAGATGAAAATCGCCTTGGCCCGTATTGTCGAAAAGGTTTCGGCCGGTCAGCCGGCCCCGTCTGCCGAATGATCAGAAAGGTGCTGACATACCTGCTGCTGCTCCCCATTTACTTCTATCAGCGGTGCATCTCCCCGCTGACTCCCCCTTCCTGCCGTTTTACGCCCACGTGCTCGCAGTATGCCGTCGAGGCACTGAAGAAGCATGGTCCCATCAAGGGACTGTATCTGGCCGTCAGGCGCATCCTGCGCTGTCATCCCTGGGGCGGTTCGGGCTACGACCCCGTTCCTTAAACCGAAGATTCCATGCCTCCTTATCCCATAGACATCCATACCCACCGGTTACCGTCCGTACCGGGCGAAGCCATTGTCTGCTGCCAGCCCGACGCTTTCTGTCCGCAGGAGGATGGTTGGTATGCTGTCGGCATTCATCCCTGGCAGCTGGAGGAGTACGACTGGACGGATGCTGCGTTCAAGGCACATTTTGAGGCATTGGTGCGCCATCCGCGCGTGCTGGCAGTGGGCGAAGCCGGATTGGACAAGCTTGTGGCAGTGCCTTTGGATAGGCAGACAGACGCGCTTCGCTATCAGGCCCGTGTGGCCGGAGCCGCAGGAAAACCGCTGGTGCTCCATCTGGTGAAGGCTGCCGCCGAACTGCTGGCCTTGAAGAGAGAGCTGCAGCCCCGTGTGCCCTGGATTGTCCACGGCTTTCGCGGCAAGGCGCAGCTGGCCCAGGACCTCGTGCGCCACGGTCTGTATCTGTCTTTCGGCGCCCATTATCAGGAGGAAGCCTTGCGCGGGATGCCGGCCGACCGCCTGTTCCTGGAGACGGACGAGAGCGACGTGCCCATTGCCGACCTGTACGAACGGGCGGCCCTCGTGCGCGGCGTGACGTGCGGCGAACTGGCGGAAACGGTTTCCTGCAACGTGCGGAGTGTCTTTTTTGGACATTAAGTTTTGTATCTTCAAAGAAAGGTCGTACTTTTGCGGCAGGTATAACTATAAATAAATCATTAAACTATATATCATTCGATGAATTTTGTAGAAGAATTAAGATGGCGTGGCATGCTCCACACGATGATGCCGGGAACGGAAGAGTTATTGTCCAAAGGAGAAATGGTAACGGCTTATCTGGGTATCGACCCTACAGCCGATTCTTTGCACATCGGACACTTGTGCGGTGTGATGATTCTGCGTCATTTCCAGCGTTGCGGCCACAAGCCTCTGGCGCTGATCGGTGGCGCTACGGGTATGATCGGTGACCCTTCGGGCAAGTCGCAGGAGCGCAATCTGCTCGACGAAGCGACTCTGCGCCACAATCAGGAGTGCATCAAGAAGCAGTTGAGCAAGTTCCTGGACTTTGACTCCGATGCTCCCAACCATGCCGAACTGGTGAACAACTACGACTGGATGAAGGACTTTACCTTCCTCGACTTCGCCCGTGAGGTGGGCAAGCACATCACCGTGAACTACATGATGGCCAAGGACAGCGTGCAGAAACGTCTGAACGGCGAGGCCCGCGACGGACTTTCGTTCACGGAGTTCACCTACCAGCTGCTGCAGGGCTACGACTTCCTCCACCTGTATGAGACCAAGAACTGCAAGCTCCAGATGGGCGGCAGCGACCAGTGGGGCAACATCACGACGGGTGCCGAGCTCATCCGCCGTACCAATGGCGGCGAGGTATATGCGCTGACCTGCCCGCTCATCACGAAGGCCGACGGCGGCAAGTTCGGTAAGACAGAGAGCGGAAACATCTGGCTCGATCCCAACTATACATCTCCCTACAAGTTCTACCAGTTCTGGCTGAACGTGAGCGATGCCGATGCCGAGAAATATATCAAGATCTTCACTTCCATCGGAAAGGAAGAAATCGAGGCGCTGATTGAAGAACACCGTCAGGCTCCGCACCTGCGCGCGCTCCAGAAACGTCTGGCCAAGGAAGTGACCATCATGGTACACTCTGAGGACGACTACAATGCGGCTGTGGAGGCTTCTTCCATCCTCTTCGGCGGCGGTACGTCCGAAGCGTTGAAGAAACTGGACGAAAAGACGCTGTTGTCCGTCTTTGAAGGCGTGCCTCAGTTCGAAGTGTCGCGCGACGCACTGGCTGCCGGCGTGAAGGCCGTAGACCTGTTTACCGAAAATGCAGCCGTATTCGCTTCGAAAGGCGAGATGCGCAAGCTGGTACAAGGTGGCGGCGTTTCGTTGAACAAAGAGAAGCTGACGGCTTTCGACCAGGTAATCACTACTGCCGACCTGCTGGACGACAAATATCTGCTGGTTCAGCGCGGCAAGAAGAACTATTATCTGATTATTGCGAAATAAGCGGATATATCATTCTATATATAAAGAAAGGAAGACCCTACGGGCCTTCCTTTTTTTGTATGGTTTCATGCCGTTCTCATGCAGTGCTTCCTGAGGGTCTGACGAAGTGCTTCGTTACCCCCTCATGCAGTGCTTCGTTGCACCCTCACGCAGCACTGTGTCACGACCTCAGGAAGCACTGTGTCAGGGGGTGATACTTTTCAGGCACGGATTGCGCGGAAAAACACGGACAAACGTATGAAGTCTGTCCGTGAAAATCCGTGCAATGCGTGCCTGAAAGCTTTTGTTTTACTTGCCGATTTCCTTCAGCAGTTCGTCCACAGCCGTCTTGAGCTGCGTGTCTTCACCCTTGACGATGGTCTCGGGGCTGTTGAGTATCAGGATGTCGGGCTCCAGCTGGGTGTTCTCCAGGTAGGAACCGTCGGGCAGGCGATAGCCTACGACGGGGATGCCGAACACCAGCGAGCGGTCTTGCAGCGTCTCCCACGACACGCTGGTCATGGTGCCGGGTACGGGCGCGCCGACCAGCTTGCCCAGCTTCTGATGGCTGTACACCCAGGGTGTGCCGTGGGCGTTGGAGTAGTTGGCCTCGCACTGCAGCATGATGCTGGGCTTGTTCCAGCGGCGGCTGGGCATGTCGCAGGCTTCGCGTCCGCGTACCACCTGCGTGAAGTACTTCTTGCCGCTGAACAGCACCTCGATGTCTTCGTGCAGGCGTCCGCCGCCGTTGAAGCGGGTGTCGATGACGATGCCGTCGCACTTGTTATACTTGCCCAGGATGTCCGAGTAGATGTTGCGGAAGCTGCCGTCGTCCATCGACTGGATGTGTACGTAGCCCAGGCGTCCGCCCGACCAGCGTTCCACGTCGGCTGCACGCTGCTTCACCCAGCGGCGGTAGAGCAGGCCGTTGAGGGCACCGCTGCTGATGGGTTTCACCACTTCGTCCCAGCGCTGGCCCGTAGCGGGGCTGTAGAAGGAGACGAGCGTCTTGCGGCCCGCCTTGCCGTTGAGCAGCTGGCTGATGTCGGTCTTGGCGTCCAGTGCCTGCCCGTCTATCTTCTCGATGCGGTCGCCGGCCTTCACCTTGGAGCGGGCCGTGTCGAAGGGACCTTTCTCCACCACTTCGTCTATCAGCAGACCCTGCCCATGGTCGGTCCAGCTGTAGAGCAGACCCAGGCTGGCGGTGGCGTCGGTGGCCAGCGAGGGATAGTAGCGTCCGCCCGTGTGCGACACGTTCAGCTCGCCCAGCCATTCGCTCAGCAGTTCGGCGAAGTCGTAGTTGTTGTTGATGTGGGGCAGGAACTTGCGGTAGGCGGCCGTCATCTTGTCCCAGTCCACGCCGTGCATGTTCTGGTTGTAGAAGCGCTTCTTCTCCTGCTTGTACACGTGGTCGAACATGTAGGCACGCTCCTCGGCCAGGTCCATCTTCATCTCGGCGCGGTAGGTAATGGGTTCCAGCTTGTCGCTCTTGGTGTTCATCTTCTGCATGCTGCGGCCGCTCAGGATGAAGAGGTTGTCGCCCTTCTTATCCAGCGTGAGCGAGGCCCATCCGGCGTCCATCTTCTTCAGCAGCTTGGTGTCGCGCTTGCGCAGGTCCATCTTCCAGAGGTCGAAGCCCCCTTCGAAGGCCGACATGTAGTAGAGGCTTTCGCCGTCGGCCGAGAGGATGGCGTCGCCCAGGCGCGAGGAGTTGGGCGTGAGGCGCACGATGCGGTCCTCGATGCCGTCCAGCTCTACCTCGATGGCTTTCACGTCGTCCTGCTTGTCGCCGTCCTTCTTGTCCTTCTTATCCTTGTCGTCGTCCTTGTCTTTCTTGTCCTTGTCAGCCTCGTCCTTCTCCTTTTTCTGGAGTTCGTAGTCCTCCTTGCTCAGGCGGTACTTGTCGTAGGCATCCTGGTTGAGGAACACCAGCATGGCGTCTTCCAGCGAGCCCCACGAGGCGTGGCTGCGCATGCCGTAGCGTTCGGTGCTGAAGAGGAGGGCGTTGCCGTCCATCACCCAGCGGGGCGAGGAGCTGAAGTAGCCGCTGCCCGTCAGGTTGAATATTTCGCCCTTGCCGTCGGCGCTCACCAGGCCGATGTCGGTGTAGGGGTCGTGGCCGTTGCCGATGAATTCGAGGGCGAACCACCGTCCGTCGGGCGACCACTGGTAGTTGAAGCCGCCTGCGGTGCTGTACCAGGTGGAGCCGTCGGTTATCTGGCGTACCTTCCTCGTCTCGAGGTTGAGGACCATCAGGCGGTTGCGGTCTTCGATGAAGGCCAGCTCCTTGCCGTCGGGCGAGAAGGCGGGCATGGTGCGCTCCACGGTGGTGGAGGGCAGCAGCACTTCTTCGTCGATCAGCGTGGCGTTGGCAAAGTTGGGGTCTTCCTTGCGGGCTATCTTGGCCAGATAGAGCTGCCAGTTGCCGCCGCGTTCGCTGGCGTAGGCCAGGGTGCGTCCGTCGGGGGCGAAGCAGACGTCGGCTTCGGCTGCTGCGGTATGGGTGATCTGCTTGGTGGTGGCATAGTCGGCCGAGGTGACGAATACCTCGCCGCGGATGATGAAGGCCACCTGTTCGCCGTCGGCCGAGGGAGTGGCCGAGGTGGCTCCGCTCGCGAAGTTGAAGCGGGCCACGGCGTCGGTGTCATCGTCCGTCAGGCTGATTTTCACCTTCTGCGGCTTGCCGCCCACGGTCTGCGTATAGATTTCGCCGTCGTAGGTATAGCAGAGGGTGCCCTTGCCCTGCGAGAGGAAGCGTACGGGGTGGGTCTTGAAGGTGGTGACGGGCAGCACGGCCTGCGGGTTGTTCAGCCCCATGCGCCACACGTTGAACGAGCCGCCGTCGCGTTCGCTCAGGAAGTAGACCTCCGTGCCGTTGTCCGAGAGGACGGGGTTGCGGTCCTCGCCCGCGCGGTTGGTCAGGTTGGTGTGGCGGCCCGTGGCGGCGTCATAGCGCCAGATGTCGCGCGTGACGGACGACGTGTGGTGCTTGCGCCATTCGTCCTCGAAGCCCTTGCGGTCCTGGTAGAGGAAGGAGCCCTGGCCGTCGTTCAGGAAGCAGACAGCTTCGGCGGGTGTGGCCAGCACCTGCTCCGTCCGTCCGCCGTCGGTGGGCACGGCATAGAGCTCCGTCATGGCCGAAGTGGGGAAGAGGGCGCTCGAGGCGGGGTCCTGCAGGGCAGCGTTGAAATAAACTTTCTTGCCGTCGGGCGAGAAGGCCGTGGGCACTTCGGAGGCCGAGTTGTAGGTGAGGCGGCGTGCGCTTCCGCCGTCGGCCGGCATCACATAGACGTCCATGTTGCCTTCGCGGTCGCTGGCAAAGGCAATCTGCCGTCCGTCGGGCGACCACACGGGCGACGATTCATAGGAGGGTTGCGAGGTGAGCCGTACGGCTTCGCCTCCCTTTGCATTCACTTTGTAGAGGTCGCCCTTGTAGCAGAAGGCGATCTGCGAGCCGTCGGGCGAGATGCGTACGTCGCGCATCCAGAGCGGGGTTCCGGCCCAGGCCGAAGCCGCGGCCGTGAGGCCCAGCAGCAGGGAACATGTCAATTTTTTCATAAGAAATAGTATTGATAGAATGTATTTTCTGACACAAAGATAGAACAAAATCAACAAAAGTACTGAAAAAAGCAACCGAATATTTGGAAGCTATCACCGAAACCTCTATCTTTGCACCGCTTTTTAACAGAAAGCACCTGAAGTTTGGACTATGGTGTAATGGTAGCACAACAGGTTTTGGTTCTGTTTGTCCAGGTTCGAATCCTGGTAGTCCAACGAGCAAAGGCTCCGATGTTCCCCGCGAATGTCGGAGCTTTTGTTTTTCAGCATGTCATGCTTTCGGGCGGAAACGCGCGCAAAGTGACAGGAAAACACGCTTTGGGCTGACACCTTCCTTTCCCCCATCCGTCCCAACGGGAAGGGAAAACGGCCCTCCTGCGCCGTCTTTCGGCAGGAAAACGTCTGTTTCAGCGGGGCAACGTGTATGTTTTCCCCCGTCAGCGTGCAGGTTTTCCCTCGACAAATCGGATGTTTTCCCTCGATAAAAGCATTGTTTTCCGAGGGAAAAGGCATTGTTTTCCCCGCTTTCGGGCTTCAGAGCCGCCGTTTTCGGACTTCCAAAGCCTGAAAGGGCGGCTTTTCGCTTCGTTTTTCTTCCAGAATTTTTGTAAGGATTTCGCTATCGCGTTGAGGCATAGCGGATAAGGCCGTCCGTGCTTCGTTCTTTTGCATCGGCCTGTCCTTCGGGGCGAAACAGGCGATTCTCAGGCGGTCGGCGCGTCAAAGTGTCAAAATGAAACCTATCGCTTGGTCATGGCAATCATGAACGTGATGGCAACTACCGATATCGCAATGCCGACGACGATGTTGGTCGTGAGCGCTTCGCCGAAGACCACCGTCCCCACCAGGATGGCCGTGACGGGCTCGAAGACGCCGAGCACCGATGCCTTGGTCGCCCCGATGTTGCGTGTGGCGATGGCCAG
>CATXSD010000088.1 GCA_958402075.1 Mediterranea massiliensis | reverse complement strand
GGTGGTAGGCTTTCGCAAAAAGGCATCAATCAACGTATTATGTATTCACCTACCACCTCCCCCTATCGGGTACTCCTCCTTCCAGAAGGAGGAGAGTTGCAGATGCCTTTATTTTGACACAGCCTGTACAGAACTTACAGAAGTTATCGTTCCCAAAGGAGGCTAAGAAGTTATAGTCCCATAGAAAAAATAGTCATTTCCCCCATTCGAAAAACTATCGGCTTTAACTTCTCTAACTTCTCTAACTTCTTTAACTTCTTCCCAAACCCCTTCGTTCAACAAGAATTATATGGAAAGAATATTTGCGGATGTGGAAACAAATCGTTTAATTTGCGGGTAGAGAATCCAAATAAATAACCACATGAAAAACAACAAGTATGAAAAACAAGGTTTGGAATGAGAGCATCGAATGCATGGACCGGGAGAGCCTGCGCAAGCTGCAGGGCATCCGGCTGAAGAAAACGGTGGAGCGGGTGTACCACGACACGCCCTTCTACCGCAGGAAGATGCAGGAAATGGACGTGACTCCGGATGACATCAACAGCATAGACGACATCGTGAAGCTGCCGTTCACCACGAAACTGGACCTGAGGGACAACTATCCCTTCGGGCTGTGTGCCGTGCCCATGAGCCAGATTGTGCGCATCCATGCGTCGTCTGGCACCACGGGAAAACCGACGGTGGTGGGCTATACGCGCAAGGACCTGTCGGTGTGGAAGGAATGTCTGTCGAGGGCCTTCACGGCCTACGGGGCGGACCAGACGGATATCTTCCAGGTGTCGTATGGCTACGGACTGTTTACGGGCGGACTGGGAGCGCATGCGGGCGCAGAGAACATCGGGGCGTCAGTGATCCCGATGTCCAGCGGAAATACGGAGAAACAGATCACGCTGATGCATGACTTCGGGGCGACGGTGCTGTGCTGTACGCCGTCGTATGCGCTGTATCTGGCGGACGCCATCCGCGACTCGGGACTGCCGCGCGAGGAATTCAAGCTGCGGATCGGAGCCTTCGGGGCGGAGCCCTGGACGGAGGAGATGCGCCACGACATCGAGGCGAAGCTGGGCATCAAGGCGTATGACATCTACGGCCTGAGCGAAGTGGCGGGTCCGGGCGTGGGCTATGAATGTGAGTGCCAGCACGGGACGCACCTGAACGAGGACCACTTCTTCCCGGAGATTGTGGACCCGAAGACACTGCAGCCGCTGGAGCCGGGACAGACGGGCGAACTGGTGTTCACGCACCTGACAAAGGAGGGAATGCCCCTGCTGCGCTACCGCACGAAGGACCTGACGGCCCTGCACTACGAGACCTGTGCCTGCGGAAGGACGCTGGTGAGGATGGACCGCATCCTGGGACGCAGCGACGACATGCTGATTATCCGCGGCGTGAACGTATTCCCGACACAGATTGAGTCGGTGATGCTGGAGATGCCGGAATTTGAACCGCACTACCTGCTGACGGTGGACCGCAAGAACAATACGGACACCATGGAGCTGCAGGTGGAGGTGAGGCCGGAATTCTACTCGGACGAAATCAACAAGATGATCGCGATGAAGAAGCGCCTGACCGCCCGCCTGCAAAGCGTACTGGGCCTGAGCGTAGACGTGAAGCTGGTGGAGCCGCGCAGCATCGAACGCAGTACGGGCAAGGCGAAGAGGGTGATAGATAAGAGGAAGCTTTGAGCAAATATTAAATATGAAATATGAAATATCAGATATCAAATATGAAATATTAAATATGAAATATCAAATATTAGATATTGGTAGGTAATTGTCATTTTTCAATTTTCAATTCTCAATTAAAAAATATGATAGCCAAACAACTTTCGATTTTTCTGGAGAACAAGTCGGGACGCCTGACGGAGGTGACCCGGGTGCTGGCCGAAGGCGGTATCAACCTGTCGGCCCTGTGTATAGCGGAGAGTGCCGATTTTGGTATTCTGAGAGGAGTGGTGTCGGAGCCGGAGAAGGCTTACCAGCTGCTGAAGGAGCATCATTTTGCCGTGAATGTGAATGACGTGATCGGCATCAGCTGTCCCAACATCCCGGGCGCACTGGCCAAGGTGCTGCAATTCCTGTCGGACGAAGGGGTGTTCATCGAATACATGTATTCCTTTGCCAACGGGGACCATGCGAACGTGGTGATCCGACCCAACGACATGGACAACTGCCTGCGCGTGCTGAAGGAGCACCGGGTGGAACTGCTGGCGGCCAATGAGCTGTATAAGCTGTGAAGGGTAGCGGTTAGCAGGAGTGGTTAGCGGTTAGTGATTAGTGATTAGTGGTTAGTGATGGTTCGTTATCATCCGAATGGCATACTAACCGTTCACCGTTCACCGCTAACCACTCCCTACTACCCCTTCCTTTCTTTTTGAAAAAATTAAGCTTCGGAACGTTGTGTAATTCGTGGCGAAGCCCTATCTTTGCGCATTATTTGTAGACTAGCGAATGAAAAAGAGAACTCTTATCATAGCTCTGCTGGCAGCAGCAATGGGGCTGACATCGTGCGGAGAATATAACAAGCTGCTGAAAAGCACGGATTACGAATACAAGTACGAGGCTGCCAAATCGTACTTCGCCAAGGGACAGTACAACCGTGCCGCTACGTTGCTGAACGAGCTGATTGCCATCCTGAAAGGTACGCCCAATGCGGAAGAATCGCTCTACATGCTGGGCATGTGCTACTACAACGAGGGAGACTATCAGACGGCTGCCCAGACTTTCATCCAATATTATCAGGTTTATCCGAGAGGTACGTATGCGGAACTGGCCCGCTTCCATGCTGGAAAGGCGTTGTTCCTGGATACGCCCGAGCCGCGTCTGGACCAGACCAGCACGTACAAGGCCATCGAGGAACTGCAGCTGTTCATGGAATACTATTCGCAGAGCCCCAAGCGGGAGGAAGCACAAAAGATGATCTTCGAACTGCAGGACAAGCTGGTGATGAAGGAATATCTGTCTGCCAAGCTGTATTACAACCTGGGAAACTACCTGGGCAACAACTACCAGTCGTGCGTCATCACGGCACAGAATGCCCTGAACGACTATCCGTACACCAATCTGCGTGAAGACCTGTCCATCCTGATCCTGCGTGCCAAATATGAGTTGGCCTTCTACAGCGTGGACGAGAGAAAGCCGGAACGCTACCGCGAGACGATAGACGAGTATTATGCCTTCAAGAACGAATTTCCGGAGAGCAAATACATCAAGGAGGCTGACCGCATCTTCCAGAAAGCGCAGAATGTGCTTGGCGAAGGCGGTACGGACGAAGAGAATGCAGAAGAAACAGAAGAGTGAACGTGAATATATAACTCAAGCGTGTGTCAAAATAGAGAAGTGTAATCAAAACGCAATGTCATCCTGAACGTAGTGAAGGATCTCAATACATAAGCAGTTGATTACGAGATTCTTCACTACGTTCAGAATGACAAAGTGATAGCCCTTTCTCCTTTTGACATACCCTTACAGGAGTTAAAGAACTGAAGGAGTTAATCGCCCGCAGAGCGGGCTAAGAAGTTAAAGGCCGATAGAAAGACAACCGGTTTCCTGTTGCAGGACTATTGGCTTAACTTCTAACGGAGCGCAGCGAAGTGATAACTTCTGTAACTTCTTAACTACCAAAGGAAATTATTAAATATATAATAGATAGAAATTTATGGATTACAGAAAAACCAATGCTCCTACAACAACCGTAACACGCGACTTGATGGAGCTGTGTGAAGACACGGGCAACATCTATGAAACAGTGGCTATCATCGGCAAGCGCGCCAACCAGATCAGTGTGGAAATCAAGAACGATCTGTCGAAGAAGCTGGCTGAATTTGCTTCCTACAACGACAACCTGGAAGAGGTGTTCGAGAACCGTGAGCAGATAGAGATTTCGCGCTATTATGAGAAACTTCCGAAACCGACGTTGATTGCTACGCAGGAATACATCGAAGGAAAGGTGTACTACCGCAATCCGGCCAAGGAAAAAGAAAAACTGCAGTAATGATACAGCGCATCCAATCGGTATATCTCCTGGTGGTGACGGTGTTGCTGGTAGTGGCCATGTGCCTGCCTGCCGGACACTTTATCGCTGCCGACGGAGTGAATACGCTGGCGTTCAAGCCGCTGGGCGTGACGCTGGCCGACGGTGGCTTCCAGTCGACATGGGGTGTCTTCGGCCTCCTGCTGCTGAGTGCCATCGTGGCGTTCGGCACCATCTTCCTGTTCCGCAACCGCATGTTGCAGGTGCGTATGACCATCTTCAACAGTGTGCTGCTGATTGGGTATTACGTGGTGTTCGGCGTATTCTGGTATGTATTGAAGGACCGTCTGGACGTGGCGGGCTTTCAGGTGGGATGGGCCTTGTGTCTGCCTGCCGTGTGCATCATTTTGAATTATCTGGCTTTCCGTGCCATCTACCGGGACGAGGTGATGGTGAAGGCGGCCGACAGACTGCGTCCTTCGCGCTAAGAGGCGACAGAAGGCGTGCCTATAACGTTTTCAGGCACGGTTTACGCGAATACACTGACCGAAAGGAGGTCGATGTGAACATTCCGCGTAATCCGTGCCTGAATATTTTTTTGCCGGGGGGAAGCGTGTCCCCCGGGAGAGAGGTCACTTGGTGATGTCGAACAGGTAGGCCATCTTGATGCCGATGACGCCGTGGGCGGCACGGGCGAAGTAGTCTTTCTTCGTGGTGTGGTAGAAGTCGGAGAGGGCGTAGTAGTAGCGTCCTTCGACCTGGAAATGGCCAATCTTGGTGCGGAGCTCGACACCGACTCCGGCAGTGATGCCGTAATCGAACTTGTTCTCGACAGGCATGTCGTGCTGCTCGACGGTGAAGCCGGAGTAGTCTTCCCACGGACCGCTCTGGGTGTGGCTCTCGTTGAGGAAGAAGCCTATCTGGGGGCCGGCGTTGAGGAAGAACTGCATGCCGTGACCTTCTTTACCGAAGGCCAGGTGGGCCAGGAAGGGCAGTTCGACATAGTTCATCTTGCGGGTGTATTGCAGTTCGGGATAGTCCTGGTAGTATTCGTCCCAGCCGTGCTGCGAATAGTTGACCTCGAGCTGTACGCCGCAGATCATGCGGAAGAAACGCTCGGAGACGTAGCGCAGCGTGATGCCGCCTGTGGGGCCCATCAGGTTCTTCTGCTGGATGCTGGGCGAGAAGCTGACGCTGTTGAGGTTGACGCCGCCGTTGATGCCGACGGTGAAGTTATAGCGTTGTTCGCCCATCTGGGCATGCAGGGGAGCAGCCAGGGCGGACAGCAGCAGGGTGGCGGGAAGTAGGGTTTTCAGTTTCATTCGGTAACGTTCCATTCTCAATTTTCCATTCTCATTTCTCTATCAATCAAAGTCCAGCTTGACCACCTCGTACTCCCTGGAGAAGCGGACGAAGAACACCTTGCGGTTGATGAAGCCGCCCCAGTTGTTGACACGCTGGAACTTGAAGCCGGTCTGGATGGGGACGGTCTGGAAGCCGGAGATGTTTTCTTCGAACTCGGAACCGTAGCGGGACAGGCCCTTGAGGAAGTAGTAGCCGGTGTCGAAGCCCAGCATGCCGTACTTGGGATAGCGCTCTTCCATGTCCTTGCCGAACCAGCGGCGGTAGCTGTTGGTGAAGCTGACGGCCGTGGGGAGCAGGTTGTTGGTGTAGAACGACGAGTAGATATAGGTGTCGAGTTCGAAGAACGACTCGAGATGATCTTTGGTGTAGGTCTGCCATTCGGGGTAGCCGAAGAGACGGCATTCGGCCTCGGGATGCTGGCGGACGGTGAGTGTGAGCTGCGGAAGCAGCTTGATGAGCGCCACGTTGCTGCCCGACGTCGGAATGAAGATGTTCTCGTAGCCGGGACGCAGGGCGGCACCGAGTGACGGAGAGGTGACGGTGTCGCTCAGGGTAACCATCGGGATGGAACGGCTCTTCAGCTCGTCCTTCAGGCCCTGGATGAATTCGGTCTTCTCCTTGCGGCCGCTGTCGCGGGTGTCGATGAAGATGACATTGGGACGGCGGAAAATGCGGGTGAAGTGGTCGTAGACTTCGGAATAGAGGTAGGACTGCGGCGTGTTGACCTGATAGATATAGGGATTGCGGAACACGGAGTTGTCCTTCGACGTGAAGGGGATGACGAGGCGAATGCCTTTCTTCTTGGCAAACGCGGCCAGCGGAGCGATGTGCTCCTGGTAGAGCGGACCGAAGATGATGTGGACGTCCTGCATCTCGCGACGGGCCAGAATGCTCTGCAGGGAGGCCTTTTCGGGACCGGAATTGTAGGTATAGAGGTCGACGGAAACACCGGAACGCTTCAGGCTGTCGACGGCCATGAGGAAGCCTTCGTAGTATTCCACCATGCGGGACGACTCGTTGCGCTGGGCACCTTCGGGCAGGATGGGCAGGATGACGGCTGCCTTGAGGGTCTTGTACTGGCGGGCCTCGCCGCTGTTCTCCCGGAAGAGCTCGTCGTTGCTGGGAGCGGCCTGCGGAGCTGGAGTGGAAGGCGTCGAAGTTTCTTCGGGATAGGGGATGCAGAGGAAGCTGCCGCGCTTGAGCTTGTTGTCGCCTTTCAGTTCGGGGTTGGCAGCAATGAGTTCGGCTTCGGTGATGCCGTATTCGCGGCTGATGCTGTAGACCGTCTCCTTGCGCTTCACCTTGTGCATGTCGCGGCAGTTGGGACGGAGTTCACGGGACTGCTGCGGCTGCTGTGGCTGGGAGGTCGGGGCAGACGTGGTCAGGGTATTGTCATCGGTCTTGGCCGGAATGCGGATGACCTGGCCGGTACGGAAGTTCCGAGCATCGAGACCGGGGTTGGCGGCGCAGATGGCTTGTACGCTGATGCCATAGTTCACACTGAGGCGGTAGAGCGTTTCTCCGGCGACGATGGTGTGGTAGGTTTCCTGGGTCCGGCTTTCTTCCTGGCGCGGGATGCGCAGGGTGCGTCCGACGTATATCTTTTCATCGCTGCCGGGGTTCAGGCGGACGATGTCGGCCTGGCTGACGCCGTACATGCTGGCGATGGAATAGAGGCTTTGCCCTTTCTCAATGGTATGCAGAAAATAGGTCTGGTTCTCCTGTGCGAAGAGGTTCAGGCCCCACGTGGCGGCCAGCAACAGGGAAAAGACGGTGCGTTTTAATGCTTTCATTCGATTCGGTCCGTTTGGTTTCTACAATTAAATTATTCCCAAAGTAGCTGCAAAGGTAGCAATAATGTCGCATTTCATCCAAAGGTTTGAGTTAAGAAATAATATTCACCCCCTGAAATCCGAAAAAAACGCCGGAGCGGCTGTTTTTCGCCGAGAAACCCTTATTTTTGCGATTTGAAAAAATGCCGAAGATATGCAACAAACAGAAGAAAACGAATATATCAACGTCTATGGCGCACGGGTGCACAACCTGAAGAACATCGACGTGCAGATTCCGCGGAACAGCCTGACGGTGATTACCGGCCTGAGCGGCAGCGGAAAGTCGTCGCTGGCCTTCGACACGCTCTTTGCCGAAGGGCAGCGGCGCTACATCGAGACGTTCTCGGCCTATGCACGTAACTTCCTGGGCAACCTGGAACGGCCGGACGTGGACAAGATTACGGGACTGAGCCCGGTGATCTCCATCGAACAGAAGACGACGAACAAGAACCCGCGTTCTACGGTGGGTACCACGACCGAGATTTACGACTTCCTGCGTCTGCTCTATGCAAGGGCCGGGGAGGCCTACTCGTACCTGAGCGGCGAGAAGATGGTGAAGTACACCGAAGAACAGATTCTGGACCTCATCCTGAGGGACTACAAGGGCAAGCGCATCTACCTGCTGGCCCCGCTGGTGCGCAACCGAAAGGGACACTACAAGGAGCTGTTCGAGCAGGTGAGGAAGAAGGGTTACCTGTACGTGCGGGTGGACGGCGAGCTGAAGGAGGCCCTGCCGGGCATGAAGCTGGACCGCTACAAAAACCACGATGTGGAGGTGGTCATCGACAAGCTGGTGGTGGCCGATAAGGATGACACCCGGCTGAAGAACAGCGTGGCTACGGCCATGCGCCAGGGCGACGGACTGATGATGATACTGGACGCGCAGACGGAAAGCGTACGCCACTACAGCAAGCGGCTGATGTGCCCCGTGACGGGCCTGTCGTACAAGGAACCGGCGCCGCACAACTTCTCGTTTAACTCTCCGCAAGGTGCCTGTCCAAAGTGCAAGGGGTTGGGCGTGGTGAACCAGATAGACATCGACAAGGTGATTCCCGACCGCGAGCTGTCGGTGTACAACGGAGCGGTGGTTCCGCTGGGCAAGTACAAGAACAGCATGATATTCTGGCAGATAGAGGCGTTGCTGGAGAAGTATGACGCCAACCTGAAGACACCCGTCAAGGAACTGCCCGACGAGGCGATAGACGAAATACTCTACGGCTCGGACGAACGGCTGAAGATCAAGAGCCAGCTGGTGGGTACGTCGTCGGACTACTTCGTGACGTACGAAGGCGTGGTGAAATACATCCAGATGCTGCAGGACCGCGACGCTTCGGCCACGGCACAGAAGTGGGCCGAGCAGTTTGCCCGCACCGCCACCTGTCCGGAGTGTCACGGAGCCAAGCTGAACCGTGAGGCCTTGTCCTACCGCATCCATGACAAGAACATCCAGCAGCTGGCCACGATGGACATCAGCGAGCTGTACGAATGGCTGTCGCATGTGGAGGAGCATCTGAGCAACAAGCAACGGCAGATAGCCGCAGAGATATTGAAGGAAATACGCACCCGGCTGAAGTTCCTGCTGGACGTGGGACTGGACTACCTGTCGCTGGACCGCAGTTCGGTGAGCCTGTCGGGCGGTGAGAGCCAGCGCATCCGACTGGCCACCCAGATCGGGTCGCAGCTGGTGAACGTGCTGTACATCCTGGACGAGCCGAGCATCGGACTGCACCAGCGCGACAACCTGCGCCTGATCCATTCGCTGAAGGAGCTGAGAGATATCGGCAACACGGTGATTGTGGTGGAGCACGACAAGGACATGATGCTGGCGGCCGACTATGTGATAGACATGGGCCCGAAGGCCGGACGGCTGGGAGGAAACGTGGTGTTTGCCGGCACGCCGCGGGAGATGTTGCAAACGCATACGCTGACTTCGCAATACCTGAACGGCGAACAGGCCATCGAGGTGCCCAAGGAGCGCCGGAAGGGCAACGGACACAGCCTGTGGCTGCGAGGAGCCCGGGGCAACAACCTGAAGAATGTCGATGTGGAGTTTCCGCTGGGCAAGCTCATCTGTGTGACGGGCGTGTCGGGCAGCGGCAAGTCGACCCTCATCAACGAAACGCTGCAACCCATCCTGTCGCAGAAGTTCTACCGCTCGTTGCAGGACCCGCTGCCCTATGACAGCATCGAGGGACTGGAGTACATCGACAAGGTGGTGAACGTGGACCAGTCGCCCCTGGGACGCACGCCGCGATCCAATCCGGCCACCTATACGGGTGTGTTCAGCGACATCCGCAACCTGTTTGTGGGGCTGCCTGAAGCGAAGATACGCGGCTACAAGCCCGGACGTTTCTCGTTCAACGTGAGCGGAGGCCGCTGCGAGGCCTGTCAAGGCAACGGTTACAAGACCATCGAGATGAACTTCCTGCCGGATGTGTACGTGCCGTGCGAGGTGTGTCACGGCAAGCGCTACAACCGCGAGACACTGGAAGTGCGCTATAAGGGCAAGTCCATAGCCGACGTGCTCGACATGACCATCAACCGGGCGGTGGAGTTCTTTGAGAACGTGCCGCAGATATTGAACAAGATCAAGGTCATCCAGGACGTGGGTCTGGGTTACATCAAGCTGGGACAGTCCAGCACTACGCTCTCGGGCGGCGAGAGCCAGCGCGTCAAGCTGGCTACGGAGTTGTCCAAGCGCGATACGGGCAAGACGCTCTATATCCTGGACGAGCCTACGACCGGCCTCCATTTCGAGGATATCCGCGTGCTGATGAACGTCCTCGAACGTCTGGTGGACAAGGGCAATACGGTGATTGTCATCGAGCATAATCTGGACGTCATCAAGATGGCGGACTACATCATCGATATGGGGCCCGAAGGCGGCAAGGGCGGGGGAGAGGTCCTGTCCTGCGGCACGCCCGAGGAAGTGGCGATGAGCGGCAAGGGATATACGCCGAAGTTCCTGCGGGAAGAGTTGAAAATGGAATGAGAACGTGTTGTACTTTTCTTTTGCCTTGACGCAGTTCTTGTCATCCCGCACTCGATGCGGGATCCATATCCTTGCGGTGTGAGTCCTGGATCCCGGCTCAAGGCCGGGATGACGGAGCGGAGGAGATCCTTCACTACGTTCAGGGTGACAGAGGGAGGTCCGGGCTGCGCTACGGTAGTGGATGTGTACTTTTCTTTTGCCTTGACGCAGTTCTTGTCATCCCGCACTTGATGCGGGATCCATATCCTTGCGGTGTGAGTCCTGGATCCCGGCTCAAGGCCGGG
>CATXSD010000087.1 GCA_958402075.1 Mediterranea massiliensis | reverse complement strand
ATTGCCCTGTCGCGGGACGTGGGCGAGGAAGTGCCCTGGCGGTACGGCCTGCCCGTGTTCCTCTACGAAAAGTCGGCCACGGCTCCCCACCGGGAAAACCTGGCCGCCATCCGCAAGGGCGAATTCGAAGGCATGGCCGAGAAGATACACCAGCCCGAGTGGAGGCCCGACTTCGGCCCTGCCGAACGCCATCCGACGGCCGGTACCGTGGCCATCGGAGCCCGCATGCCGCTGGTGGCCTACAACATCAACCTCTCGACACCCAGCCTGGAGATAGCCCACGACATCGCCAAGAAGATCCGCTTCATCGGCGGCGGCCTGCGCTACTGCAAGGCCATGGGCGTGGAACTGAAGGACCGCGGCATCACGCAGGTGTCCATCAACATGACCGACTATACCCGCACGGCTCTCTACCGTGCCTTCGAGCTGGTGCGCATCGAGGCCCGCCGCTACGGCGTGAGCATCGTGGGCAGTGAAATCATCGGCCTGGTGCCGATGGAGGCGCTGATAGACACCGCTTCCTATTACCTCGGACTGGAGAACTTCTCCCTGCGCCAGGTGCTGGAAGCCCGGATCATGGAAGAATGACGGAGGAAGGCTATGGCAGAAAACCTGATTATATTCAATGCCCGTGTGGTCACCCCGACCGGTTTCTCGGCCCGGAAAGGCCGGGAGATGGCGGAAGTGCAGGTGCTGGAGAATGCGACGGTCGAAGTGACGGACGGCCTCATCACTTACGTGGGGTCCAACCGTGGCGAGAGCCGTGACGGCTATTACCAGCACTATTGGCACTACAATGCCCGCGGACGGTGTGTGCTGCCCGGCTTTGTGGATTCGCACACCCACTTCGTGTTCGGCGGCGAGCGGGCCGAGGAATTCTCCTGGCGGCTCAGGGGAGAGAGTTATATGAGCATCATGCAGCGGGGCGGCGGCATCGTCAGCACCGTGAAGGCTACCCGCGCCAGCAACTTCATCCGCCTGCGTGCCCGTGCCGAGGACTTTCTGAAGCGCATGTCGGCCATGGGTGTCACCACCGTCGAGGGGAAGAGCGGCTACGGGCTCGACAAGCCCACCGAACTACTCCAACTGAAGGTGATGCAGAGTCTGGCGCGTGACGAGCACCGGCGGGTGGACGTGGTGCCCACCTTCCTGGGCGCCCATGCCGTGCCTGTGGAGTATGCGGGGCGGACGGACGACTATGTGGACTTCCTGATGCGCGAGGTCCTGCCCTGTGTGGTGAAGAACGGGCTGGCCGAGTTCTGCGACGTGTTCTGCGAGGAGGGCGTCTTCTCCCTCGAACAGTCGCGTCGCCTGTTGCTGGCCGCCCGCGAACAGGGCCTGGCCCTGAAACTGCATGCCGACGAGATTGTTCCCCTGGGCGGAGCCGGTCTGGCTGCCGAGCTGGGAGCCGTTTCGGCCGACCACCTGCTCCATGCCTCCGACGCCGACATCGAGGCGATGGCCTCGCGGGGCGTGGTGGCCACGCTGCTGCCGCTGACGGCTTTCGCCCTGCGCGAGCCTTATGCCCGTGCCCGGCAGATGATTGACGCCGGCTGTGCCGTGGCCCTGGCCACCGACCTGAATCCCGGCAGCTGTTTCTCCGGCTCCATCCCGCTGACCTTTGCCCTGGCCTGCATCTACATGCAGATGTCCGTGGAGGAGGCCATCACTGCCCTGACGCTGAACGGCGCGGCGGCACTGAACCGGGCCGACCGCATCGGCAGCATCGAGGTGGGCAAGAAGGGCGACTTTGCCGTGCTCGATACGGACAACTATCACTTCCTGCCCTACTATGTGGGCATGAACTGCGTCTATACCACCATCAAGGAAGGGGTCATCTGGCCCATTGCCTGACGGATGGAACTGATTTTATGATTGTATCACCCTTAATAAAAATGTAATACCATGTTGACAGAACTGAAAGTAACCGATTTTTTGGATAAAGTGGCGGGCAGCGACCCCGTACCCGGGGGCGGCAGTGTGGCCGCCTTGAGTGGCGCATTGGCCTCGGCCTTGGGAGCCATGGTGGCCCGGCTCACCGTGGGCAAGAAGAACTACGAAGCCAGCTGGGCCGAGATGGAGCGTGTGGCGGCCGACCTCTCTGCCGCGCGTGAAGGCTTTACGGCCGACATCGACCGCGACTCCGAGGCCTACGACCGCGTATTTGCCTGCTTCAAGATGCCCAAGGCTACCGACGAAGAAAAGGCGGCCCGCAGTGCGGCCATCCAGGAGGCTACCCGACAGGCGGCCCTGGTGCCGATGGAAGTGGCCCGCAAGGCCTTTGCCCTGATGCCCGCCCTGGCCTACGTGGCCCGCAACGGCAACCGCAATGCCGTGACCGATGCCTGTGTGGCCATGATGTCTGCCCGCAATGCGGTGTTGGGCGCGTTGCTCAACGTCCGCATCAATCTGGGCTCGCTGAAAGACAAGGAGTTTGTGGCTGCCCTGCAGGCCGAGGCCGACGACCTCGAGCGGAAAGCCTGCGACGAAGAAGCCCGTTTGCTGGAATCCATCACCCAAGAATTACGCGTATGAGCAGGAATGTCTATCAGATAGGTTCGGGCGAGCTGACCTTCGACCTCCTCGAACGCATCATCAACGAAAACATCAAGCTGGAGCTGGCTCCCGAGGCCCGCGAACGCATCCAGCGCTGCCGCGACTATCTGGACCGGAAGATTGCCGAGTCCGATGTCCCGCTGTATGGCATCACCACCGGCTTCGGTTCGTTGTGCAACAAGAATATCTCGCCCGACGAGCTCGAAACCCTGCAGGAAAACCTCATCAAGAGCCATGCCTGCAGTGTGGGCGAGGAAATCAAGCCCGTCATCGTCAAGCTGATGATGCTCCTCAAGGCCCATGCCCTGTCGCTGGGTCACAGCGGTGTGCAGGTCATCACCGTGCAGCGCATCCTCGACTTCTTCAACAACGATGTCCTTCCCATTGTCTACGACCGCGGTTCGCTGGGTGCTTCGGGCGACCTCGCTCCGCTGGCCAACCTCTTCCTGCCCCTCATCGGCGTGGGCGACGTCTACTACAAGGGAAAGAAGTGCGAGGCCATCAGTGTGCTCGATGAGTTCGGCTGGGAGCCTGTCAAGCTGAAGAGCAAGGAAGGACTGGCTTTGCTCAACGGTACCCAGTTCATGAGTGCCAATGGCGTGTTTGCCATCCTCAAGGCACAGCGCCTCTCGCGGCGGGCCGACCTGATTGCCGCCCTGTCGCTCGAAGCCTTTGACGGCCGCATCGACCCCTTCATGGACTGCATCCAGCAGATACGTCCCCACCGGGGACAGATCGAGACGGGTGCCGCTTTCCGCAAACTGCTGGAAGGCAGTGAGCTGATAGCTCGCCCCAAGCAGCATGTGCAGGATCCTTATTCCTTCCGCTGCATTCCGCAGGTGCATGGAGCCACGAAAGATGCCATCCGCTACGTGGCATCGGTGCTGTTCACCGAAATCAATTCCGTCACCGACAACCCCACCATCTTCCCCGACGAAGACCTCATCATCTCGGGCGGTAACTTCCACGGACAGCCGCTGGCCATTGCCTACGACTTCCTGTGCATCGCCCTGGCCGAACTGGGCAACATCTCCGAACGGCGCGTGGCGCAACTCATCATGGGCCTGCGCGGTCTGCCCGAATTTCTGGTGGCCAATCCGGGACTGAACTCGGGCTTCATGATACCGCAGTATGCCGCCGCTTCGATGGTGAGCCAGAACAAGATGTACTGCTATGCCGCCAGCAGCGATTCCATCGTGTCGAGCAACGGCCAGGAAGACCACGTCAGTATGGGGGCCAATGCCGCCACCAAGCTCTACCGCGTGATGGACAACCTGGAACACATCCTGGCCATCGAGCTGATGAACGCTGCCCAGGGCATCGACTTCCGCCGTCCGGCCAAAACTTCGCCCGTGCTCGAACGCTTCCTGCATGCCTATCGGAAAGAAGTGCCTTTCGTGCGGGAAGACATCGTGATGTACAAGGAAATCCACAAGACGGTGGCTTTTCTCAACCGCATGAAGTTCGATTATTAACGATGAATTGTAATTTTTATTAAAACCCGGTGAAAAGAAAGGAAACTCGATGCAAAAATTGAGTTTCCTTTTTTTATATTTGTAGCGAATTTAGGCCTCAGGCAAGTGAGTCGAATGATAATCTATTGAGAATGAGTGAAAATACAAAGCGTTCAACCTCGCGTGTTGAACTGAAAGAACAGATTATAGAGAGAGCGATGCAGGCATTCAAGACCCATGGTATCAAATGCATCACGATGGACGACATTGCCGCATCGATGGGCATCTCCAAGCGTACGCTCTACGAAGTGTTTGCCAACAAGGAGATGTTGCTGGAAGACTGCATCCGCAAGGAACGGCAGGAGACGAACGAGTATATCCGTACCATTCTGGGGCAGTCGGCTCATGTGCTCGAAGTGCTGCTCAAGCTCTATCTGCGCAGCATCGAGAAGTTTCATACCACCCACAAGAGTTTTTTCGAAGACATCAAGAAGTACCCCAAGGCCTACGAATTGCTCAAGAACGACAAGAACCGCGACTCGGCAGAGGTGGTCAACTTCTTTAAGGAGGGGGTGAAGCAGGGTATTTTCCGTGACGACATCAACTTTGCCATCGTCAACCTGCTGGTCCATGAACAGCTTGATCTGCTGATAAATAGCAATATTTGCGAGAAATATTCCTTTCTGGACGTTTACGAATCCATTATGTTTACTTATCTTCGTGGCATTTCTACCGAAAAGGGAGCACAGGAGTTGGAAAACTTCATCCGTGAGTACCGTGCTTCGGTGAGGAAGTGAGCTGCGATATGGAGAAAAATGCATTGAATAAGGTGGGCTGGCTGGTATGGCTGGTCGTGGTGGTTCTGTTGCTGATGCACGGATTGCCTGCTGTCAGGCTGGGCGACCATGTGTTGAGGCGTGTCGACCTCTTGGGCGACGTACGTCCTTTGCAACCTCTGGTCGAGGAACCCGATTCGGTAGAGGTGTTGCTTCCGCCTGTCAAGCCGGCCTTTGTCGATACTTGTCCGGCAGGAAAAGTATGCATTGAAGACTACAGCGACAGCACTTGTCGTGGAATGGAAGCATTTTATCGGGCACTGGACGAACTGGCTGTCCGTCCGAGGCCGGTACGTATTGCTTACTTCGGCGATTCGTTCATTGAAGCTGATATCCTGACGGCTGATTTACGCGAGATGCTTCAGGAAAGATACGGAGGCTGTGGCGTGGGATTTGTTCCCGTTACATCGGCTGTCAGCGGTTTCCGTCCGACGGTTGGTCACCGCTTCGGAGGGTGGAGCAGTCATTCGGCCATGGATTCCGTGGGTTTTCATCGGGACGAACAAGGGCTTTCGGGACATTATTTCTTGCCCCGTCCGGGGGCTTATGTGGAGGTTCGCGGGCAGCGGAAGTATGCTTCGCGGCTTGATACCTGTCAGACGGTCAGTATCTTTTTTCGTAATGCGGGGAAGGTAGGGCTTTCGTTGGAAATGAATGGGGAAGTAGTGGCCAATCGCAGTTTTGACCCTGACATCCGTGTGCATGAATGGATGATGGAGGGGCGTATCGGCTCTGCTCGCTGGACGGTGACGGAGGGCGATTCGGCCGTCTTCTTCGGCGTGGCGATGGACGGGCTTTCGGGCATTACCGTCGACAACTTTTCCATGCGTGGCAGTTCGGGCTTGTCATTACGATCTATTCCTGTACAGACATTGAAAGATTTTAACGATTTTCGTCCTTACGACCTCATTGTCCTGCAGTATGGACTGAACGTGGCGACTGAACGTGGGCGGGACTACAGCCATTACATGAGTGGGATGACAACCACGTTGCAGCATCTGAAGGAAGCCTTCCCGCAGGCCGGTATTCTGGTGGTGAGCGTAGGCGACCGCGACTATAAGACGGAGGAGGGCAATCTGAGGACTATGCCTGGCATTAAGAACCTGGTGCGGTATCAGCAGCGTCTGGCGGCCGATAACGGAGTGGCATTTTGGAATTTGTTCGAAGCAATGGGAGGAGACGGCAGTATGGTGAAACTGGTGGAGGCCAAGCCTTCGCAGGCCAATCTCGACTATACACATATCAACTTCCGCGGTGGAAAGCGGCTGGCGGGTCTGCTCTATGAGGCGTTGATTTACGGTAAGGAACAATATGACAGGAGGCGTGCCTATGAGTCGGAACCTTGAGTTGAAAATATTATACAGAATGCTGGGGAGAATTCTTTGCGTCTTATGCCTGGCGTGGGAAGGAACGTTCTTAGCGGAGGCCCAGGATGCTTTACCCGTCCGTCCGCCGGTGGGGCAGGCGATGCTGGCGGCTGATACGCTTCCGCTCGTCGCCCATCGTACGGATACGGTGTCGGTCTGTCATGTGTGCTGGCCGGCTGCTTTCCGCCGGGTACAGGCCAGTGTGCTGACTGATAATCTCGGCGTGCTTCATCCTTTTTGGGAGAAACTGCGGCTGATGCGGCTGGGAAGCGATTCGGATACTGTCCGAGTAGTGCATGTGGGCGACAGCCATGTGCGCGGCCATATTTTTCCCGATACGGTCGGTGCGTTGCTGCGGGAGGTATTCCCACGGCTTTCCTATTGTGATTTCGGTATCAACGGTGCTTTTTGCTTCACCTTTACCCGCGACGATCGGGTCAAGGCCATTGCGGCCATGAAGCCCGACCTGCTTATCCTTTCGTTCGGAACCAACGAGAGTCACAATTACCGTTACAATACTGATGCGCACTACCGTCAGATGGACGAACTGGTGCGCATGCTTCGTGAATATCTGCCCGACACACCGATACTGATGACCACTCCTCCCGGTTCGTACGAGCGACTGGGGCGGGGACGGAGGCGCACGTACCGCATCAATCCCCGGACGGAGGCTGCGGCACGTACCATCGTGCGCTATGCCGATGCCAACGGACTGGCCGTCTGGGATCTGTACAATACGGTAGGAGGGGCTTCGCGTGCGTGCCTGAATTGGCAGGAAGCCGGGTTGATGCGGCCCGACCATGTCCATTACCTGCCGGCCGGATATGCCTTGCAGGGAAGATCGCTTTGCGAAGCGTTGTTGAAAGCCTATAATGACTATGTGGAATATGGATATGATAGGAACCTACCTTGACCTCGACTTCTCCCGTCTGCGTGATGTCCTGACATACGATCCGCAGGCGCCTATGATTTTCAGCAGTGGTCTGTTCCTCTGGCTGTTTGCTGCCTTTGTGGCTGTATATCTGCTTCTGCAGAGGCGCACTACCGCTCGTCTGCTGTTTGTCACGTTGTTTTCCTACTATTTCTATTACAAGAGCAGTGGTACGTATTTTTTCTTGTTGGCATTGGTGACGGTCAGTGACTTTCTAATAGCCCGCTCTATGGAGAAAACTGTAATGAAATGGAAGCGGAAGTTATGGGTCGCGCTGAGTCTGACAATCAATTTGGGCTTGCTCTGTTACTTCAAGTATACCAATTTCTTCGGCGAGTGTTGGGCTTCGTTTACGGGAGGAAGTTTCGAACCGCTGGATATCTTTTTGCCGGTAGGTATCTCGTTCTTTACTTTCCAGTCGTTGAGTTATACGATTGATGTTTATCGTAAGGAAATTACACCGCTCCACAACTTGCTCGACTATGCGTTTTATGTATCATTCTTTCCTCAGCTGGTAGCTGGACCTATTGTACGCGCACGCGACTTCATTCCGCAGATTCGTCGGCCGCTGTTTGTTTCAAATGAGATGTTTGGCCGGGGTGTATTCCTGATTATGGCTGGATTGTTCAAGAAAGCTATTATTTCCGACTATATCAGTGTGAATTTTGTGGAGCGGGTGTTCGACAATCCGGCTCTCTATTCGGGCGTGGAGAATCTGATGGCTGTCTACGGATATGCTTTGCAGATCTATTGCGACTTTTCGGGCTATAGTGACATGGCAATTGGCATTGCTCTGTTGCTGGGTTTCCATTTCAATATCAACTTCGATTCGCCCTACAAGTCGGCTTCGATTACGGAATTCTGGAGGCGTTGGCACATTTCCCTTTCCAGCTGGTTGCGCGACTATCTTTACATTTCGTTGGGAGGCAATCGCAAGGGGAAATTCAGACAATATATCAACTTGATTATCACCATGTTTTTGGGTGGTTTGTGGCATGGCGCATCATGGAATTTTGTGTTGTGGGGCGTGATGCACGGAGTGGCACTGGCCTTTCATAAGTTCTGGATGGCACTGACTGGTCGTCCGAAAGGTAAGCGTCCACAGGGTATCCGTCGTTTTCTTGGCATATTGGTTACCTTCCATTTCGTTTGTTTCTGTTGGATATTCTTCCGTCATGCGGAGTTCTCGTCGGCGGTTGCCATGTTGAAGCAGATTGGTACGGCCTTCCGCCCGCAACTCTTTCCACAGCTCATTGTAGGTTATTGGGAAGTGTTTGCCCTGATGGCGTTGGGGTATGTGCTCCATTTTGTGCCTGACAGTTGGGAGAGGGGATGCACAAAAACAATAATCCGCCTCCCCCTGGTGGGAAAGGCGGTATTGCTGGTTGCCCTCATTTACTTGGTTATTCAGATGAAGAGTGCCGATGTGCAGCCTTTCATCTATTTCCAGTTCTGAGATTATTGGGCTTGTACGGAGTCGGCAGGAGCGGTGAATACGTGCTTGGCGTAGTTCAGTCCGTCGCGGTCGTAGATTTTGGCCAGTGAGTTGAGGCGTTGCAGGAAGTTGTTGTATTCTTTCTTGCTCGGCTCGGTCCATTGTACTTCAGCCAATGCGGCCATACGCGGCAGAATCATGTATTCCACCTGCTGGGTCGAGGTCATGTATTCGGTCCATACGTTGGCCTGTGCGCCCAGGATATATTTGGCTTGTTCTTCGTTGAGGCCTTCGGTGGGGTTGAGGCTATAAACCTGTTCTACAGGCAGGTAACCGCCGATAGCGTCATACGGTTCGTTTTCCTTGTCCTTGCTCTGGAAGTAGTCGAAGTAGCAGTAGGTGTTGGGTGTCATGATGACATCGTGTCCCATCTGTGCAGCCTTGATACCTCCGGCCGATCCGCGCCATGACATGACGGTGGCGTTGGGTGCCAGGTCGCCTTCCAATATCTCGTCCCATCCGATGATCTGTCGTCCGTGGGCGTTGAGGAATTTCTCGATTTGTGCCGTGCAATAGCTTTGCAGGCGGTCTTCGGCCGTGTGGTTCTTGTCGGCCTTCAACCCCTCCTTCTTGATGAGGGCCTGGCACTTCGGGCATTTCTGCCAACGGGTACGCGGCGCTTCGTCACCTCCGATGTGGATGTACTTCGAGGGGAAGATGTCCATGATTTCGGTCATGATGTCTTCGAGGAACGGGATTGTCTTTTCGTTGCCGATGCAAAGCACGTCCTCGAATACGCCCCACTCCGGGCAGACTTCATACGGGCCGCCCGTACAACCCAGTTCGGGATAGGCAGCCAGCGCGGCGAGCATGTGGCCGGGCAGGTCGATTTCGGGAATGACGGTGATGTAGCGTTCCTGTGCATATTTCACGATTTCGCGGGCCTCGTCCTGTGTATAGAAGCCGCCATAAGGCGTGTTGTCGTATTCGCCCGAGTTGTGGCCGATCACTGTACGCTGGCGGATGGAGCCGATTTCAGTCAGCTTCGGATATTTCTTGATTTCGATTCTCCAGCCTTGGTCCTCAGTCAGATGCCAGTGGAATGTGTTCATGTTGTGCAGGGCCAGCAGGTCGATGTATTCCTTGATGAATTCTACAGGGAAGAAGTGGCGTCCTACGTCGAGGTGCATGCCTCGGTAGCTGAAACGTGGCTGGTCTTCTACCTGACCGGCGGGCAGCAGGATGGCTGCATCTTGTGCCTGGGCGGGGATGGACTTGCGGAGCGTCTGGATGCCGTAGAATACGCCGTTGGCCGTCTGTCCGCAGATGCTGATGCCGTCTGCTTGGGTCGTCAGGCGGTAGCCTTCAGCATTGGCGATGCTCGAATCGAGTCCGAGGACAATGGCCTTACTTGGTTTTTCGTCGTTTTCGATGGCTTGGGTTTTCAGTGTGTAGCCTGTAGCCTCTGCGATGTATCCGGCGAGGAATTCAGCATTGCGCTTCAGCAGGTCATTGTCTTTGGGGTAGGCGATGACGGTGCTCTTGCTCAGTTTGAACGGACTCTCTTGCGAGAGGGTAATTTCTTGCGGCAGCGGAATGACGTCATACGACGTGGCCTGCTGTTCGTTGGAGCTACATGCGGCAAGAACGCATGCCACGAATGGTACGAATAGCTTTTTCATGGTGTTTAACAGATAAAAAATAAAAGTTTGGTGGACAAAGATACAAAATCCAAAACCTTCTGGAAAATATTCTGTTAGCTTTTGCTTTATAGAATGAACATTTCTTTTCTTCAGGAGGAGTTTTGATGTCATTTTCTACTTTTTGTGTTTTGCTGGGGGCTTGTGTATCTTCTCTTTCGGCCTTGTGCACATCCTCCTTTCCGTTTGTGCACATCCTCCCTGTAGTTCTTGCACATCCTCCTTTTTTCTTGTGTACATTCTCTCTGTAGTTCTTGCACGTTATTTTCCCCTTGCCAAAGCATTGCTTTCTTGATTGTAAGTCACCGTTTTCCTTTCTGTAACTGTAATTGTAACGCGCGCGCATTGCGCCCGCGTGTAATATTATAATGTGT
>CATXSD010000086.1 GCA_958402075.1 Mediterranea massiliensis | reverse complement strand
GTTGTTTCAGCAGGTGGTTGGCAGAAACACCGAACTGGGCCACCACTGCATTGTTCAGGGTAACGCGGCTGACGTGCATCATCTCGGCATATTCGGCAACCCGCTGCACGTCGTAGATATGCCGTTCGAGCAGGTCCTTGAACTGATAGGCGTAATGGTTCTTGGGTACGTCGACCGGCAGGCGGTAGGCCGAAGCATATTCACGGTTGATGACCAGCAGGAGATAATACAGGACGGCCACTATCAGATTGTAGCTATCTGCCGTAGGATGGAGCAGTTCCTGCTTGATTTTTCCCAAGAGCCTCATGTATTCGTCGAAGGTTTCCTGAGAAACTGACAAATAGGGTGGCGTGTCGGTCTGATAGCAATAGAGCAGACGGTAGACAAAAAACTTGTCGGCAATAAACGTGCGCATGAAGTCTTCGCGAAAGATGAGAAAGGTATAGTCCAAAGCCGCCTCGTCCACGTGCCATTCCTGTTGCTGATGGGGCGACAGAAGCAATACCATATCATCCTGTAACTCCACTTTACGGAAGTTCAGCAATACATACCCATTGGCACGACGGAAGAAATAAAAACTGAAAAAATCCGTCTTGAACGTCCTATGCTCAGTCAAGACACCGCAAATATCCTTGCTCTCGCCTGTGTTAATATAGAAGTCTACGCCGCACTGCGTTTTGCTGAACGGAACGCTGACCAGCCTTTCTGGGTTGACTATTGCTTTCATTCCTCTTGTTTTTGCTTTCTGCAAATATACACTATTCTTTTATCAAAATGGCATATCTTTACTTTGTTTTGGTATATAACCTTCTCGCCATTATCCCGACCTTTGTACCCGTAACAATAATTTTAATCCTATTCTAAAAATGAAGAAATTTCTATTTCTATTTCTTGCAAGTTTAATGACTGCTACAACGTTGAATGCACAAAATACCGTGCGCCTGATTCGGAATGCAACGCTTAAAATACAATATAGTGGGAAAACAATCCTTTTAGATCCCCTATTGGGTGAAAAAGGAAGTTCGGTATCTGCATTGAAAGTAAATAAAAATCCGCGTGTCCACCTCTCTATGCCTGTGACGGAAATACTCGAGAATCTGGATTGCGTGTTACTGACCCATGCACACATTGACCATTATGACGATGCAGCAAAAAAAATGATTTCTAAATCAATGCCTTGGTATGTACAACCGGCCGATTATGATTCGGTAGCGGTAAAAGACAAATTTATACATACAACAGCCATAGTGGATAGCCTGCAAACAGGTAATTTGACAATAGTACGTATCACAGGCTCTCATGGCAGAGGAAAATTAGCAGAAATGATGGGAGCTTCTTCAGGCTATGTTCTCAAAGCCCAAGGGCAGCCTACGCTTTACATCATGGGAGATTGTATATGGAACGAAGCAACCCAAAAAGCCGTAAAACAACATAATCCTGCATACATCGTGGTAAATAGCGGTGGAGCCATATTACCTCCATTTTCCAAGACTGACGGTCCCATTATTCCCAATGAGCAGGAAGTGATGGCGATGCTCGATGCACTCCCCGAACACATCAAACTGATAGCCGTGCACATGGATGCCATCGACCATTGCCAGACAACACGCGAAATCCTGCGTAACGAAGCGCGTCACCACGGGGCAGATATGAGTCGGCTGATTATACCAAAGGACGGAGAAGAGATTACGTTATGAGTGTCTGCATCAAATCTCTGATAAAGAATATGAACATAGTGGTAGGCTGCACCATCGGATGCAGCTACTGCTATGCCCGCAATAACTGTCGCCGCTTCCATATCACGGACGACTTTTCCGTACCGGAATATATGGAGCGAAAGCTGCACATCATCGATACGCCCAAGCCTCACGTATGGCTGATGACCGGAATGAGTGACTTCTCCGATTGGAAGCCTGAATGGAACGCTGAGATTTTCGGAAGGATGAAAAACAATCCGCAACACGCTTATATCTTCCTGACGAAACGTCCGGATAAGGTTCGTTTTTCTACGGATGACGAAAATGTCTGGATGGGCGTGACTGTCACGCACAGTTCCGAGAAAAAGAGACTGGACGATTTGAGAAGAAACGTCAAGGCAAGGCACTACCACGTCACTTTTGAGCCTCTATTCGATGAAATCGGAGAGATAGATTTTGAGGGCATCGACTGGATTGTCATAGGCACGGAAACGGGACATCGGAAAGGCAAGGTGGATTCCTGCCCCGAATGGGTGCTTCACATCGCCGACCAAGCCAAGGCGCGGGGTATTCCCGTGTTTATGAAAGAAGATTTGCTACCTATCATGGGCGAAGAAAGGATGATTCAGGAACTTCCAGAACAATTTATCAAACGTATACAATGACTACAGAAATTATCAGAACAATCGATGTACAGAGCGTCATGACCAAGTCATCGCTGCCAGTCGGAGGATATTCGGTCAATCCGTATGTGGGCTGCCCGCACGCCTGCAAGTATTGTTACGCTTCGTTCATGAAGCGCTTCACCGGGCATACTGAAGCCTGGGGAACGTTTCTGGACGTCAAGCGCTGGAAGCCAGTCGGCAATCCGCATAAGTATGACGGCCAGCGGATTGTCATCGGTTCGGTGACGGACGGATACAATCCTTATGAAGCCGAGTTCGGCAACACGCGCCGGCTGCTTGAGGAGCTGAAGGGAACGCAGGCTGAAATCATGATCTGCACAAAATCCGATCTGGTCTTGCGCGACCTGGACCTGCTGAAGCGATTTCCCAAGGTAACCGTTTCGTGGTCGGTCAACACCCTCGACGAGCAGTTCCGCAGCGACATGGACCGTGCTGTGAGCATCGAACGCAGACTGGCAGCCATGCGCCGGACGTATGAGGCAGGCATCCGCACCGTATGCTTCGTTTCGCCCATCTTCCCCGGCATAACCGATGTCAGGGCCATCATAGAGCGTGTAAAGGATTTTGCCGACCTCATTTGGCTGGAGAACCTCAATCTGCGCGGTCAGTTCAAAGGTGTCATCATGGACTACATCCGTGAAAAGCATCCGTCACTCGTCCCCCTGTACGAAGACATCTACAACCGGAAACGAACTGAGTATTGGCAAAGCCTGGAGAAGGAAATCTCGTCATACGCCGCCGAGCAGGGCTATCCCTACCGCGTGAACGACCTGCCCTACGGACGTTCGGAAAAGGGAAAGCCCGTGCTGGTCAATTACTTCTATCACGAAAAAATACGGTTGGGGAAATGACATGCCGCACTCATTGTCCTTTCTCTTCCTTCTTCCCGTATTTCCGCTCAAACAGGTCCGCATTCCGATTACCCCACGCTATCATGGCGTCGATAATCGGAATCAGGGTCTGCCCCAGCGGCGTGATGGCATATTCGGAACGTGGCGGCAGCTCGGGAAAGATGGTCTTGGACACCAGTCCGTCCTCCACCAGTTCCTTCAGCTGGATGTCCAGCACACGGGGAGTCGCTTCGGGAAACAGCTTGTGGAGCTCGCTGGGACGCAACGGCTGATGCCGCAACTCGTCCAGAATACACGATTTCCATTTGGAATCGATCAGACTCATGGTCAGCCGCAACGGGCAGTCCAGATCTACAGGAATTTTTCTTTCATACATGGTTCTGCTCTCTTGATTTGTATACAAAGATAGGGATAACTCCCTTAAGCCGGAATATACCGAATAATTTTTCGGTATATGAATAATTTTTCGGTACTTGCACGAATCGGCATTACCCCGTACTTTTGCGACAGTTACTAACCCGTTAAAAAACACGTTTGTCATTATGAGAGCAAGTATAGAAAAGTATGAAGCTGTGGAAGGCAGCCATGAAATTTGTGCAGAACACCATTTGTAAATAAATAGAAGGAGGAACCGATTATGAAAATTGTAGTGATTACGGGCAGCCCGCGGAAGAACGGGAACAGTTTTGCCATGACCGATGCATTCATCAAAGAAGCTGAACAACAGGGACACACCGTCCAGCGTTTCGATGCCGCATTCATGAAAATCGGCGGTTGCCATGCCTGCATGACCTGTTATAAGACGGGCAAGGCCTGCTCGTTCGACGATGACTTCAACCTGATAGCCCCCGCCATTCTGGAGGCAGACGCAGTGGTCTTCACCATGCCTGTCTATTGGTATTCCATACCGGCACAAATCAAGGGCGTGATAGATCGTATCTTCTCATTGGTTGTGGGCGGTAAGGACGTCGCCGGAAAGAAATGTGCGCTGATCACCTGCTGCGAGGAAGAAGATGCCACGGTCATGGACGGAGTACGCATCCCGATAGAACGTTCGGCCGCTTTGCTGAAATGGGACATCGTTGGGGAAGTGCTCGTACCCGGCGTACTCAACGTCGGTGACATTGACAAGACAGACGGCTGCCGCCAGGCAGCAGCGTTGGCCGACAAATTTTAAGGAGGTCTGATGAAGTATTTTCAAGGACGGAATACCTGATTCCGTCCTTTTTCGTATTTTTGCTTTTCCTATTATGCTACAAAATAAAAAAGAAACCGCCCATGCATTCACTGAACCTGCCCGCCTTTGATGCCAAGATTGCCGTACGCGACGGCAAGCGGATGATATTCGACGCCATCCGCCGCCGTTATGTAGCCCTGACGCCCGAAGAATGGGTACGCCAGCACTTCGTCCATTTCCTCATTGCCCACAAAGGATACCCGCAGACGCTGATGGCCAACGAGGTACAGGTACAGCTCAACGGCACACGGAAGCGATGCGACACCGTCCTCTACCGCCGCGACCTGTCGGCCCGCATGATTGTGGAGTACAAGGCCCCCGACGTTCAGATTACCCAAGCCGTCTTCGACCAGATTACCCGCTACAACATGGTGCTGAAAGTGGACTATCTGATTGTGAGCAACGGCCTCCAGCACTATTGCTGCCGCATGGACTATGCAGGCGGAGGATACTTGTTCCTGCCCGATGTGCCTGCCTATAATGAATTGTAGGTTTGTTTCCTTTTTTATAAAAATCTTGCAAAATCGCAGGAAATGTGACAAAGAATACTAACTTTGCACTTGTAACCATCAAAAAGAACACGTTATGAACACAAACCCTTTCTTCACAGAGGAAGAGAAGCAAATGCTTATCCCCCTCTACCGCAAGCTGTTACAATTGTCGGGTGATACCCTGTCGCCGGGTGACTGCCGCAAACTGAAAGCCCATCTGGTGGCCTGCGCCGCTTCCAACGGACTGCAACGCGACGTGTTCGGACTGAATCCTGTCATCAAGGATATGCAGACAGCCGTTATTGTGGCCGAAGAAATAGGGATGCGACGTGCATCCATCCTGGCACTGATGCTCCACGAGGTGGTGAGGAGCGGACAGTGTACAGCCGAAGACATTCACCGCGAATACGGTGAAGACGTGGCAGGCATCATCCGGGGACTGATCCGTGTGAACGAGCTCTATGCCAAAAGCCCGACCATCGAATCGGAGAACTTCCGCAACCTGCTCCTCTCCTTCGCCGAAGACATGCGCGTCATCCTCATTATGATTGCCGACCGTGTGAATGTCATGCGCCAGATCAAGGATGCGGAAAACGACGAGGCACGCCGTCGGGCCGCCAACGAAGCGGCCTATCTGTATGCTCCGCTGGCCCACAAGCTGGGTCTCTACAAGCTGAAGTCGGAATTGGAGGACCTTTCCCTGAAATATACCGAACATGATGTCTATTACCACATCAAGGACAAGCTGAACGCTACCAAGGCCGCCCGCGACCGCTACATAGCAGCCTTCATCGCCCCGGTACAGAAGAAGCTGGAAGAAGCCGGACTGAAGTTCCACATCAAGGGACGAACCAAGTCCATCCATTCCATCTACCAGAAGATGAAGAAGCAGAAGTGTCCCTTTGAAGGCGTGTACGACCTGTTTGCCATCCGCATCATCCTCGACTCTCCGCTGGAGAAGGAAAAACTGGAATGCTGGCAGGCCTACTCCATCGTGACGGACATGTACCAGCCCAACCCAAAACGTCTGCGCGACTGGCTGTCCGTGCCGAAGAGCAACGGCTATGAGTCACTGCACATCACCGTCATGGGCCCCGAAGGCAAGTGGGTGGAAGTACAGATACGCACCGAGCGCATGGACGAGATTGCCGAACGCGGTCTGGCGGCCCACTGGCGCTACAAAGGCATCAAGGGTGAAAGCGGACTGGATGAATGGCTGACCTCGGTGCGCGAAGCGCTCGAAAGTTCGGACAACGACCTGGAAGTGATGGACCGCTTCAAGATGGACCTGTACGAGGACGAAGTCTTTGTCTTCACCCCCAAGGGCGACCTCTTCAAGCTGCCCAAGGGAGCCACGGTGCTCGACTTTGCCTTCCACATCCACACCAAGCTGGGATGCAAGTGCATCGGAGCCAAGGTGAACGGACGCAACGTACAGCTGAAACAGATACTGCAGAGCGGCGACCAGGTGGAAATCATGACGTCGAACACACAGACGCCCAAACAGGACTGGCTGAATATCGTCACTACCTCGAAGGCACGTACCAAGATACGCCAGGCGTTGAAGGAAATGGCCTCCCGGCAGACGGCCTTTGCCCGTGAGACACTGGAGCGCAAGTTCAAAAACCGCAAGATAGACTATGACGAGGCCGTAATGATGCGGCTCATCAAGCGCATGGGCTACAAGGTGGTTACGGAGTTCTACCAGGCCATTGCAGACGGCACACTGGACGTGAACGATATCATCGACCGCTACCTGGAACTGCAGAAACGCGAAAACGAACTCCACGACGAGGTGCAGTACCGCAGTGCCGAGGAATACAACCTGCAGCCGCAGACGCAGGAAGATGGTTCGGGCAAGGAAGATGTGCTCGTCATCGACCAGAACCTGAAGGGCATCGACTTCAAGCTGGCCAAGTGCTGTAATCCCATCTATGGTGACGACGTGTTCGGCTTCGTCAGTGTGACGGGCGGCATCAAGATACACCGCTGCGACTGCCCCAACGCTGCCGAGCTGCATGCCCGCTTCGGTTACCGCATCGTGAAGGCACGCTGGGCCGGCAAGGGCGAAGGCACGCAATACCCCATCACCCTGCGCGTGGTGGGCCACGACGACATCGGCATCGTGACCAACATCACTTCCATCATCTCGAAAGAGACAGGCATCACACTGCGCAGCATCGGCATCAACTCGAACGACGGTCTCTTCTCGGGTACGCTGACCGTCATGGTGGGCGACACAGGCCGACTGGAGGCACTCATCAAGAAGCTGCGGACGGTGAAAGGAGTGAAGCAGGTATCGAGAAACTAAAACTTAAAAAATGAAGAATGAAGAACGAAGAATGAGGAATTTACCATCAATGTCATAGCCCGTTTTCGCTCTTCATTCTTAATTTTTCATTTATATATGCACTACGACTTCAAGAAACAACTCCGCAGCTTCGGCTATGCCTGGCAGGGTATTCGCAGCTGTGTAGGAAAAGAGCAGAACCTCAGTTTTCACCTCATTGCCACCGTCTGTGTGGTGGCGGCGGGCTTCGGCTTCAGCATCACGCGGGGCGAATGGACGGCCATTGTCATCTGCATCGGTCTGGTGATTGCCGCCGAACTCTTCAACAGCGCCATCGAGCGGCTGGTGGACCTTGTTTCGCCGCAACGCCACCCTGTGGCAGGGCAGGTAAAAGACATCGCCGCCGGAGCGGTGTTGGTGTGCGCTCTGGCGGCGATTGTAGTCGGGCTGATCGTATTTCTACCTTATCTCACCCGTTTTCTCTTATAATAAGGAAGAGTAGCCAAGACAAACATCAGCACAGCCAGTACCAAGGCTCCCATTGCCAATGTGTCTTCGTCTATCAGGACTTCATCCATTCCGCTCATGATGCACATCGTCCATATACCTGCAATCATTCCCATATCCATCAACAGGTTGAAGGTCATGTTCCCCGTGGCCCGCTGACAGTGGTGCGACAGCTTGACAAACATCCTCACCCACATCGGAGTGAGCAGCGGCAGCACCAGTATGGGCAGCATCCAGTACCATCCCAACGAGGCAGACAAGCTCGTCAGAAACATACCGATAATGCCGAAGGCGAAAGCCAGTATCCCCACATTGAGGGCAGGCAGCCAGGCACGTCCCAGGAAAAAACGGTCCAAGCTGCACAGCTTCAGCCCGATGGGAGCACGGAAAGAAACGTAAACGGACGAAGCCAGCAAGATGGCCACCACGCACAGCAGGGCCGATGCATAGCTCAGATAGGCCAAAGGATAGTGGGCAAAGCCCCATACGCCCACAGCCAGACCGGACACCATCCCTACCCGTCCGCAAAAGGCAAACAGCATGTTGCCCGACGTGCGATGGCCCGACAGCGTGATATCGATACTGATGGTCGTTCCGGCTCCCGAAGCCAGTGCAAAGCAGGCTCCCTGAAGCAAAGCTATCCAGATATAATGGGTCTCGTAAGCATACGAAGACACAGCCATCGTCGCACCGATGCCGGCGTATGACAACAGCAGGACGTGCTTCCGCTTGAAGGCATCGGCCAGATAGGCGTGAAAAGGACCGGCCAGCAACATGCCGACCAGAAATGCCGGATAGATGCACGCCACATCATCGGCCAGAGCCAGTGGAAGCACGCCAAGCAACATGTACACCGAAGCATACATCAGAAAATTGGCGGCACACATGGCTCGCAGCCCGTGCGTCAACATTCGGTCATCAGTACTGTTCCTTTTCATTGGGGAAATCCAAATTCTTCACATCGGACACGTAGCGGCTGATGGCGTCCGTCATCACCGTATAGAGGTCGGCATAGCGGCGCAGGAAGCGCGGGCGGAAACCGTTGTTCATGCCCAGCATGTCCTGGCATACCAATACCTGACCGTCCACCTCACTTCCGGCACCGATACCGATGACGGGAATGGTCAGCTCGCTGGCCACGCGGGCAGCCAAGGAGGCAGGAATCTTCTCCAGCACCAGGGCAAAGCAGCCGGCCTCCTCCAACAGATGGGCGTCGCGCACCAGCTTTTCGGCTTCGGCCTCGTCCTTGGCACGGACGGTATAGGTACCATATTTGTTGATGCTCTGCGGCATCAGGCCCAGATGGCCCATCAAGGGGATGCCTGCACTCAAGATGCGCTTCACGGTGCCGATGATTTCTTCACCGCCTTCCAGCTTCAAGGCATCGGCATGACTTTCCTTCATGATGCGGATGGCCGAAGCCAGACCTTCAAGTTCGTTGCCCTGGTAGGAACCGAAAGGCATGTCCACCACCACCATGGCACGCTTCACACCGCGTACCACCGACTTGCCGTGGTAGATCATCTGGTCCAGTGTGATGGGCAGGGTCGTTACGTTGCCCGCCATGACATTCGAGGCAGAGTCGCCCACCAGAATGACGTCTACGCCCGCACCGTCCACAATCTGTGCCATGGTGTAGTCGTATGCCGTCAGCATTGATATCTTTTCGCCTCTTTGCTTCATCTCTATGAGGCGATGAGTAGTCACCTTACGTGTGTCGTCTGAAATGTATCCAGCCATTGTTACTTTATATTTTAAAGGGTTATTGTTCTTTATCTTGTCACTCTGAGCCTGGGCGACGGGTTCCGTACCGGCTTGTACGGTGCTCCCGCTTCGTTCAGCATGAAAGCCACTTATACTATCTCTCCAAAACCGATTGCAAAGTTACAGCTTTTTCTCATTGCTTCTTCACTTTCAGCATCTTTTCGTACGTGAAGCCACGGAAGTCGTCTATCACGGCATGGCACAACGGAGCGATGGCACTGCGCGGATTGGTCGTGGCCAGGCCGATGACGTTGGCTCCCGATGCCATGCCTGCCTGCAGACCGTTGAACGAATCCTCGAACACCCATGTGTCAGCAGGTTCAGAGCCAAGCACTTGCATGCCCAGCAGGAAACAGTCAGGCGCAGGTTTCGAGGCGGTGAACATCTCTGCCGTCAGGATGCGGTCGAAGAGGCTGTCCAGATCGGGATGCACCCGCCGCACGGCAGCCATCTTCTTGTCGTTGGAACTGGTGACCACCGCCGTGCGTACGCCGTGACGGCGCAGGTCGTCCATAAAGTCGAGCACGCCGGGGATGAAAGGATACTCCATCTCCTGCTCGAAGCGGTCGAGGGCGGCGGTGATCTCTGCCTGCTTGTCTGTCATGTCGGGGAAAAAAGTCTTGTAGATATAGGTCAGGGTCTGTCCCTTGATGCGTCCTTCCAGGTCGGGCATGCCCAGATAGTCCATGCCCACACGGTGCCAGAAAACACTGTATTGCGTCTCGGTGTCTACCACCACGCCGTCAAAGTCGAAGAGGACGGCGACATTCTTTTTGTTGTTATCCATACTTTATCTGTGTCGAAATTCGGCTGCAAAGTTCTGAAAAGTATCCGTACCCTGCAAGTTTTTTGCTATCTATCTAAGATAAGACGGGGCTGCCTCCCTCTGGAACAGAAGCCCGAAAACAGGTTTCCGGCTTTGTTCTTCGCCCGGTTTGTACTATCTTTGCAGCGGACAACCCCTTATTACGACTGCTTATGAACAATCCGCATCTGCTCGGTACAGAACGTGTCGGGAAACTGCTGCTGCAGTATTCCATCCCCGCCATCATCAGCATGACCATCGTGTCGCTGTACAACATCATCGACAGCATCTTCATCGGCCACGGCGTGGGTGCCATGGCCATTGCAGGTCTGGCCATCACCTTCCCGCTGATGAACCTGGCGGCAGCCTTCGGCAACCTGGTATCGGCCGGCGGCTCCACCATCTCGTCCATCCGCCTGGGGCAGAAGGACATGGAGGGAGTGAACAAGGCGTTGGGCAATACCCTGATGC
>CATXSD010000085.1 GCA_958402075.1 Mediterranea massiliensis | reverse complement strand
CAGGGTGTCATGCAGTGCTTCGTGAGGGGGTCAGGAAGCACTGTGTCACACCCTCACGAAGCACCGTGTTCCAGTGGCATCATTCGCCTCCTGCACCACCACCGGCGCCGGAACTGCTTCCGCCCGACTTCACGTCGTCGTTCGTAATGGTACGTGCGGCCTTCTTCACACTGGCCTTCAGCTCACCGATGCGGTAGCTCACGCTGAGGCCGAAACGCATCTGCGGATACTTGTTCCAGCTGTCCTGCAGGAATCCCTGCCCCTCGATGTGCGACTCAAACTTATTGTATTTCTGGAAGAAGTTGCTGGCAAAGGCCGACAGCGACAACCGGCGGTTCAGGAACGACTTGTTCAGGTTCACACTGTAGCTGAAAAAACTGCTACCCTTTCCCTGCAGCATGATCCAGGGCGTCTGGCCGAAGACGTTCACGCTCAGGCGCCAGTCGTGCTTGAAGGTCTGCTGCGCGCCACCAAAGGCAAAGAGGTTCCAGCCGTCGTTCTCCAGCCCGTCGGCTCCCTTCAGGCTGGTGTAGCCGCCGAACAGGTTGGCATAGATACGGGTGTCCTTCGTGGCATTCCAGTTGACGTAGGCGCTCAGGTTGAGGTTACGGCTCTTGCCGATGTTCTGATAGGTGGTATAGAGCACGTCCTTACCCGTCTTCTTGTCCTCGGAAAAGTCGGGGATATCGTCCTCAGACACGAGGCTGGTGACGGACTGGATGCTGTTGTTCGTAAACGAATAGCGGGCAGACAGGTTGATGTTGAACTTGGGCGTGAAGTTGCTGTAGCTCAAGTCAAACGCATGGCTGTGCTCGCTGTCCAGCTCCGGATTGCCCTGGCTGATGCTGGACGGATTGCTGTCGTCCAGATAAGGATTCAGATACCAGATGCCGGGACGGTAGATGCGCATGTTGTAGCCCACACGGAGGTTGGACAGGTCGGTCAGCTTCCAACCCAACGAAGCGGAAGGTACCACGTCGTCGTAGTTCTTGCGGAAGTCGTCGCCGCGACCCAGCAGATACTTCACGTCCTCGATGGTATGCTCGTAGCGCACGCCCAGACGGCCGGACAGCTTTTTCCACTTCAAGCCGTAGCCCAGGTAGGCGGCGATGATGTCGTTCTGGTGGCGGTAGTGTGTGCTGTATTCATTGTCGAACACATAGTCCGCGTTGTCGGCCGAAGTCCGCAGGTAGCGGTCGTTGTCCGAAGAATTGTTGCGCAGGATGTACTTCACGCCCGACTCGATGGTGTGCATCTCGCCGATAGGCGTCGTATAGTCGGCCTGAAAGGTGTGTTCGGTCGTATTCTGGCTGCCGTCGTTGTGCTGGTCCTGCAGGCGGCGCAGGTAGTCGGTCCAGTCGTCGTGGCCGTAGGCAATGTCGTATTCCGAGTAGGAGTCCGACGTCTGAGGCCGGGTATTCACCTTATAGGACAGGGTGAACATGCGTCCCTTTATGGTAGGCGAAAGGCGCTGGTAGTCGATGCCGCCGTCGATGGAGTACCAGGACGACTTGCTGTGACTGCCGATGCCGTACTGATAGAGCAGATGGTTGTCCAACGGCGAATTGCCCACATAGTTGCTGCCGCCGTTGCTCGAGTTTCCGCCGCCCCACAGACCGAACGAAGCGGAAATCAGGTTCAGCGAATCGATTTCATAGCTGGCCTCCATGCTGCCCGACTGGAAGGACCCGTCGCCCTTGCTGCTGCCTTCATAGTCCAGGTTGGCCACCTCCGAGTGGGAGTCCGTGGCCCGCTGCGTGCCGCCCGAGTAGCTGCGCGGACTGTCGTTGTAATTGTAATTGTAACGGGCGCTCACGGTGAACTTGCCTTTCTGCACCGTGCCGAAGACACCGCCTCCCGCACCGCGGTTGCTCACGTTGCCGCTCACCGTCACGGTGTAGCCCTCGAAGCCGCCGCCTTCGGTCACGATGTTCAGGATGCCGCCCACGCCTTCGGCATCATACTTCGGGCCCGGGTTGGTGATGACCTCGATATGCTTGATGGTATTGGCGGGCATACTTTTCAGCACCTCCGTCGGGTTGTTGCTCATCATGTTGTTGGGCTTTCCGTTCACATAGACCTTGAACGAACTGCTGCCGTTCACCTTGATGTTGTCTTCGCCGTCTACGGTCACCATCGGCACCTTGCGGAGCATTTCGAGCAGGGTGTTGGTCTCCGAGTCGGGGTCGTCCTTCACATTATATTCTATCTTGTCGATGTCGGCCTTCACCAGCGGTTTCTGTGCCACAATTTCCACCTGTCCCAGTTCGTTGGACGCGTCGGTGACATACAGCGTACCGAAGTCCACCAGCTTCTGCCCGGCCTTGACCGAGAAATTCTTCACAATGGGATTACGGCCCACCGACGTGATAGTCAGTACAAAGTTTCCGGTTCCCTTCACGTTCTCCTTGAAGCGTCCGTCCAGACCCGAAACCAGCATTTTGACAGGTTTGTCGGGGGCCGACTTACGCGCCACGCGGATGGTAGCATACGGTTCTCCTTCCTGCGTCAGCGAATCGAGCAGGATACCTTTCAGCTGGAAAGTGGATACAGCTGAATTTTGTGCCGCTGCCAGCCCGGACACCAGCAGTATCCACAGCAGCACGAGTGTTTTCAATTTCATTCGTTTTTCCTTTTTTAGTTGACTATTCTTGTTTACATCGTATCAGACGCCGCATGTACCCTAAAATCACATGCGAAGCCACAAAAATAGTTGCTTTTCTTGTACCTACGACCATCTCGGAGTTAAAAAAGGTTAGTAAGGAAGAAGTAAAGGAAACGGCGGAGAGCAGGCCCGCATCCTCAAAGCAGATAGAAAAGAAGCAGCAGCACCAGATTGACGCCGATTACACCACCGAACCCACGCAGCATCCAAGGGCGCAAGGCGCTCTGACGCCCTGCAAAGAACAGTCCGTAGCACAGGTTCACGGCAATGTTGCTGATGATGGCCTGCAGACTGCAGGCCGTAATGACCAGCGTAGCCACCCCGCCTGTGCCCTGAAGCAGGTTCAGGATGAAAGGTGTAATGTCGCTGAAGCCGGAGATGAAGGACAACAGGTTCAAGCCTCCGGTACCGGCATAGACCAGCGTATAGTGGGTGACAACGGTAAACACCACGAAAAGCACGGCAAATATCAACGCGACCTTGAACTCCAGCGGGTTGCTGCTGTCGTCTTCCTCGACCTCACCCGCCACGGCCGCAGGCCGCTTCTTGTGCAGGAACCAAGCCACGCCGGCCGACACCAGCGACATGACCAGCAGATAGGGATAGATGACAGCCAGCGTCTCCCGGCTGAAGATGCCGATCAGTATCAGAAAACGCAGGAACATCATGCTGACCGCCATCAGCATGGCAGCCACATACTCGGGCGCCTCTTCGGGCGTGGCCGTGCGGCTCTTGCGTGCCAGCACGGAGATGGCAGCCGTACTGCTGTACAGCCCGCCGATGATGCCGGACACCAGAATGCCCGACTGATGGAACACGTAGCGGCGCAACAGATAAGAGAGGTAGGAGATGCCCGAAACGACGACGGTGGCCAGCCAGATGGCATACGGCGTCAGATGGATGCCGGGAATCAGATCGGACTTGGGCAGCATGGGCAGGATGATGCCGCTGATGGCCAGAAACTTGGCAAGCGTCGTCATCTCGTCGTTCTTCATGCGCTGCGCCAGCTCAGTGAAGGTATGCTTCAGCTCGGTGAAAAGCAGGACCGTCACCACGACCATCACGTAGAACCACGAAGGTTGGGTCACCACAATCGGAGCCAGGCAGTAGGTGATGAGGGCTATGACGATGGTCGTCACGCCGAAGACATGATAGCGCGTCTGCTTCACGTAGTAGTTCAGCGCCAACAGTGCGCCGAGCACAAAGCCGCCTCCCATGAACAGCCGGTATTCCTCCGGGTCGAGGATATAGAGCAGATAGCCCAGAATGCCGATGAAGGTAAACGTGCGGTCGGTACCGAAGAGCGTAGTCTCCCCTTCGCGCTTCAAGCTGATTCGCCGCTGTGAAAGCCCGATGAGCAAAGAGAACAAGGTTACCAGTACAAAGGTAACCAGCTCTTCCGGCAGGTATTGATAAATCTGTTCCATACCCTTCCTCCCGTTGGGTCCTTATGTTGTCTTATGGATTGCCGTCCGCCTGCGTCTTCCACTCCGCATACGGATGCTTCATCAGTTGCGAATTGTAGTAACGCACGTCGCCCGTCACTTCCCGGCCGATGAAGGCCGGTTTTTCGAAAGGTTCCGTCTCCGAAGCAAGCTCCACCTCGGCCACCACCAGTCCCTGGTTGTCGCCATAGAACTCGTCCACTTCGAACACGTGCCTGCCGCTGCGCACCAGGTAGCGCGTCTTGTCTATCACGCCCGGTTCGCAGAGCTTCATCAGCTCCTCCGCCTCGGCAAGGGGGATTTCTCTCTCCCACTCGTAGCGGCTCATGCCTGCGGCATCCGAAGCTCCCTTGATGGTGAGATACCCTTTCGTGTCACGGATCCTGACGCGCACCGTCCGCCCCCGCGCACTGCAGATGTAGCCCTGCACAATGCGGCTGCTGGCATAGGCCTGCGACTTATATTCTCCCCGGACCAGGAATTTCCGTTCAATTTCCTGCCCCATTTATGCCAGATATGCAAAAGCGACAAACATCAGGATGGCTATGATGACCGCTGCTACGCCCAGACCGATTATCACCTTCTTGCCCTGCTGTTCTTCCTTGCGCGTGTGCATCACTTTCTTTTCTTTCTTTCCCATAATACTGTATCATTTAAGTTCAACGTTTTAACAAAGTAAGGGAGAATTCGGGAAGAATGCAAGCGAAACGGAAAGAATTTTCAGAACCACTCAACGATTCACTACAAAATTACGTATCCAGCATCCTGCTTTTCCACCTTTGGCCATCCGTAATCTCAAGGTATGCTTCCCGGTAGCCAGTTCGTCTTCCAGCATGAACACCCACGGCAGATACACGCCGTTACTCCATTGGGTATGTGTATCCAGCTTCTTCCAGTCAGCACCATCTACACTGTATTCGATGACCCCGGCCGTAGGCCCCGACACCACAAACAGCCCCACCGCACATCCTTCAAACTCCAGACGCAAGGAAGCTCCTGCCTTGTCGGCCAACAACATAGGAACATGAACAAAGCCGCTGCGGACTGCCACATTTTTCTCCTCCGGCATCCAGTCGTCCACCTTTCGGAATCCTTTCAAAGAAACTGCCTGGTCTATCCCTACGAAACATCCCTTGCCATAGTTGAAAACATCCAACGGTTTCTCCGGCAACGAATGAGGTCCCAGTTTCCATCCGGCCCTATCTTGCTGCTCTGCATCGAACAATGTGCTGATAGCGGCCGCATAATATTTATGCCCGTCCCAAGACGGATGCGTTCCGCCAAACTCCTTCCAGGTGAACTGCCCGTCCTTCATGCGTACAAAGATATCCTGAATCAAGTCAATAGAAGAGAGACCGTAATGATTGGCCACCCGTTCATGATTGAGCACCACATCGGGACGCCGGCCCGCTTCGGCCATGTCTATAAAGGGATCGTAAATGAAATGCAGCATAACGATATCCATCCAGGGATTTGCTTCAAGTGCATGCCGGACGATGCCTTCCATACCTCTGACCTGCTTTATTGGTCCGAAACCGTTGGTATGATCGTTGACTGCGGCCTCCACAAACAGAAGATCGGGTGTTCCTTTCCGCAGCACGTCATTCTCCAGCCGAAAAGCATGTGGCGTAGAGCCTGTAGAACCGATACCCGCTTCGATGAATGTGAATGTCGTTTCTGGGAAACGTTGTTTCAAGTCCTCCATCATCATGTTGTGCCATCCCCGCATCTCGGTAATGGAGCCGCCCAGGAAGGCAACCGTTCCTTTCTTTTCCCGCTCAAACTTGGAGAAGGCATTGGCCAGCGTTCCGCGCCTCACGATGTGTCTGTACTTCGCCTCACCGCTCTGATAGCGTTTGATGAAATCTACCACTGCTTCCGGCTGTTCCAGGCTGTGGGGATGATGGTCGCAACCGGGTTTCAGAATCACTTCCACCACGCCGCCCATCAACACATATCGGTCACGGAGCTGCTTCATGTTTTTCTCATAGGGCACCACCTGATCGCTGTCTCCACAGACTGCCATCACGGGTATCTTGTATCTGGCCAGCGTCGGAAGAGCCTGGAAAGCGTTCCCCTTGAAATCGGAGGTTACTTCTTCGTCCGCTACCTTCCATTCCGCCAGCATGTCGGCCCAAAGCTCCTCCCGCTCCCTGCCCGGCCAGCTCGAAAGGTCGCACACCGGCGCGTCCACATAGACACAGGCCACCCGGTCGGGACGGTGGGCCGCCCAGTTCAGTGCGACCAGGCCTCCCCGGCTGAATCCTTCCAGCGTCACTTTCGGCGAGAGGCCGAAGCGTTCCACCATCCGGTCGTAGAACACATCACCTAGCCGCATGGCCCGCGGACTGCCGTACAGATGAGCCAGGTCGTAGTAGGCCACGTGGAAACCCTCTTTCAGCAACGCCACGTCCACCGCGGGAAAAGCGCCGAAGAAGGCGGGTCGCCAAATCCAAGGCCTGCCTGAAGCTGCCTTTTGCGGAACAACCACAATCGCTTCCCTACCCGCACAGACAAAGTCATAGCGGTCGTAACCATTCCATGACGACTTCCTGCCAGGAAAAGCACCTGACGCCGCCACCTCGGGGGCCGGCTGTTTGGTAATGCAAGTATATAGTGTCCGGGCCATCAACCGCGAACCTTCCGCATCGGGATGCACACCATCGGGGAAACAGCGGGGATAGTAAGGTTGCAACGCCTCGTGCAGGTCGAGCACTTCGGCTCCACTACGACGGGCCACCTTGCGGATGGCGGGAATCACATCGCGCACCAACGTTTCCTCGTTGATGGACTTACCACCTTCCGGCGCAGGTACCGGCAAGCAGATGATAACTCTCGGCCGGGTGTCCAGCGTCTGGAACGACCGGACCAGCTCGAACAGGTCGTGTTCAAATTCTTCCTTATGTATCCAGTTCCACGGTTTCGTATCATTGGTGCCCAGTTTAATGGTCACGATGTTCGGAGCGAAATCCAAAGCCTCAGCGTAAGCCCGCTCACGCATATAGGGACGATCCCCCTTCTGCAATGCCGTACGTCCGCTTATGCCGAAATTTCGCACATCATACCCCGTACCAAGCAGTTGTTCCAACACCCCCGGATAACTATCTCTGAACGGATTCTGCAAACCGGCTCCATACGTAATGCTGTTGCCGATGCACGCCACGCGAATTTTGGGAGCGATATCACCGGCCTTTGTCTTGATAGAAATCGCACAAGAAAAAAAAGTAACACAGCAAATTATATAGCACCTTAATCTATTATACATATATGATTTCAATTTTGCAAATTAGCTTTATTCTGCCATTACTCACTATTTTTTTAAACGGATGGCAATAGCTCCCATAAATTGATTTCCAACATATTTCTCCCCTTTCAAACAACATTGATATACACCTGCATTCATTTTTATCCTACCTATATATAAGCTCTTAATGCCTTTCTTTTCGGGCCAAGGTGAATAATCTATTTTATAAACCTTATCTGCAATTTCAAGGCGCATCGTTCCATAATTGGATATTGCGTTCTGTGTATTATAGTCTATATATAAATCGTACTCAGCAGGTTCATTCAAACGGAACGGCCATTCGATCCATTGAGAGGTGGACACCCATTTGGTTACATAATTTCGATTTGGTTTTCCATCACCATACGAAAGTCCCTTCCCACACAATAATCCGTCAAAAGTATATAGCGTATTAGAATGTTGAGAATCCAAAAGGCGGACCGGATCAGGTTCTTTGATATCTGAAAGAGACATCGCAATAATTGTATTTACCGTATCCGGCGCATTTACAGGCAATGCCAACTCATAATCATTCCTGTTGATTCGGTGGAAAGGGATTTCAACATCTTTATCCGCCAGAAGCCAAGCTTTTTGAATTTTGGAACGCAGTCCACCAATTATTAAATTCCCGTCTTCAGGCCAATCATATACATGTGCATATAACAATGTATCTCCACGTTGTGTCATAACTCCCCACGATGGAATAGGTAAACTTGTTTTTTGAGTATCATAAACTGCTTCCCCGTTAATTTTCAGCCAATCACCAATCCCCTTGAAGATTCTGATATCACGTTCATCCCATTTCCCATTCCCCATAGGGCCCACATTTAATAAAATATTACCGCCCTTGGATGCAGCAGTAGTAATAAGTCTAATAAAAAAAGGTACACTTTTACGGATTGTATCAACTTTACTATATCCGTACGATTCATTGGTTGTCGGAATCGATTCCCAAAGAGTTTCATTGTTTGGGAAAAAAGCAGCACGATCTCCCGTATTAGAATAATCTCCCAAATTTTTGTTGCTCCAACGAGCCAAACGGCCATTTATCACGATCTTACTATTCTTATCAATCTCACGAATAGCCTCCAAAATTCGTACGTTTAAGTATAATGGCAATTTATGAGGTGTATCAAACCACAAAATATCCGGATCATATTTCAAAATCAGCTCTCGAATTTGCGGGATTGCTTTTTCCAACACATACTTTTCTGCATGAGGAAGAAAATCCTTACGCTCCAGCCACCAGTCCTTACCGCCAATTTCCTTGTCACCCCCAGGATTATTATAATCCCAATCATTGCCTGGCGCGTCAGGACATTCCCAATCGAAAGCATGAGAATAATAAAAGCCAAATTTTAATCCATATTTCTTAGCAGACAGACGCAATTCCTCCATTACATCCCTACCCCTGTAACTTGTCATCCTCATGTCATAAGGATAAGCATCCGAATAAAACATTGCAAAACCATCGTGATGTTTGGCTGTCACAATAAAGTATCTCATTCCTGCATCCTTTGCATTGCGCATCCATTCATCAGCATTAAACTCTGTTGGATTAAAAGGCTTTATAACTTCCCTTTTATATTCATCCAAAGGGATACAGGCACGCCTCATCAAATGTTCCGTATATCCTCCCAAATTATGTCCATTCCATATTCCGCCCTGCTCAGAATAAGCTCCCCAATGCACAAAACAACCAAACTTGGCTTTTTTATACCAATCCATTCTTTCTTCATAGTTTGCCTGACTTTTGGTCCACCAACCTTTGTAAGCCTTTTGAACGGCTTCTTTATCAGCTTCCAACTGAAACTTCTCGGGAGCTTCCAAACCCTGTTCATCACCACCCTTTTGTCCAAAAGCTTGTACAAATACCAATACGCTTAACAAACAGGCTCCTAAAAATCTTTTTTTCATAAATTCCGTTTTAAAGTATTCTGTAACATTTTATACTCCATTCCTTATATCTTCATAGACATCCCACGATATGCACTCCTTTCAAAATAGAACAAGAGCGCTTAAAGTTTCTTCATAATGCAGCTTCAAAGTTTTCCTATGACAGAAAGTATTTACAAATATAAAAACTTATAAAAATCCACACTATCAAAAGTGTCTCAATAATTTCTATATATATCGCAAACGACAAGTCCATCCCCCAAAATCAATTTCCAATCATCAACCATTATGCAATTAAACAGATGAAAAGAATGCATAAGGTAATGCTCTTCAAACACTGCATAATCTTCTACTCTATGTAACTATCGGAAACTCAACAAAGCCGTAGAATTCTGCAGCCTAACATTTAAATTTTCATTTTCTTTTTATACCTTTGAACATTTCATTGAAAACCACCGATAACCTGAATGACATGAAAGAATGCAAACGACACCTGCCCCTCCTCCTCTGCCTCCTCGCCCTGCTGGTTGCCGGGAGCGGCTGCTCCATCGGCGAAAGTGACTATCCCGAAGGAGGCGGAGCCACCACGTGGGAGCTGTGCGACCACACCTGGGAGGCCAACTATTCGCTGGACGACGGTACGCTGGTCAACCACCAGATTATTTTCTATACCGGCGGGCAGGGCGAAGAATCGCTGCTATACAATTATTATGGCGAGGTGTGGGAGGAATACTACACCTTCTACTGGCGCTGGGCCAACAGCCTGCAAAACTCCATCGCGCTGAGCTACCCGGGAGGAGGCACGCTCTACATGGACCACGTCTACATCAAGCTCGACCTCTTCTCGTGCCTGCTCGACGGTACGTTCGTGACTTTCCGCGGAAAATAAACCATCCGGCAGCCTTGACGCAAACCGACGGAAGAGTTGCAGTAACAAGCAGCCTCATCCGCCAGATAGTACATTTTCTTGACAAAACAAAAGCGAATCCGGTTTCGTTCTCTTCTCCTTGAAATAAATGGGTTTAAACCCTAAGGTGCCTATGTTTGAAACATAAGGGGGGAATGTTTCAAACATAAGGCCCCGAGGTTTCAAACCTTCCCTATAGAGGCCTTCCATCACATCTGAGATTTCCTTTTGAGAATTACAAGAAGAGTTGGTAATTTTTATTTATAAAAAGAGGAAGTGACATCCTTATTCAGTCACTTCCTCCATCATATATATAATAAGTATAAAAGCTATCGCTCACCTTACGCCTCGCCCGCTCCCGCGAACTCCATCAGGTAGGCCTTGACGAAACCGTCTATCTTGCCGTCCATCACGCCGTTCACGTCGCTGGTCTGGTAGTTGGTGCGGTGGTCCTTCACGCGACGGTCGTCGAAGACGTAACTGCGGATTTGCGAACCCCACTCAATCTTCTTCTTGCCCGCCTCAATCTTGGCCTGCTCGGCCATGCGGTGCTTCATCTCCTTGTCGTAGAGCATGGAGCGGAGGAGGCGGAGGGCATTCTCGCGGTTCTTGGGCTGGTCGCGCGTCTCGGTGTTCTCAATCAGGATTTCTTCTTCCTCGCCCGTGTAGGGGTCCTTGTACTGGTAGCGCAGACGGACGCCGGACTCCACTTTGTTCACGTTCTGACCGCCCGCGCCACCGCTTCGGAAGGTATCCCAGGAGATGCGGGCCGGCTCGATGTTCACCTCGATGGTATCGTCTACCAGCGGAGTAACGAACACGGAGGCAAACGACGTCATACGCTTGCCCTGGGCATTGTAGGGCGACAAGCGCACCAGGGGG
>CATXSD010000084.1 GCA_958402075.1 Mediterranea massiliensis | reverse complement strand
GGGCCGACCTGACCGACCGCAGCGGCAGTCACGGCGTGACCGTGATGAACGACAGCAAATATGGCTGGGACAAGCCCGACGACCATACCCTGCGCCTCACCCTGCTGCATACCCCCGGCACCGACGGCCGCTACACGTACCAGAACCGGCAGGACTGGGGACACCACACCTTTACATACAGCCTCCTGCCCCACACCGGCACACCGGACCTGGCGTTCGTCCGCCAGGAGGCCGAGCAGCTGAACCAGCGCATCAAGGCCTTCACGGCTCCCAAGCACCGCGGCACGCTGGGCAGAAGCTTCTCGCTGGCCTCGTCGGACAACCCTAACGTCCTCATCAAGGCGCTGAAGAAAGCCGAGGCATCCGACGAATACGTGGTGCGCGTCTATGAGACCGGTGGCAAGCAGGCACAGGAAGCCCGGCTCACCTTTGCTGCCGACATCCTGTCGGCCGTCGAAGCCGACGGCACCGAAAAGGAAACCGGTCCGGCCCGTTTCGAGGGACGCAGTCTGCTTGTGAGCCTCCCGCCCAACAGCATCCGTACCTATAAAATCCGCGTCGCCGCCCCCACTCCGCAGCCTGTCGCCACCGAAATGCTCCCGCTGGCCTACAACAAACGCTGCATCAGCTGGAACGGCTTCACCCACGAGGCCGACTTCGAGGCGGGCTACTCGTACGCCGGCGAACTGCTGCCCGACACCCTAACCTCCGCCGGCATCCCCTTCGCACTGGCCACCGACCGTGAACTGAACGGCATGTCCTGCCAGGGCGACACACTCCGCCTTCCCGCCGGCAAAGGCTACAACCGCCTCTACCTGCTGGCTGCCGCCGCCACGGACGGACAGGACGTACAGGGCACCTTCCGCACGGGCAAGAACAGCCATGCGCTCACCGTCCCCTCATACACCGGATTCATCGGCCAGTGGGGACACGAGAACCACACGGAAGGCTACGTGAAGCCAGCCGACGTAGCCTTTACGGGCACGCACCGGCATTCGGCCACAGGAGACCATCCCTACGAATTCACCTACCTGTTCAAGCTGGCCATCCCGCTGACCGAGAAGGATACGGAAGTGATACTGCCCGCCGACAAGCGCATCGTGCTCTTTGCCGCCACGCTGGCCTGCGAACCCTGCGAGGCCATCGCTCCGGCCGCACCGCTCTTCCGCACGGGCAACAAGACTTCTGCCCTCCCCGCATCCGAAGCCGAGAGGCCCGTACAGGTCAGCCTGCTGAAGCCCGAACAGATTGTGGCCTGCTCCGGCTACGTCAACGAAGCCGAACGCCCGGCCAATCTGGTGGACGGAGACGAGACAACCAAGTGGTGTGATACATCGCGCCTGCCCAACTACATAGAGTTCGACCTTGGGGCTGAAAAGGCCGTCAGCGGCTGGAAAATGATCAGTGCCGCCCAGGAGAACACGGGCTACATCACCGCCGACTGCTTCCTGCAGGGCCGGAACAGCAAGGACGAAGCCTGGCAGACGCTGGACTACGTGACCGGCAACAGGCAGAACGAATGGAACCGCCGCCTCGAATCCACGGCCCGCGTCCGCTACCTCCGCCTGCTCGTCACCCAGCCGGAACAGAGCCCCGACGGCAACGCAACCCGCATCTACGAGCTGGAAGTGTACGAATAAGAAAGAAGGGTCTATAAAGTTTCACCACAGATTACGCGGATTTGCACAGATTCTTTCATGTTGAATATCTGTGTCAATCCGCGTAATCTGTGGTGAATTTCTGTTTGCTCCCCAAGGGAAGCCGTCATTTCCCCTTGACGATGCGCTTGATGTCGTTCAGCTTGTTCAGCGCCTCGAGGGGCGTCAGGTTGTTCACGTCGAGGTTCAGAATCTCGTCGCGTATCTGGCACAGCACGGGGTCGTCCAGCTGGAAGAAGCTGAGCTGCATGCCGCCGGCCGACGACGGCCCTTCGGTGATGGTCTTGCCCGTGACGGTGCCCGTCTGGCGGTTCTCGCGCTCCAGCTGCTTCAGGATTTCGTCGGCGCGCTTCACGATGCTCTTGGGCATGCCCGCCAGCTTGGCCACGTGGATACCGAAGGAGTGCTCGCTGCCGCCCCGCTCCAGCTTGCGCAGGAAGATGACCTTGCCGTCCACCTCCTTCACCGCCACGTTGTAGTTCTTGATGCGGGCGAAGCTCTTCTCCATCTCGTTCAGCTCGTGGTAGTGCGTGGCAAAGAGGGTACGTGCCTTGGCCTTGGGATGCTCGTGGATGTACTCCACGATGGCCCAGGCGATGGAGATGCCGTCGTAGGTCGACGTGCCGCGCCCCAGCTCGTCGAAGAGCACGAGGCTGCGCGGGGAGAGGTTGTTCAGGATGTCGGCCGCCTCGTTCATCTCCACCATGAAGGTCGATTCGCCCACGGAGATGTTGTCGCTGGCGCCCACGCGGGTGAATATCTTGTCCACCAGCCCGATGTGCGCGCTCTCGGCGGGCACGAAACAGCCTATCTGCGCCATGAGGGTGATGAGGGCCGTCTGGCGCAGGAGGGCCGACTTACCGGCCATGTTGGGACCGGTGATGATGATGATCTGCTGCGTCTGGCTGTCGAGCATCACGTCGTTGGCCACGTACTTCTCGCCGATGGGGAGCTGCTTCTCGATGACGGGATGGCGGCCCTGGCGGATGTCGAGCACGTCGTCGTCCGCGAGGACGGGGCGGATGTAGTTGTTCTCGCGCGCGGCCGTGGCAAACGACAGGAGGCAGTCGAGGCGGGCCACCTGGTTGGCGTTGATCTGGATGGCGGGGATGAACTCGCTCAGGGCCTGCACCAGCTCGTTGTAGAGCTGCGTCTCGAGCACCAGTATCTTGTCTTCCGCGCCGAGTATCTTCTCTTCGTATTCCTTCAGTTCCTGCGTGATGTAGCGTTCGGCGTTGACCAGCGTCTGCTTGCGTATCCACTCCTGGGGCACCTTATCCTTGTGGACGTTGCGCACCTCGATGTAGTAGCCGAAGACGTTGTTGTAGCCTATCTTCAGGCTCGGTATGCCCGTCAGCTCGCTTTCGCGCTGCTGCAGCTGGAGCAGGTAGTCCTTGCCGCTGTAGGCTATCTGGCGCAGCTCGTCGAGCTCGGCGCTGACGCCCTGCTTGATGACGCCGCCCTTATTGACCAGCAGCGGCGGGTCGTTGTTGATTTCACGGTCGATGCGGTCGCGGATGGACTGGCAGACGTTGAGCTGCTCGCCGATGCGGTTCAGGCTGGCATTGTCGGCCTCCAGGCAGGCTTGCTTGATGGGTTCGATGGCCTGCAGGGCCACCTTCAGCGCCACTACCTCGCGGGGACTGACACGGCCCACGGCCACCTTCGACAGGATGCGCTCCAGGTCGCCGATGCGGTGCAGCTGCTCCTCCACCAGGTCGCGGAAGTCGGGCTGGCGGAAGAAGTATTCCACCACGTCCAGGCGGTCGTTGATGGGGCGCACGTCCTTCAGCGGGAACACCAGCCAGCGCTTCATCAGGCGGGCACCCATGGGGCAGATGGTCTTGTCGATGACACTGAGCAGCGAACTGCCCCCGTCGTTCATCGAGCCCATCAGTTCGAGGCTGCGCACGGTAAACTTATCGAGCCGGACGTACTTGTCCTCCTCGATGCGGGCCAGCGACGTGATGTGGCCTATCTGCGTGTGCTGTGTCATGATGAGGTATTGCAGGATGGCTCCCGAAGCGATGATGCCGTTCTTCAGGTGCTCCACGCCGAAGCCCTTCAGGTTCTTCACCTCGAAGTGCTTCAGCAGCCTTTCGCGCGCCGTCGTCTCGGTAAACACCCAGTCGTCCAGCTCGAAGGTGAAGAACTTGCTGCCGAAGTTGCCCTCGAACATCGGCCGCTTGCCCCGTTCGAAGAGCACCTCCTTGGGGCCGAAGTTGTTGAGCAGCTTGTCGATGTAGTCGAAGGGACCTTCCGCCGTCAGAAACTCTCCCGTCGATATGTCCAGAAAAGCCACGCCGCAGGCCCCCTTGCCGAAGTGTACGGCAGCCAGGAAGTTGTTCTCGCGGTAATTCAGCACGTTGTCGTTGATGCTGACGCCGGGCGTCACCAGCTCCGTGATGCCGCGCTTCACCAGCTTCTTGGTCAGCTTGGGGTCTTCCAGCTGGTCGCAGATGGCCACGCGCTTGCCCGCGCGAATGAGCTTGGGCAGGTACGTGTCGAGCGCATGGTAGGGGAAACCGGCCATCTCGATGGTCTTCTCCTTGCCGTTGGCACGCTTGGTCAGCGTGATACCCAGGATTTCGGAAGCCACAATGGCGTCAGTCGAATAGGTTTCGTAGAAGTCTCCGCAACGGAACAGCATCACGGCGTCAGGGTGCTTGGCCTTGAGGTCGAGAAACTGCTTCATCATCGGTGTAAGGACAATATCTTCGTTCATGTGTATCGGCTTAAAAACTAAACAGAAACAAAGATAAATCTTTTTTAGAAAACAAGCATCTGCGGGCTCCCATTCCTTAGTAACCCTTAACAAAATAGCGCATATTCATAAAACATGTTATATAACATCAGTTTTTTCTTGCAGAATTTGCAGATTTCCCAAAAGTCCGTACCTTTGCATCGTGTTTTTCATAGTATTAGATTTTAAGGTTAACAAAGGTTGGAGTACAGCGGTACTCCTTTTTTTATGCCCGTACGCGAACGGGCCTGCTCACCGGGCCTTCCAGCCGTCTATCTGGACAGCCGTCTCCGGCCAACTGGGACGGAGGGCCGAACCGTAATTCACAATCACCCCCTCTTTATTCACCAGCAGGAAGTAGGGTACTCTGTCCTGTCCCAAATGATTGGACATTTTCTGCAAGACTTCACGCGCGGCAAAGTCTTCCCAGTACAGACATTCCAACGCCGTTTCCTTCAACGAAAAACGCTGCAATATCCGCTCGTAATCGGCGCGTTTCCCGCTGACGCAGAGGCTGACCATCGCCACCTCGTCCGTGTCGTATCGGGCACGCAACTGCTTCAGCGGCTCCATCTCCGCCAGGCAGGGAGGGCAGAACACGCCCCAGAAATCGATGTAGAGCACCTTGCCCCGATGTTTGTCTATCAGCGACCGCAGGGGAGCCATATACTGTTCCGCCTCGGGAGTGTCGGCATCGCCATGCAGCAGGTAGCGGGAAAAGGTTTCGGGACGACGCAAGTAGTCGGCCGTCCGCCGGTAAAGCAGGCTCAGGGAATGGCGGAGCACGGGCACCTGTACCAGCGCGTCATATTCCTGACGGACGGAATCCATGGCCACCGTATCGTTGGCCGCCAGCGAAGCGCCCAACAGGTCGGCCAGCAGGAACTGGGCCACCCTGTTGCCCTGCTGCTCGTCCACCAGGTCCTTGCCGGTAAAATCAAGGTCGCCCGCCACGGCGCGACGGTACCTCAAATAAAACTTCAGCTGATACATTAGCCGAAAATGAGCGGAGGTGATAATCTTGTCGGCCAGCAACGCGTCCACATCGGGCATCAGCGCCTCGCAGGCAGCCGTCTCCTTCTGCCAGTCCACCTGCTTCTGCCCATAAAGCCTCCTGATCCGTAGCTGTGCATATCGGAAACATTCGGCGTAATAGTCGGCACGCAACAGACGCTCCGTCAGCTCAGCCACCTCGGCTGTGGGATGGTAACGCTCCAGAAACTCCTCCCGCTTCTGCTGCCGGAGCGCATACTCCGCCTGCACAGCCTGCCCGAACGCCTCTGCCGACGAGCCGACATCGTCCATATAAACATAATCCGGCCTGTAGAAACCTCCTTCCGTAAAAGCCAGCATACCTTGATTCAGTGTGGCCGAAGTCCCCTCCACCACCAGATGGAACAAGTCCTTGAAATCGATCTGCAGGCGGAGGCTGTCGCCCGGCGCCAGATACAGACGCGGTGCGTAATTGCGAAGAGAAAACTCGCACACCGCCTCGCAGAGCGGCACGCTGAACGAGAAGGTGCCGTCCTCCCTGACAGGAGCCTTGTACACCGTCTCCTGACTGGGAGTAAAGGATACCAGCACCAGCTGCAGTTCCTTTTCATTCGGATAGACTTCCCGGTTCAGGATGCGGCCCTGTACCACCGCCGTCCGGAGGGGTTCGTGACTGTCGGCCCAAAGGCCGTCGAAGCTGCACAGAAACAGACAGAACAGAAAAAGCAAAGGTTTCATAGGCAATCGCATAACATCGTTGGACATGACATCGTTTTACCCCGCCTTGGCAGGATGCAACAAAGATAAGAAAACGAATCTCTCGGAGATGCAAACGAATCTGCAAAACGCAGAAAAACATCCAAATAAAGCTGTAAATGTTTTAATACATGTTATAAAACAGCTTTTCCCCGCCCCATAATTTGCAGGTTTCTCTAAAGTCCGTACCTTTGCAATGTGTTTTCATAGTATTAGATTTTAAGGTTAACAAAGGTTGGAGTACAGCGGTACTCCTTTTTTTATGCCCGTACGCGAACAGGCTATTCACCGTCTGCCAGTCCGTCCAAATATTCCTGCTCCGGATCTTCCACCTCCATCTGCCATTCACTGACACTCAGTTCGGCCAAGGCAATGTACTGGTTCCCGTTGACTTCCGACAAAACCTTAAACCACAGATAGCGGAAAGGAACACTGGCAGTATATTGACCCGACGTATAGCTGGCAGCCTGTTCGGCCGGAAGGTCGCTTAAAGCCCCCAACAGCTCGGCATCGAAGCTCGTTTCATCAAACGTTTTGCCATCGAACGAAGTCGTAGCATACAGTTCCATTTCTTTGGGATTGTTACAGTTGGCATTATCGCGACACGTATAGCTGAACATAACGTTGGTAACTTCCTTGCCCAAATCGACTACAATGTAATGAGGGAAATCGGTCACCGTACCACTCCAGTTCATGTGGAAATAAGTGCTGGCATCACCGTCTATCAGATTGGCAATCGGTCCTTCAGACGATTCCTGCGCATCGGTCCACAAACTGTCGGACACCAACGACAATGCCGTTGTTGTCAAGACCTCACTGCGCTCCACAGGATCGGCCTGGGCAGTGACCGAACACGAAGTATCCCCTTCAGTCCCATCCTTGCTGACCGTAGTCAACATAAAGGTGATGGGGCCGTATGCGTTCAGCAAATCATCGACCAGCAACGAGTCGGAATAAATACTGGCAGACCGCATACAGTCGCCCTCCGGTGTCGTATAATTGACACGCACATAATAGTAGTCTGCATCCTCCGGTATATCCCAAAACAGAGTAATGGTTCCCGGTCCTGTCTTATAACTCAGGGTAGCGGCATCCAGAGACACGGGAACATATCCCTCATTCTCCGAACAGGCAACCCCCATTATCATCAAAAAAAATGCCGCAACAACAGCAAACATCGTTCTTTTTGTCATTTTACTCATACTTATCATACGATATTCATTGATTAATTCTCATTTGTTCCTTTTTCACATTACTGAAACAGCAAGGAACAGGAGTCGCAGAAAGCACGAAAGCGCCCAATCCTTTTCACCTTAATCTATAACTCTTCTTACACAGCGGCTCCGCTTCTTCCCGCAAGACTCCTCATTCCCTGCTTTTTCAATTCCATACATCTATCAATATCCCGGATTGTTTACCAGATTTTCATTGGTATTGAGGTCACTGTTGGGGATGGGCAACAGATAATTGGTGGGACTGGTAAACTTTCTTTCAAAATCGATTTCAGTCAGCCGGGCAAACTGGGCAAGCGACGTAGCGTCAATATTCAATCCCTGCGCTTTGGTATCGAAATAATCTTCGGCCAGCAGCCAGCGGCGCATGTCCCAGAAATTCTGATTCTCCAGATACAATTCGACCATACGTTCCTGACGGACAATATCCCTCATCTTGTCTTGCGTCAGGGCAGCGACTCCGCTCCATGAAGTTTCTACATCCGGAATGCCGGCACGCTCCCTCACTTTGTTGAGATATGTCTTGGCCGTTTCCAGATCGTTCACCTCGACACAAGCCTCCGCATACCCGAGATACAAGTCTGCCAAACGAATGACAGGCCAGGGATAAAAATAAGGAGTCTGCAAGGAAGTGGTCATGGAATAGTCCGGACTTACTCCCTTCTTGTTCAGGTACCCCGACGGCGAATAGTTGTTTGTGCGCGAAGAAGAGGTGGTTCCTCGCGAACAATTGCCTCCCAAAACGAAGTCGCATACCAGCCTGCGTTTCTCGGAATCATAAGTAGGGTCGCTGGCATAAGCACCCAGTGTCGAAGCGCTTGTCACTTCATAATATCCTCCCTGAAATGCCACCCATGCATAAAACCGGGGTTCCCTGTTCAGATTAAACTGAAGGGTCTGCTCGCCTACAGCCGCTTCATCGGCATGAGCATCATCGACCGTTACTATTTCCAACGGGTCCAGTCCCTTCGTTTCAGGGTCTTCATTCCATGGCAATCCGTTCCTGGTATAGAAACGGTTCAGCATGGCCCAAGTGGGTGCAATGCCGTTCCATGCACATCCCGAACAAAACGGCATGGACTTGTTCTGAATGCCGTAATAGCCTTCCGAACGCGAATCGGCATAAATCACCTCGCTGTTTCCTCCATCGGTCGAATAATCCATTATATTCCAACGCAAGCGATGCTGATAAGGGTCTTCGGGTGACTCGTTGCCGTCTTCGCTATAATCGTCCGTATCATACAGGCTGAATCCGGCGCTTTCGGCCGCCTCTATTGCCTCCTTCATGGCCGTCTGGCATTCCGTCCATTTATTGGCATCGTATGACAACGGCATCAACGCCGTACCGTCATTGTTTTTCAACGATTCGTAATAGCTCTTCATCTCAGCACTGGGACTTCCTCCACCGTAATTGAAAAGAGGGGAAGCTGCGTACAACAGCATTTTGGCCTTCAATGCCTTGGCAGCCACACTCGTCGCCAACCCGAATTCACTCGCATCGCTCCTCACTTCCGGAAGATCGGCCGCAGCCTCGTCGAACAGATTGCAGACAAACTCCACACAATCATCCAGCGGCGTACGCGACTTATAATTCTCAGAACTCTGGTTGACATCCTCCACTCCGGTAATGATGATTACCGGACCGTAGCAGCGTATCAGCATGTAGTGATAATAGGCTATCAGGAACTTCACCTGTGCCTTGAAGTCTGTCCGGAGCTCATCCGTAAAGTCTGGATCCTGCACAGTATCCACATTGTCCAGAAAGAGATAGCATTGCCGCAGTCCGTTGAAGAAAGTATTCCAATAGGATATGACTGTATTGCTGCTCGAATAGTTTCCTTTTGGGAAAGAGGCGAACGTTTCATGCTCGAAGGCCGTCACCACTTCATCGCCCGTCATCAGGTCGAGAGAACTTGTACCGCTGCGCGATTCGGGCAGATATGAATAGCAGGAATACAGATAATTCAAGACTGCCGAATAATCGGAAAAAGCATCTTCTTCGGTATCTATTTCGTCGGGCACCACATCCAGATAATTGCAGGATGAAGCTCCTATCATGACCGACAACAGGAGCAGATAAATATAATATGATTTCTTTTTCATGATTTCTTTCATTTGATATTACAACGTTACCTGTACGCCAATGTTATACGTGCGTTGGGTAGGATAGGTCAGTCCCTTGCCTCCTCCCATTTCGGGATCCCACAACTTAAAGGGAGAAAAAGTCAGCAGGTTGGCGCCACTAATATAGAAACGGGCTTTCTTGAAGGTATATCCCAATTCGATGTTCTTCAGTTTCAGGAAAGCTGCATTCCGCAACCAGTAGGTACTGCTGACCGTGTTGTTCTCATTTACATATTGTGTCAGACGAGGATGGGCCGCATTGGGATTCTGGTTGTCCACACTCCAATAATCATCGGCAATCCATTGCAGCACATTGCGGTTATAGCTGGACCCGAAGGGTTCGAAATCGCTCATCATCAATGATACCTTGGCCTGTCCCTGAAAGAAGAACGAGAAGTCCCACTGCTTGTAAACGAAGCTCGGACCGAAACCGTATACGATTTCCGGCACGGTAGGATTACCGATAACCACCTGGTCATCACTGGTGATTTGCCCGTCATAATTGCCGTCGGCATCCGGCTGGTCCACATATTTGATGTCACCCGGGGCTATGGTGATGTTGCCCAACGTAGAAGTCGGACTGTTGGCGATGTCTGCCTCATCAATATAAAGTCCGTCGGCCACATATCCCCAGATGGAGTTCAGCTTCTTGCCCACGGAACTGAGGGCAGGCCGCAAGCCCGAACCTTCGTCATACTCCAAAATCTTATTGCGCGCAAAAGTAAAGGTTCCCTTGAACTGCATCGAAAAGTCACGGTTGAACTGCTTGCCGTAGTCTACAGACAACTCTGCTCCCCAGTTTTTCACCTTGGCCAGATTGCCATAGATGGTCGTGCTTCCCGTTCCCAGATAATTGGGTATGGAGTTTTTGGTCTGGAAGATGTTGTCACGGATTTCCTGGAATGCCTCCACCGTCACGTTCAACGCGTGGAAAAACTGCATATCTACACCGACATTCAGTTTATGACCGACCTCCCAGGTGATGTCGTCATTCTGAAAACGCGTATAAGTAGGCCCCGAATGGCTGACCAGATTGCTGCCATAACCCGTCTGGTAAGAACCGGAACCCGTCAAATTGACCTGGGCCAAATAAAGGAAACGGTCCGAGTTGGTCTGGTCATTTCCCACCAGACCATACGATCCGCGAATCTTCAGATTGGACACAATGTCCTTCAACGGTTCCCAGAAACGCTCTTCCGAAATGTTCCATCCGGCCGAAATGGAGGGGAAGAAGCCCCAACGATGTCCGGGTGCAAAGTTTTCCGACCCGTTGTAACCGGCGTTCACTTCCAACATGTACCGATGTTTGTAGTCGTAGGCCAAGCGGGCGGCAAAACCCATTTTACGCTGGGGAAGCGAAGAAATCAGGCTGCTGGGAGCATTGCTGTCGTATTGTTCCAGGTTCCACAACAACATTCCGCTTACATTGTGGGCATCGGCAAAGGTACGGTCGTAATTGAAATAACTCTGGAAGTAGAACTTACGGTCGCCTGTCGTCGAGTTGGACGTGGTCATGCTATGGCGGGACGGCTCGCCCATCGCCGAGATATCATAGTTGTAACTGCCGTCTGCATTCTGCGAATAGCCTTTCAGATAGTACTTGTTGTAGGACTGGTAGCGGCTGGTGGACGTATAGCTCCAGTTCTTGAAAGAAAACAGCGCCTTGAACGAAAGTCCCTTGGTAATGAAGTCCAGTTTCTGGTCAAAGTCAATATTGGCTATCACCGTGCTTTCGGTATAGTCATTATAACCTTGGGTGGCATAGGCCATGG
>CATXSD010000083.1 GCA_958402075.1 Mediterranea massiliensis | reverse complement strand
CCTTACACCTGCCGCGTCCAACAAGCAGTTCCTGCTCTACCTGCCGCCCGACTCCGCCGCCCGCTCCCTGCAGCGGGGAGACATTCTGTGGATACACGCCCGTCTGGCACCGCCCGCCAACCAAGGCCTCCCCGACGAATTCGACTACGCCCGCTTCCTGCGCCTGCGGAGTGTATGCGGCACGGCCTACGTGCCTGCCGGCCAATGGCAGAAAGCCGGACACGACTCCACCCGCACCCTGCGCCAACGGGCTGCCGACCGCCAGGCCCGCATCGTGGAGCAATACCGCCGCCAGGGCTTCGAAGGCGACGAACTGGCCATCCTCTCCGCCCTGACCGTAGGCGACAAGGACGACCTGAGCGAAGACATCGTCGAGACATACTCCGTGACGGGAGCCAGCCACGTGCTGGCCCTGTCGGGCCTGCACATCGGTTTCCTCTATGCCCTGTTCTGGTTCCTGGCCGCCCCGCTGTGGAAGCGCTGGCGCCTGCTGAAACTTCCCCTGCTGCTATTGCTCGTGGTCCTGCTGTGGGGCTTTGCCTTCCTGACGGGACTCTCGCCTTCGGTAGTCCGCTCCGTCACCATGTTCAGCATCCTGGCCTTGTCCTACCTGCAGGTCGAAAAGCCACTGACGGCCAACACCGTGTCGGCCACCGCCTTCCTGATGCTGCTCGTCCGCCCCGCCTGGCTGTTCGACGTTGGCTTCCAGTTGTCATTCTGTGCGGTAGCGGCCATCCTGTTGTTCTATCCCCGCCTGAACGGCCTGTACCGGGGAAAGAACCGGTTCATCGGCAAGGTGTGGAGCCTGATGAGTGTCTCCATAGCTGCCCAGTTGGGTACCGCTCCGCTGGTGGCGCACTACTTCGCACGCTTCTCCACCCATTTTCTGCTCACCAACCTGTGGATCATCCCGATGGCCTCCATCATCATCTATGCCGCCGTGGCCTGGCTGGCACTCAGTCCCTTCGCAACCGTACAGGCGGCCCTCACTCCCTGCATCGAGAAACTGATTCAGGGACAGAACTACGTCCTGCAACGGATCGAGCAACTGCCCTTTGCGTCCATCGACCACCTCTGGCTGGACACTGCCGAAGTCCTCCTCATCTATGCCACCCTGCTCACCGCCTGCCGGTACCTGCGCCGACGGACGGCGGGCCACGCCTACACCCTGCTTTTCACCCTATTGATATGGGCAGGCTATCATACACTGAACATCACAACCAGCAGACCCTCCCAAAGCATCGCTTTCTACAACGTAAAAGATACTCCTGCCGTCCATTGCCTGACCGGCGGAAAGCATTCGTGGCTGGTCTGTGCCGACAGCCTGCCCCGCACGGAATGGCTCCAACGCTCGCTGGCTCCCCACTGGAACCACCAGCGCCTGCTTCCCCCGCAGGTGGTGACAGGACGCTACCAGGCAGGCGGCCTCAGCCTGCACGACAACATCGTGACCTATGCCGGCCGCCGCATCTGCCTGCTGAACGACAACCGCTGGCGTGACCTCCACACAGACCGTCCCCTACCCGTGGACTACCTCTACCTGTCGCGCGGCTATCAGGGCGGCATCCACGAGCTCACCTCCCTCTTCCGCATCGGTACCGTCATCATCGACGGCTCCCTGTCGCCCTACTACCGGCAACGCATCGCCGACGACTGCCTCCGGCTGGACATCCCCTGCCGCTATCTGGAGAAGGAAGGAATCATCCGCATCCCGCTCTGACTAGGCCAACAAGCGGAAAGCCTTCTGCCACATTGACATTTTTTAATGTAAAGAACTCGGAAAAGTCGGACAATTGGGTTATCTTTGAAGAACATCAAACTTTACGGATATGAAATACAAGCTTTTGGTTCTCGATGTAGACGGAACTCTACTCAATGAAGAGAAAGTCATCAGCAAACGCACCCTTTCCGCCCTGCTGAAAGTGCAGCAGACGGGCGTGCGCATCGCACTGGCTTCTGGGCGCCCCACCTATGGGCTGCTCCCCATCGCCAAGTCACTGGAACTGGGGCTATACGGAGGTTTCATCCTGTCCTATAACGGCTCCCAGATCATCAATGCCAAGAACGGCGAAATCCTGTTCGAACGGCGTATCAATCCCGAAATGATACCTTATATCGAAAAAAAGGCTGTCAAGAACAATTTTGCCCTGTTCACCTATCACGACGACACACTTCTGACCAACAGCCCCGACAACGTGCATGTCCGGGAGGAAGCGGCACTGAACAACCTGAAAGTCATTACGGAAGAAGAGTTCTCCACCGCCATCGACTTCGCCCCCTGCAAATGCATGCTGGTGAGCGACGACGAAGAGGCGCTCACCGGCTTGGAGAACCACTGGAAGAAACGGCTCGACGGCGTGCTCGACGTCTTCCGCTCGGAGCCCTATTTTCTGGAAGTGGTACCCTGCTCGGTAGACAAGGCCAACACGCTGGCTGTCCTGCTGGAATACCTGGGCATCCAGCGCGATGAAGTCATGGCCATCGGCGACGGCGTATGCGACGTGACCATGATCCAGATGGCCGGCACAGGCGTGGCGATGGGCAACTCGGTGGAATCGGTCAAAATCTGTGCCGACTATACAACAGACACCAACGCCAACGACGGCGTGGCCCAAGCGGTAGAGAAACTCATCCTGACCGAAATACGCGCCACCAAGATTCCGCTCGACCAGCTGAACGCGCAGGCCGAACATGCCCTGATGGGCAACCTGGGCATCCAATACACCTACGTCTCGCAGGACCGGGTGGAAGCCACTATGCCAGTGGACCACCGCACCCGCCAGCCTTTCGGCATCCTGCACGGCGGAGCCACCCTGGCCCTGGCCGAAACCGTGGCCGGCCTGGGCTCGATGATACTCTGCCAGCCCGACGAGTTTGTCGTGGGCATGCAGGTAAGCGGCAATCACATCTCCTCGGCCCACGAGGGCGACACGGTGCGTGCCGTAGGCACTATTGTCCACAAGGGACGCTCGTCGCACGTGTGGAACGTCGACGTATTCACCTCGACCAACAAGCTGGTGTCGTCGGTACGCGTGGTCAACAGCGTCCTGAAGAAACGCTGATCCGACCAGCCACGCACGACCTGCCCAAATAAAACCATCCGCTCCTTCGCTCGGAAACAAACTTTTTCGTACTTTTGCCGTCGCATTATTCACTTAAAAGACAAAAAGGTACACATGTTAAGCAAAGTTATCGCCCAAGCCAACATTGACCACTTCGCCAAATGGCTGGACCGCGCGGAGCGGATGGTTATCGTCACACACGTAAGCCCGGACGGCGACGCCATCGGGTCCTCCCTGGGATTGTGGCATTTCCTCAACTCACAGGACAAGACGGCCAATATCATTGTGCCCAACGCCTTCCCCGACTTTCTGAAATGGATGCCGGGCAACAAGGACATCCTGCAATACGACCGCTACAAGGAGTTTGCCAACCAGCTCATCGCCGAAGCCGACGTCATCTGCTGCCTCGACTTCAACGCCCTGAGCCGCATCGACGCCATGGCCGAAGCCGTCAGGAACTCGTCCGCACGCAAGATCCTGATTGACCACCACCTCCACCCCGAAGACTTCTGCAGCATCGTCATCTCCCATCCCGAGATATCGTCCACGTCGGAACTCATCTTCCGCCTGATCTGCCGCATGGGGTACTTCAGCGACATCACCAAGGAAGCGGCCGAATGCATCTACACCGGCATGATGACCGACACGGGCGGCTTTACCTACAACTCCAACAACCGCGAAATCTACTTCATCATCAGCGAACTGCTCTCCAAGGGCATCGACAAGGACGCCATCTACCGCAAGGTGTTCAACACCTATTCGGAAAGCCGTCTGCGCCTGATGGGGCATGTACTGACCCAGATGAAGGTCTATCCCGAATACCATGCCGCCCTGATATCGCTCACCGGCAAGGAACAGAAGCAGTTCAACTACATCCGGGGCGACAGCGAAGGATTTGTCAACATCCCGCTCAGCATCAAGAACGTCATCGTCTCCTGCTTCCTGCGTGAAGACACCGAGAAGCCGATGATCAAGGTATCCCTGCGTTCGGTGGGCAAGTTCCCCTGCAACCAGCTGGCAGCCGAATTCTTCGGCGGAGGCGGACATCTGAACGCCTCGGGCGGCGAATACTACGGCACCATGGAAGAAGCGTTGAAAGTATTCGAACAGGCACTGGAGAAATACAAGCCCCTGCTCAATGCCAAAGGATAGAAAAGCAGAACGGACAAAGGTTAAAAGATACGAACTTTGCCCCCGCATTTTTCAATATTCAAGGAAATCAGATACTTTTGTACGGAAATACAAACTTATACAGATGAAGAAACTTATATCTTTCTTTTTTATACTGCTGGCTATGAGCTTTGCCTTCCAGGCCTGCGACGACACCAAGACCTACGCCGAAATGCTGGAAGAAGAAGATGATGCCATTGCCGAATTCATCAGCAAGGAGAACATCAAAGTCATCAGTCAGACCGAATTCTATGACAACGACTCCGTGACCAATGTGGAAGAGAACGAATTTGTCCAGCTGGCAAGCGGCGTGTACATGCAGATTGTAGACAAGGGCTCGGACAATCCGGCAGACACCGTCAAGAACAACGACCTGATCCTGGTGCGCTTCATGGAATACAGTCTGCTGGACAAGGACACCACGCTGAGCAACCTGTCCTATCCCTATGTAGTAGATGAATTCAAGTACACGGCGACCTCGTCGTCCATTGCAGGCATCTTTACCCAAGGACTGATGTACTCCGCCTACGGCTACACTGCCGTACCCGCCGGCTGGCTGGTCCCGATACCTTACATCCGCGACAGGGCCCACGTGCGCCTCATCGTCCCCTCCAAGATGGGACACCAGGGAGCCATGTCGTATGTGTACCCCTACTATTACGACATCACCAAGTATCAGATATACAAGTGACGCCACACATTCAAGAACAACTAACCCTATAAAAAAATAAATCTATGACTCTAATCAAATCGATCTCTGGAATCCGCGGAACCATCGGCGGCCATGCAGGCGAGGGGCTCAACCCGCTCGACATCGTGAAATTCACTTCTGCCTACGCCACCCTCATCCGCAAGACGTGCACCGTAAAAAGCAACAAGATTGTAGTGGGCCGCGACGCCCGCCTCTCCGGCGAAATGGTGAAGAACGTAGTGGTAGGTACCCTGATGGGCATGGGATGGGACGTGGTCGACATCGACCTGGCCTCCACACCGACTACCGAACTGGCCGTCACCATGGAAGGTGCCAGCGGCGGTATCATCCTCACCGCTTCGCACAACCCCAAGCAGTGGAACGCCCTGAAGCTGCTGAACGAGAAAGGCGAGTTCCTGAACAAGGAAGAAGGCAACGAAGTGCTGCGCATCGCCGAAGCCGAAGCCTTCGAATACGCCGAAGTGGACAAACTGGGCACTTACCGCAAGGACCTCACTTACAACCAAAAGCATATCGACAGCGTACTGGCACTCGACCTCGTTGACGTAGAGGCCATCCGCAAGGCCGACTTCCACGTAGCCATCGACTGCGTGAACTCCGTGGGCGGCATCATCCTGCCCCAACTGCTCGAAGCACTGGGCGTAAAGCACGTAGAGAAGCTCTACTGCGAACCGACCGGCAACTTCCAGCACAACCCCGAACCGCTGGAGAAGAACCTGGGCGACATCATGAACCTGATGAAGGCCGGCAAGAACGACGTAGCCTTCGTGGTTGACCCCGACGTAGACCGTCTGGCCATCATCTGCGAAGACGGACGCATGTACGGCGAAGAATATACGCTGGTCAGTGTGGCCGACTACATTCTGAAGCACACGCCGGGCAGCACCGTGTCGAACCTCAGCTCCACACGCGCCCTGCGCGACGTAACCCGCAAGTACGGACAGCAGTACTACGCTTCAGCTGTGGGCGAAGTGAACGTTACTACGAAAATGAAAGAAGTAGGTGCCGTCATCGGCGGCGAAGGCAACGGCGGTGTCATCTATCCGGCCAGCCACTACGGACGAGACGCTCTGGTAGGTATCGCCCTCTTCCTGAGCCACCTGGCACACGAAGGCAAGAAGGTTAGCGAACTGCGTGCCACCTATCCCGCCTACTTCATGGCCAAGAACCGTGTGGACCTGACGCCCGACACCGACGTGGATGCCATCCTGGCCAAAGTGAAGGAACTCTACAAGAACGAAGAGATCAACGACATCGACGGCGTGAAGATTGACTTCCCCGAGAAGTGGGTACACCTGCGCAAGAGCAACACGGAACCGATTATCCGCGTATATAGCGAAGCCCACACGCAGGAAGAAGCCGAAGAAATCGGCCAACAGATCATGAAGGTGATTGCCGAACTGGCAAAATAAATTAAGAACTGATAATGAAGAATGAAGAATTGCCTTTCGGGGGATTCTTCATTCTTTTTTTATGTCTTATTCTTCATTTTTCATTAAAAGAACTTTCTCCACTTCCCCCTCGAAGTTGGGTGTGAAGATACCCTTGCCCAGATTGGCACGGATTTCCTCCACGGGCCAGAAGCGACCGCCGTCCAGCTCGTCGCTGGGAGTGACCGGACCGTCGTACACAGTCTTGTAGGTGAAGACCAGTTCGCGCTCGCGGGCCGATTCGAAGACATAATGCGTCACCCGTTCGGGGGTGAAGTCCGTGATGCCAAGCTCCTCGCGCACCTCGCGGCGCAGAGCCTGTTCCACGCTCTCACCCAAATCGACATGGCCGCCTACGGCCGTATCCCACTTACCCGGCTGGATGTCCTTCCATGCGGGACGCTTTTGCAGATAGAGTTCGCCGCGCGAGTTGAACACATGCAGATGGACCACGGGATGCAGCAGCCTGCTGCCGTTGTGGCATTCGCCGCGCGTGGCGGCACCGATAATGTTTCCTTCCTCATCGACGAGGGGAAACATTTCCTGATTGTTGTCTTGGTTCATGATAAAAATACAATTCAAGAATTGCAACATGCATCCAGAAAATCATCCGGAGTCTGAACTATTATTGGGAAATTATTAAATCCTGTGAGGTCTCGTGTCAAGATGATGTCTGCCTGCAGTTGACAAGCCGACAAGTATTGAACACAGTCTTCAAAATCCTTTTCTCTTCTTTTAACGGCCTCTTTAATAATTATTTCATCGATAGGAGAAATTTCACAAAGTCTTGCCAACTGCTCCATTTTACGGATTACCAATTCGGAAGGAAATACCTTACGAAGAATATAAGCAACATTAACAAAAGTCAGTGAAGAAATAACGAGACTGATTTCTCCTCTATATCCCATATCTATAACCCGTGCCGCTGCCTCCCAAAATGGGGCACGGTTGGCAGAGAAATCAATGATTACGTTGGTGTCAAGAAAAACCTTCATAATGCCCTATCCTCCCACATCTTTTCCCTTTCGCGTTCTACATCAAAGTCCTCGGGCAACGAGCCTATGACCATGTCCTTTACTTCAGAAGATATAGGACGGTCTTTCGAGATATGCGGATAAACGATTGACGTGGGCTTCTCCTGCCCGGCAGACAAGTCTGTAATCAGTTTATCTGCCAACCATTTTCTGTTCTCGTAACTCAGGGAGGAGAGCATCGAATAGATTTCGTTGAGTGAAAGCATCTTTTTCATAAGACCTTGTTTTTTTACAAAAATAGGGAAGTTTCTTCTAAGAACAAAAACTTCCTCATTTTTTCAATATTTTTATTATTAGAGTTGCCACGAATCATTCCTTGCCTCCATGAGATACTGATTTTTCTGTAGCAAATCTTACGGAATCAGCAGCGACGAGTCTCCGTAGCTCAGGAAACGGAAATCGTGGGCCAGGGCATAGTCATAGATGGTACGCCAGTCGCCGTGGACAAAAGCCGACACGAGCAGCAGCAGAGTGCTCTGCGGCTGGTGGAAATTGGTCACCATCGCCCGGACGATGCGGTAGTCATACCCCGGAGCGATGATGATCTGCGTACTGGTGTGCAGGGCTTCCATGCCGTGACGGTCCAGATAGTCGCGGACAGCCGTCAGGGCCGCGACTGCCGTGGGAGCCTCGCCCTCCATGTCGTAAGGCTGCCATTGGCGGACGTGCAGTTCCTCTTCCGCAGCGTCGGGATTCTTCAGCAGCGTGACGCCGATGTGGTACAGGCTCTCGAGCGTGCGCACCGACGTGGTACCTACGGCCACAGCCTGCCCTCCGTGGGCTATCAGCTTGTCTATCGTGCCGCGCGACACGGAGATATATTCCGTATGCATCTCGTGCCCCTCAATCTCCTCGCTCTTCACGGGCTTGAAGGTTCCGGCACCCACATGCAGCGTCAGTTCCTCCAGGTCCACTCCCTTCGTACGCAAGGCGTCGAGCACGCGGGGCGTGAAATGCAGGCCGGCGGTAGGTGCAGCCACGGACCCCTTTATCTTGGAGTAGACGGTCTGGTAGGTCGTCTTGTCGCTCTCCTGCGTTTCGCGGTTCAGGTAGGGCGGAATGGGCAGCTCACCGAACACTTCGAGGATGTCGGCAAAGGTCACTTCAGGATTGTCCCAACGGAAATCCACCCAATGGCTGGTGCCGCGGCATTCGCCCCGCTCAGCGGTCAGTGTCAGCGGTCGTCCCTTCACCGTCATCTCGCGGCGCAGGGGACCTTCCTTCCACTTTTTCAGGTTGCCTATCATGCAAAGCCAGGCGGCATGGCCGGTTTGCTGGAAGTTCAGCGCATAGTCGTTCGGCTCAATGGGTTCGAGGCAGAACACCTCGATGAGCGCGCCTGTCTCCTTGCGGAAGTGCAGGCGGGCCTGGATGACCTTGGTATTGTTGAATATCATCAGACAGCCAGCCGGCAGATAATCGGGCAGGGAGGTGAAGAGGTCTTCGGTCACCTGGCCATGCCGGTAGACCAGCAGCTTGGACTGGTCGCGTACGGGCAGGGGAAACTTGGCGATACGTTCGTCAGGCAGCGGATAGTTGAACTCGCTGATATGGATATGTCTGGGATCTTGTTTCATAATCATCGGTTTCTTTCGGATGCAAAGGTACGGATTATCGGGGAAAATGCCGCGAGGACATCACCGAAGTTTTCCTCCCTGCCCCGACTCCCCTCTCCTTTCAGCGTTCCAAACCGCCGATACGCCCGTCGGCATCCAGTATGCTGACAGTGACGCGCGGACGGCGGCAATCTTCCTCACGGGGCAGCATTCAATACCCACGGCAGCAGTCCCATTATCCCATACCTGTTCATCGTACGGTCTCCTTTACCTGGCCGCTTCCTGCAACTGTTCTTTCAGCTTGTCCCACTGCTCGGGCGAGGCGGCCGTGCTGAAACGGATGTTCCCCTGCTTGTCGAAAATGACGCAGCGCGGAATGCTCAAGGCACCCTGATGGCCGAAGGTATCATAGATTTCCTGATGGAAGGCCTCCTGATCACGGACGTGTTCGCCTTTCAGGTTGTAGTGCGCGGCCATCTTCCGCCACTTTTCATCGTCCTCCGGACGGTCGATGGAAAGGTAGAGCAGCACCACATCGTTGGCCGCGGCATACTCCTGCAACGGAGCGATGTGGGCAAACAACGCACGGCAGGGACCACACCACGTGGCCCAGATGTCCATGAAGATGACTTTCCCCTTATAACGGTCGGTCACGTCCTTAATCGTCTTGGCCGAGCTGACATCGGGGAAATGGATATCGGCAGGGATTGTTGTTTCGTTGAAGGCATGGTTCTTGGCCACGGCACGGTCCACCCACGGCATCCATCCGCTTTCGGGATAGAGGCGGCGGAACTCGTCGGCCAGCGGAAGCAGTTGCGGGTCATAACGCTGCTGGAACTCGTCTTCGAGGAAAAGCTGGGCCAGAGCGGCTTCCTGCGCCTTGCCCGTCAGCCGATGTGTGAAATCGTAGAAAGCCAGCTGCACGCCTTTCTCCACTCCTTCCGGCTTCGGCTCGCCCTTGGTATAGTAACGGATGCCGGTATCATAACTTGCCGCGTCGTAAAACGAAAGGGAGAAAGGGCTGCAAGGATGATTGATGGAGCAGAAGGCCGTCATGCTGTCCAGCTGGGCCAGCCATTCCTGCTTCGTGGCCTCGGACGAGCGGAAGACAGTAGCCAGCACCTGGTTCTGGAAAGCCAGCAGCAACTGCATGCGTATGTCCTGACGGACCTTGGCACGCAGGTCCTCGTCCACGCCTTCCACCTCCTTGTCCAGCGACAGGGCATAGTCCGTCAGCTTGCGGCGCACCGATGTAGCCACGGTGTCGCGAGCAATCTGCCAACGGTCGCCTCTCTGGGCACGGATGGCGAACACATCCTCATACAACTGGTCCAGCAGTTCCGCCACACGGACCGTCTTGTCATCCTGCCCTTCGGTAATGGTCATCGGCTTTTCGGCCCATCCGTCCAACTCAATCCGTATCGTTCCTTCCTTGGCAAGAAGCGAACCCATGTTCTTCTTTCCAAACAAATAGAATCGCACCCGTTCGTATTTCCCTCCGGGCAGTGTCAGCGTAAACGTACTGTCCGCCTGCAACTTCAACGTATCAAACGTCTGCGAATTGAACATTCCGCCAACCGACCGCTGGCAAACCAGAAGTGCCCCGTCCGCATGACGCACGGACCCTGTAATGTGAATCTCCGGACGGGAGGTGCAGGCTGCACACAATCCGCCCAAACATACCGCCCCGAGGGCAGCTTTCCAAACTTTTCTGCTGATGTGTTTCATTGTTCCCAAGATATTAATTAAGCAGGCCGAGCACGGCCCGGCTACAAAGGTAATGTTTTTTACATTTAACTATTTCTGACTGAATTATTTTCAGTCTTTTCCGTCCGGGTGAGGCAGTTTGCTACCATCAGTGGTGCTTCGCAACCTGCAATAATCCGGTTTTCCCGCCTTCAAAGATAATGAAAGCAAACGAAACTGCATCAAAATAAAAAAAGTTCAGGATAGCATTACATTTGCAACCATACCTTACCTGCCGGCCGTATCCCGGCCTTTCATATATATATGCCTAACAGTCAGCCATATGCCACTTCAAAACAACTATAAACAGTTTAAAGTAATACTATAAACGGTTTAAAGTGAAACTGCAAAGGCTTTACAGCAGTACTTCAAAGCTTTTAAAGGAAGACTGTAAAGGCGTTGAAGAGACACTATAAACCTGGTTGCAGCAAGGCCACGGGCAGGACGACAGAAAAAAAGGAGCCGTCTCAAAATAGAACAGCATAATCAAAACGCAATGTCATCCTGAACATTGTTCTCTCCCGATAACGGGGGAGTGAAGAATCAAAATACACAAACAACTGATTACGAAATTCTTCATCCCGTTCCCTTAGATTTGCGCAATAACAAGGAAATACGGTTGGAATGATTACTTTTGTTGT
>CATXSD010000082.1 GCA_958402075.1 Mediterranea massiliensis | reverse complement strand
TTCCGTGCTCACCTGCGAGTCCAAGAAGGGAGTCTGCGCCAAGTGCTACGGCCGCAACCTGGCCACCAGCCGCATGGTACAGAAGGGCGAGGCTGTCGGCGTCATCGCGGCACAGTCCATCGGTGAGCCGGGTACCCAGCTGACTCTGCGTACCTTCCACGCCGGTGGTACGGCGGCCAACATCGCCGCCAACGCCAGCATCGTGGCCAAGAACAACGCCCGTCTGGAGTTCGAAGAGCTCCGCACCGTCGACGTGGTCGACGAGGCAGGCCAGCCCGCCAAGGTAGTGGTAGGCCGTCTGGCCGAGCTGCGCTTTGTCGATGTCAACACCGACATCGTCCTCTCCACCCACAACGTGCCCTACGGCTCTACACTGTATGCGGCCGACGGCGAGGTGGTCGAGAAAGGCAAGCTCATCGCCCGTTGGGACCCCTTCAACGCGGTCATCATTACCGAAGCTACCGGTAAGATCGAGTTCGAGGACGTCATCGAGAACGTCACCTACAAGGTAGAGTCCGACGAGTCGACCGGTCTGCGTGAAATCATCATCATCGAGTCCAAGGACAAGACCAAGGTGCCCACCGCACACATCATGACCGAGGACGGCGAGCTCATCCGCACCTACAACCTCCCGGTGGGCGGTCACGTGGTAGTGGAAGACGGGCAGAAGGTGAAGGCCGGCGAAGTGATTGTGAAGATTCCGCGTGCCGTCGGCAAGGCCGGCGATATCACCGGTGGTCTTCCCCGTGTCACCGAGCTGTTCGAGGCCCGCAACCCGTCGAACCCCGCTGTGGTTTCCGAAATCGACGGCGAGATCACCATGGGCAAGGTGAAACGCGGTAACCGTGAAATCATCGTCACCTCCAAGGGCGGTGAAGTCAAGAAATACCTCGTACCGCTGTCCAAGCAGATCCTGGTACAGGAGAACGACTACGTGCGTGCCGGTACGCCGCTGTCCGACGGTGCCATCACGCCGGCCGACATTCTGGCCATCAAGGGTCCCACGGCCGTACAGGAATACATCGTCAACGAGGTGCAGGACGTTTACCGCCTCCAGGGTGTGAAGATCAACGACAAGCACTTCGAGATCATTGTCCGCCAGATGATGCGCAAGGTCGAGATCAACGAGCCGGGCGATACCCGCTTCCTCGAGCAGCAGGTGGTCGACAAGATCGAGTTCATGGAAGAGAACGACCGCATCTGGGGCAAGAAGGTGGTTACCGACGCCGGCGACTCGCAGAACCTGCAGCCGGGTCAGATTGTCACTGCCCGCAAGCTGCGCGACGAGAACTCCATGCTGAAGCGCCGCGACCTCAAGCTGGTTCAGGTACGCGATGCCGTGCCCGCCACTTCGACGCAGATTCTCCAGGGTATCACGCGTGCCGCCCTGCAGACTTCGAGCTTCATGTCTGCCGCATCCTTCCAGGAAACCACGAAGGTGCTCAACGAGGCAGCCATCAACGGCAAGGTCGACAAGCTGGAAGGTATGAAGGAGAACGTCATCTGCGGTCACCTCATTCCTGCAGGTACCGGTCAGCGCGACTTCGACAAGATCATCGTCGGTTCGAAGGAAGAGTACGACCGCATGCTGGCCAACAAGAAGACCGTGCTCGACTACAATACGGTGGATGAAAAAGTAGAAGAATAATCACTTGTAATACATCAATTGTAATATTTCTCGGGGAGGATGTCCGAAAGGGCATCCTCCCTTTTTTATATATGCCGTATTTACTTGTATATGCAAGGTTGGCATCAATCAAAATTTTATTTCTTGAAAAAACGCGAATACGGCGATGCCATTTGTAACCCTGATTTATCGTTGCAAATTTTATGTCGGGATAGCTTGCTTTTTATGTAGAGTAAAAAATATTCGTTTATATGTAAATCTGGGCATTATAATTCTTTTATCGGTTGGCTGTTTGGATGTTCATGGAGTATTCTATGGTGAAATAAGCTGTTTTCCCCATTAATGTTTTATAAATATCGATGAAAACAGTTCGCGCATGATTCCGAATATCACTGTGATTTTTGAAAGAATAAGTTCTTTTCTGTGCTGAAAACAGGTATAAAGTTATTTTTTTTATTAAATAATTCTTTTGTATATATAAAAAGGATTATATTTGCAATGTAACTTTAACTAATAAAACCATGTTAAACTTAAAATCTGTAGGAACGTTGTTTCTCTGTTCGTTCTTGGGAATAGGAACAGTTTATGCAACGTCAAGTAAAAATCACGAGAGCATGGCCGTGCAGCAGAATGGCACATGCAGTGGAGTTGTAAAGGATGCAAGCGGTGAGTCGGTCATCGGTGCGTCTGTTGTTGTGAAAGGAACCACAAACGGTGTTATCACAGACATTGATGGAAACTTCCGGTTGACTAATGTGAAAAACGGAGATGTCATTCAGATTTCTTTTGTAGGATATCAGACCGTTGAAGTGAAATGGACGGGAGCGCCGTTGGACATCGTCTTGAAGGAAGATGCGGAGGTGTTGGATGAAGTTGTCGTTGTAGGTTATGCTACAGTGAAAAAGGCCAACCTGACAGGTGCCGTATCCGCTGTGGATGAAAAGGTACTTGCCGAACGTCCGATTGTCAATCTGGGACAAGGTTTGCAGGGAGCCATTCCGAACCTGAACATTACGACCAGTCCCCAGCCGGGACAAGGTTCATCGTTCAACATCCGTGGTGAGACCTCTATCAATGGTGGTTCTCCGCTGGTGTTGGTCGATGGTGTCGAAATGGACCCCAACCTGATCAACCCTCAGGACGTAGCCAGTGTGTCAGTATTGAAGGATGCTGCCTCCGCTTCTATTTATGGTGCGCGTGCAGCCTTCGGTGTCGTGCTCATCACGACAAAGGGTGGAAAGAAAAATCAGCCGACCCGCGTGTCTTTCGACGCATCGGTATCCTTTAATAGTCCGACCACCCGTCCCAGCTACATGAATTCCATGCAGTATGCCACCTGGATGAATGCGGCAAACAATACGACAAACGGCCGCGACCTCTTCAGCCAGGAGGAAATGGAGCACATCGAGGCCTATTACAACGACCCCGTCAATAATTCGCCGGTATTTATCGCAACCGACCCCAACAGCTGGCAATACGGCAACTGCCAGCAGGGAAAGTATGCCTATGTAGGCAATACCAATTGGATGGATGAAATCTACAAGAAGAGCTATCCGTTGCAGAAGTATAATGTGAATTTGAGCGGTGGTAGTGACAAGACTACCTACTATACCTCCGTGGGATATACCGATCAGGGTTCTATTCTGCGCTATGGCAATGAAAACTACCGCAAGTTCAATGTAGTGAACAATATCAATTATGACGTTACCAAGTGGTTGAGCGTGTCGATGAAGACTTCGTTCATCCGCACCGAGCTGGATGGTATTGCACAGGACAATGTGCATGGCAGCGCCTGGATTGGCAACGATACCCAGCCGCTGATGCCCGTGAAGCATCCGGACGGAAATTGGGCCGGCCAGGGCAACTATACCAACTTTGCTGCCGTGCTGGAAGAAGGCGGTTCGCGCGCCACGACCAAAAACGATGTTTGGAATACCTTGGCACTGGAGTTGAAGCCGTTGAAGGGCTTGAGCATCAAGATGGACTATACCTTCAATTATTATGCCGAGCATCAGAAGTACCATGCCAAATCGTTCAATGAATACGGCGTCGACGGACGTTTCCTGCAGGTGTTCCAATATTCGAACCCCAATTATGTATACGAACATCAGCAGAACGACACGTATAATGCTTTCAACCTGGTGGGCAACTATGAGCGTACCTTCAAGCAGCATTATTTTAAAGTGATGTTGGGATATAATCAGGAAACCAAGCATACGCGCGGCTTCAATGCAGAGCGGGAAGGTCTGATTTCAAACGACCTGCCGTCCATGAATGCAGCTACGGGTGAAAAATACGTGGGCAATGCAGACGACAGCTGGGCAACACGCAGTGGCTTTGCCCGTATCAACTATACGTTTGCCGACCGTTATCTGTTGGAATTGAACGGACGTTACGACCTTTCTTCCAAATTCCCCAAGAACGACCGCGGCGTCTTCAGTCCTTCTTTCTCTGTAGGTTGGAGACTTGGTGAAGAAACCTGGTTCAAGGAACCTACCAACGGATTCTTTGACGACTTGAAGCTGAGAGCTTCTTATGGTAGCCAGGCCAATCAGGCACTGGACAATGGCTGGTATGCTTATTTGTCCACTTACGGTACGGGGACTACCAGCTATTTGATGGGTGGCCAGCGGGTTACTTATGTTTTGCCGGGATCGTTGGTCAGCAACACGGTTACCTGGGAAAAAGTGACGCAGTGGAATGTCGGTCTCGACTTCACGTTCCTGTCGGGCCGTCTGTCCGGTTCGTTCGACTATTTCCAACGTAAGACAACCGGTATGCTGGGTGCCGGTAAATTGTTGCCTAATATCCTGGGAGCCAACGAGCCGCAGGAGAATGCTTCGGATATGGTTACCAAAGGTTGGGAATTTGCTGTGGGATGGAATGACCAGTTGGATAACGGATTGCACTATTCGGTGAACTTCAACCTTTCCGATACGCATGCCGAGATTACCAAGTATGACAACCCCACCAGATCCTTGTCCGCTTCCTATTACGAAGGCATGACCATCGGTGAAATCTGGGGTTATGAATCGGCCCTGTTCCAGAGCGCCGACGAGATTGCTTCCGCCCCCGACCAGTCGCAGGTGGACGGCGGCATCAGCAAGGTGCCGGGTGATATCCGGTTCTTTGACATCAACAATGACGGTGTTGTGAACAACGGTGAAAACACGGTAGACAATCCGGGTGACAGAAAAATCATCGGAAATAACCGGGCCCGTTACCGTTACGGCTTCAATATTTCAGCCGACTGGAAAGGCTTCGACTTGGGTATCTTCTTCCAGGGCGTGGGCAAGCGCGACATGATGCTGCCCAGCACCTACAAGTGGCAGCATACCAGCCAGTGGAGAGTGCCGACAGATTTTGCCAATGATTACTGGACGCCCGAAAATACGGATGCCTACCTGCCGGTGGCCCGTTTCAACGGTGGTACGGCCATCAATCAGAATCAGACAAGATATTTGATCAATGCCGCCTATCTGCGTCTGAAGTCTTTGTCTTTCGGCTACACCCTGCCCGAAACGCTTACGCAAAAGTGGACCATCCAGAGAGCCCGCATTTATTTCACGGCTGAAAATCTGCTGACTTTCAAGCATACGCCCGAAGGCTTTGATCCGGAATTGGACAATCCCTATGACTATCCGCAGCAGAAGTCTCTGTCTTTAGGTATTAATCTTACATTCTGATAACCTGATAATTTGATTATTCGTATGAAACTGAAATATATATTATATTCCTTTTTAGGATTAATGGTCCAGACGAGCTGTAACGACGCTTTTCTGGAAAGATCCTCCCAGAGTCTGAATGACAACACTTTCTGGACGTCAACAGGCGATTTGCAGACTTACGCCAACGCTTTTTATAACATATTGCCGGGCGGAGTCACCAACTATGGCGACACGAATGCCGACGACCAGGTGCCCAGCAGCATCAATTCCTTCTTGTGGGGGCAGTATGTGGTACCCACGGAAAACGGCTCGTGGTCGAAGAGCAACTGGTCGAACCTGCGTTATATCAATTATTTCATGACCCATTATGGCACGGTCACGGGTTCGGAAGCCGAGATCAATGTGTATGTGGGCGAGATGCGTTTCTTCCGTGCGTTGGAGTACTTTGCCAAGATCAAGACGTTTGGCGATGTTCCCTGGCTGGACAAGGAGCTGAACACGGACAGCGAGGAGCTGTACGGGCCCAAGTTGCCCCGTAACCAGGTGGCCCAGCACATCGTTGAAGACCTCGATTTTGCAATCGAATGGTTGCCCGAGGCCGGAAGCGAAGGCCAGAACCGCTTGAACAAGGACATCGCCCGCCATTTCAAGGCACGCGTATGTCTGCACGAGGGTACTTACTATAAGTATCATTCCGACTTGGGGTATGCTTACGAAGACCTGCTGAGAATGGCTGCCGAAGAGACCGACAAGCTGATCACTGACGGACATTATTCGATTTACAAGACGGGAGATGCCGAACATGATTATTATAACATGTTTATCATGCAGGACAAGAGCAGCCTGAGCGAGGCCATCCTCTACATCGACTATTCCTATCCCTTGCGTACCCACAATATGGGTCATGGCTCGATGGAGGCCAGTGCCGGTTTCTCGAAAGATTTTGTAGACTGCTTCCTCTATGCCGACGGACTGCCCAAGGCCCTGACTTCGTATCCCACCAATGACGATTTGTTGGCCGATGAACTGGCCAATCGGGATCCCCGTGCCCGCCAGCTGATTCGTAACGACGGCTTTTTCAGCGGCAATGAGAATTATACCAGCGTAGGCGATGACGACGCCTACGTCACTCAGTTCTGTCCGACGGGCTATCAGAGCATCAAGGGCTACAATCCTGCGACAGCCCATAGCGGTTATAATGTGGAAGATGCCGATGGAATTGCCTATCGTTATGCCGAGACCTTGCTGATCAATGCCGAGGCAAAGGCCGAACTGGGTACGATTACCCAGACCGATCTGGATCGCACCGTCAATGAACTCCGCGACCGTGTCGGCATGCCCCATCTGACGCTTGCCGTTGGCTTTACCGATCCCAATTGGCCGGATTACGGTTATACGCTTTCTCCCCTGTTGCAGGAGATCCGTCGCGAGCGCAGAATCGAATTGGCGGGTGAAGGCTTCCGTTTCGATGACATCTGCCGCTGGAAGGCCGGTAGCATTGTCAACAATGTGATGACGTATGTCGGTAAGAAGATTTCTACGGAGTCTACAATGGCTGCCAACGGTTTCCGTTCCAGTGAAGGATACGTCATTGTTTATCCGAATTATACGAACACCGATTTGTCCTATGAGGCAGGCAAGAGCCGCACGTGGGACGACAAGATGTATCTCTATCCTATACCGACAGGCGAACTGCAGCGCAATCCTCAGTTGCTGCCGCAGAATCCGGGTTGGGATTAAAGACGGACATCCGGTAGTCCTCCGGTAGCTTGGCTCAAGTAGCCAGGGGGACCGGTTCTCTTAAGGGATTGTTTGTGCCGCTCTCCGCAGTATGTTGCAATGGGAGCCCGCAAGCAATCCCTTTCTGTCATGGAAGCAGGGGGCCGGTTTTAGGGCTGGTACCGATGGTCTGCAGGGGGAAGTTGCAAAAGATGGCGATAAACTCCCGCTCCAGGATTTGGAAAATTCGGAAACTTGTCGTACCTTTGCACCCCGAAATCAAGAAGGAGAGGTGCTCGAGTGGTTGAAGAGGCACGCCTGGAAAGCGTGTATACCCCTAAAGGGTATCACGAGTTCGAATCTCGTTCTCTCCGCAATTTTTCATACAAGTGAAGTTTTTTATCCGAGGGGATGTACCGGCCGCAACGGTACGTCCCCTTTTTCTTTTTGTCCCTGTTCCTCTTCCAGCCGCTTGCGGACGGCGGCGGGCAGCGGTGCCACGCTTCGGGCGATGCGCATCCGCGAGTCGGCCAGGCGCCGGTATTCGTCGTCCATTTCCTCGGGGCCGAAGTACAGGCAGCACAGGGCGGTGAGGGTGCTGTAGATGCGGTCCACCGTCTCCAGCGTCAGCGACCCGTCGGGGTGGGCGGGGTTCAGCTTGGCCGTGGTGCGCGGATTCATGGCCAAGGCCTCGGCGAACTGTCGGTTCGAGGTGAGGTGCCACCGTTTCCTGATTTCGTAAAGCTCCCTGGCGGCGGTCTGTATCCAGGTATTGTCCATCTTCCCGGGTTCGTCGGATTGTGAAGGGAGAAGATGGAGCATGGTTGTTCAAGGTGTTTTTCGTAGTATGATACGAGGGGATAAAAAAAGATGAGGATGAAATCAAAAGTTTCATCCTCATCTGTCGTTTAGTTAATTTCCAGTTCTGAACCATATTCAACGGTGAATGGGCCGTTTATCGTAACGGAGTTATCTATTTCAAACGTCAGTTTTGCTTGATTTTTAACTGTTATATTTTCTGTGATGATATCTGTTCCCGAAACCGTTTCATCAGTGGTGACCGTACGATTGGAGAAGGTTACGGTAGCTTCGCTGGCAGTTCGGGTCAGGGCTGGTTCATTATAAATATTTTCGGTTTCTTCACTGCAACTGTTCAGTGCGATGGTTGCTGTACAGATGACGGATAATATTGCTAACTTCCTTTTCATAATAGTGCCGGTTAAGTGGATTGATGATATCGGGTCAGGTAAAAGCAGGATGTTGACAGAAAGTTTCTGATATATCTGATCCGCGAAAGCGCGGCAGGCAGCTTCCGTGGCTTCAGGTGAAACTTCTGTTCGTAGTGCGGATTGACCAGCCACAGGCAGCGGTCCACGATGGATAGCCCGTGTGTCTCGGCCAGTTGCTCAAACCGTTCTGTCGTTATCCGGCTTTTCCTGATATCCAGCAGTTCGTTGATGCATCCGGTTGTTTCCTTGTTTGCTTTCAGCAAGTACCGGTACACAGGCACAGGGAGCAGGTGGATGAAGGGGAGGTGCGAGCACAGGCGGCTGCGGCAAATCTGCTGGTGTCCGCCAAAGGGCATCTGCCAGGCAGGAAATCCCCAGAATATCAGGCTGTCCTTGTGGACGAACCCTTTCAGATGTTCCAGGAAGCTGTCCTTGTCCGGAATGTGTTCGATGACATCGTGAATCAGTACAAGGTCATACTTCTCGTTCGTCTGCGGCTTGTATTTCAGGAAGTCGTCCGCGATGAAACGGCCGCTGTATCCCTTCTTCTGAAAATAGGCCTGAGCCTGCTCCACCCGTTCGGGAAAACGTTCTATGCCCGTCACCCGGCATCCCATTTCGGCAAAGGGCAGCAGATTGCCGCCTTCGCCACAGCCCACTTCGAGCACCTTTGTTGTCGGCGTAATAGGCTGGAATCGGCTGATGTAACCGATGTAGTGTTCGCGTGCCGTCTGGGCCAGTTCGTTGAAATATTGCTCCCTGTCCAAGTGTCTTTGTTGCATTACAGTCTGCTTTTTAATTCATTGATTTCCTTTTGTTGTTCATCTATAGCCTTGATTAATATGGGGATCAAGGAAATGTAGTCTACTAATTTTTTCCCTTCGTTGTCTGTAAATACCAGATTAGGCAAAACTTTTTCTACATCTTGTGCCAATAACCCTATTTCTTGATTGGCGTTTGAGGAAATATCATTCTTGAAGTTATAGGTTACAGGTTTCAATTTGCTGATAATGTCACAACCTGTATTTAGTGGCTTGATGTTGGTTTTGGCCAAGGCATCCGAGTAATTATATACTTTTCTGACTTGCAGGTCGTTGAATGTGCTGGTCTGGGTATTGTAGAACACAACTTGATCCCCATGGCTTGCCAGACGCGTAGCTGCTGCACTAACATCAATTTGGAAGAAATTGTTAGTCGCACATTTCATGTACATTCCTGTTGTCACAAAAGTGTAATAATAAAAGCTGTATGGGGTGGTGTTACCTATCGTCAAACGATTGTTGTCATAGAATTTGAGCTGTGCATAACTGTTACATCCCATCCCCAGTAGGAGAACGATTAAAACTGTTTTGTAAATGAATGAAGTTTTCATACGCTTTGTTTTTTGGGTTGATATTAGAGTTAATGAAAAAATAGTAAACTGTTTTAATCTGACATTATTTTTATCAATTGGTGATTTTGTATCATTTTTCTCTCTTTGGCATAACAATCAAGTTATGTCTGAAAAATAAAAATGAGATATAGTACAAACCTAATTGATAAACGAAGGCAATTTATGAAGATTTTTTTAGATAACAAAGAAAATATGCAAAAAATTACTCGTTTTATTTTTAATGTAATCTTTTATTGGGTAAAAAACGGTTGCCAATGGTGGATGCTTCCTTAAGATTTTCCCCTTGGGTATGTACATAGAGCGTCATCTCATCACAGATGGTATGGGGTGTATTCGTAGATGATCCGATTAATGCATGGGGTTCTTTTGGCAGTGGACATAAGTTTGTGATATCGGTATGTCGCTCCAGCAGGGAGTAGTGGCTCACTTTAATTTTTTGTAATAATAGCTTTGATTCCTTAAAAACGGTGTACCCATGCGTACATCACGGCCCGAAATGTAATGCCTAACTTCGCCGCAAATTTCAAAAGAAACGTGTTATGAAAACAACCGAACAGACCCTTTCCTTCCAACCCCCGCGCTTCGCCTCCCTGCGCGACACCGTGCCCGTGCCCACCCCGTGGGACGCGCTGGTGGAAGAAATCCGTGGAGGACGTTACCTCACCCTGACCTGCCTCTACCGCGAGACCTGCGCCCGCCTGGCCCGGGCCGAAGCCGAGGCCGACACCGCCGCGGCCGAGGAACTGAAACGCCGCAAGGCAGCCGTCAAGGGACGCCAGCTGCCCGCCTTTGTCTGTGCCGTCGCCCTGGAGGGCGGGCGCAGCAGCCGCCACGTGCGCGGCTACTCGGGCTTCGTGATGGTGGACATCGACGGCGTGGAGCCCGACCGCCTGGACGCGCTGGCCGCACGGGTCCGCGCCGATGCCCACACGTTCCTGTCCTACGTCACCCTCTCGGGCCGCGGCCTGCGGGTGGTGGCCCGCGTGGCGCCCGTGCCTGCCGATGCTCCGGCCTTTGCCCGCGCCTGGCAGACGGTGAACGACTACTACGCCCGCCTGACGGGTGTCACCACCGATGCCCAGTGCAAGAACGCCACCCGCATGTCCGCCCTCTGTCACGATCCGTCCGTGTGCTACCGTCCCGAGGCCGAGGCCTTGGCGGTGGAGCTGGAGGCGCCTGTGCGTCCCCGTGCCTCGCGGGGCCGGCCCGTGCGGGCCGTGAGCGCCGCCCCCACCGTGCGCCGCCTGGTGGAGGACGACGGCATCCTTTACGCCCCCGGCAGCCACAACGCCTACATCAGCCGCTGCCTCTACTGGATGAACCGCTTCGGCGTGAGCGAGGCCGATGCCGAGGCGTGGGCCCTCAGCGAGTTTGCCGACTACGACGCCGCCGAGCATTCCGTGGCGGCCACCGTGCGCAGCTGCTACGCCCTGACCGCCGAGCACGCCACCTGCCGCCTCGCGCGCTATGCGCGGGCGCGTACCTCTGTTACTAATGGAGGAACGCCGGGCAGCGGGCGCACGCCCCGCGTGTCGGTAGGGCAGATGGAGGACTTCATCGGCCGCTGGTGCCAGCTGCGCCGCAACCTCCTCATCCACCAGCTGGAGGTGCGGCTCACGGGCGGGGCGGGGGAGGAGGAGCCCCGCTGGCAGCTGATGACCGACGCGCTGGAGAACTCCCTGTGGCGCGCCATGCAGCACGAGGGGCTGGACGCCGACCTCTTCCGCCTGCGCACGCTGCTGCAGAGCGACTTCGTCCCCGCCTACCACCCCCTGCGCCGCTA
>CATXSD010000081.1 GCA_958402075.1 Mediterranea massiliensis | reverse complement strand
CATTACTGGCGGGCCTACTCCTACTTCTACCTGGTGACTACCTGGGGCCAGGTACCCGTCATGCTGGAAGAGGAGATAGACTACAACGCCCCGTTAAAATCGGTGGAAGAAGTGTATGAGCTTATCCTCTCGGATCTGAAGATTGCCGAAGAAGGCTGCCCCGTAATGTACAGCAGCGAGCCCTACGCCCGCAACGGTATCAACATCGCCGTCAGCCAGGGAGCTGTCAAGGCTACCATGGCCTACGTCTACCTGTGCATGGCCGGCTGGCCGCTCAACAAAGGAGCGGAATACTACGACCTGGCCGCCCAAAAAGCGGAAGAGGTAATAGACGGAGCCGAAAACGGCACGTATTACTACAAGCTGCTGGACCAGTACAGCCAAGTCTATTCGATGGCCTACAACGACAACAATCCCGAAGTACTGCTCGGCATCTATTACAACCGCGACCGTACGGCACAAATGATTCCGCTGACCGACTTCCTGCTCGACATGAAACAAGGCGGATGGGGTGACACCAACGGTGAAATCAAGTTCTGGAAGGAATTTCCTGAAGGACCGCGCAAGGAGGCCACCTATTTCCCCAAAATCATGCTGGCCGACGGACAACTGCACGACTGGTGGTACGACACCGATCCGCCTTCGCGCGAAGTGGTGGCCCCAGTCTTCATGAAAACGGCCGAAAGCTCGGAACGTGGCATGGAGTTCGACTACACCAATCCCACTCCCCTTTCGTCGAACGGCGAAAAGACCGTCCAGGTCATCCGCCTCTCGCAAGTATATTGCTGGTATGCCGAAGCGGTAGGACGTTCGGGAAAAGTAACCGCCAAGGCGGTGGAGATGCTGAACCGCGTACGCAACCGCGCCGACGGCAAGGCTTCCAATATCTATTCGACCTCCATGACACCCGAACAGCTGGCCGAAGCCGGGTATAACGAACACGGTTGGGAAATGGCCGGATACTACTGGGCCGGATTGGCCAGCCGCGCCCGCGACATGTTCCGCATGTATCGTTTCAAGGATCATTTCGAGTTCCGCAAGGAGAACCCGCTGATTGAAGTAGCACCCGGCGTGATGCGGAAAGAAGCCGTCAGTGTAACGGGCACTTGGGACGACAGCCGCATGTATTCTCCCTATCCCTACGAAGACGCTATCCTGAATCCGAATCTGAAGTAACTTCTCCGCCAACTATAAGAAAATCCCCCGACCACCTGTACACACAGACGGTCGGGGGATTTCTTTATACACAATGACCTTACTCCGCTTCGGGGAGCGTCACCTTGAACAGCTCGCTCGGACGATGCTCGCGATGGATGATTTCCACCATTTGCTTGACTACGTCGGGATGCTGGGCAGCCACGTCATGGTCTTCGTGGATATCGGTTGTCAAGTCATAGAGGTGAGGTTTGCCCTGTTTCACCACCAGCTTCCAGTCGCCCATACGCACGCCAATCTGGTCCGTTTCATGGAACTCCCAGTACAGGAAGTCGTGCTTCGCCTGACGGTCGTCCTGTCCCAACATCGTGGGAGCGAACGAAATGCCGTCGAAGCAGTCGCCTTCAAGCTTCTTGTTCAGATACTTCTTGGGGAACTTCTTGTCGCCTATCAGTTCGCAGAAGGTGGGCATTACGTCGTAGAAGGCCAACTGATGATCGTTCACCGTACCGGCAGGCACGTGTCCCGGCCAACGGACGATGAAGGGAATACGAATGCCACCTTCGTAGCACTGGCGCTTCAGTCCGCGCAGCTTGCCGTCGCGTCCGAAGAATGCCGGATCGGCACCGCCTTCCTCGTGGGGGCCGTTGTCGCTGCTGAAGATGACCAGCGTATTCTCATCCAGTCCCTTCTCCTTCAGTTTGGCCATAATCTCACCCACATAAGCGTCCAGACGGGTAATCATGGCCGCAAATTCGGCATGCGTATGCTCCACGGCGTTATAACGCGAGCCTTCACTGCCACCCCAAGTCTTGTCTACAAAGAATTTCTTCTTGTAACCCTTCAGGATGGAATCATTGGGCTGGGCCAGTTCGGCATGGGGCAGTGTATAGGTAAAGAAACCATAGAAAGGCTGTTTGCCGTCCTGCTTGTCGAGCCACGCCAATGCTTCCTGATGAATCAGGTCGGCCGAATACTGGGAACGCTTCTTGTAATCGTCACCAAACATCGGATACTGAATATTCTCGTCCATTGTGATACGGACGGTAGCGGTGTCACCCTTCGACTTGCTGTAACGGTTCAGGAAGTTGGGATAGTACAAATGGGCCTGGAACTGGCAGATGAAGCCGTAATACTCGTCAATGCCGCGCTTGTCGGGCGTGGAGCACGAACCTTCGTAGCCGCCGGCCCACTTGCCGAACATGCCGGTGGTGTAGCCATTCTTCTTCATAATCTCAGGCAGAATGATGTGACCGGAATCATAAGGTTCCTGTCCCACAACGGTATATTCATCGTTGTTGCCATACTTCATCAGGGGGACGTTGGTCCAATATTCCTTGTTGCCGCGCACATGTCCGTGGCCCGAATGCTGTCCCGTCATGAGCGAGGCACGCGAAGGCGCACTGACCGGACTGCCGGCATAGGCCTGCGTGAAGAGCATTCCTTCGGCGGCCATACGGTCCAGATTGGGCGTCTGGATGTACTTCTGGCCATAGCAGGCCAGGTCGCCGTAACCCATATCGTCGCACAGAATAAAGATGATGTTCGGCTTGTCCGAAGCAGCCTGTTTCTGGGCAGCTGCCGTGACGGCAGGCCATGCACCCGCCAGCAAAGTCGTCGAGCACAAAAGGGGAAAGGATAATTTCATAAGCATTAAATTTACTGCATCCTACATATAAAAGATATCGCCACGAAGGTAAGCCATAAATCTTGCACAGCCTATACTTCCCGTGGCGACATCTCGCTAATTAACAAATATTACCATCCAGGATTTTGAGTCAGATCCGGATTCAAGACAAATTCATCGGTCGGAACCTGATACAGATAATATTTATCGTCCCAACCCTTTCCTTCAGCCTTCGGGTCATTGAACAGGAACATGTACCCTTCTGTCATTGTTCCGTTCTGTCCGTCTGAAAGTCCTGTTGTTTCGTTATACAAAGTCATACCCTTGGAAAGCGCAAATTCCTTCGACACCCAAATGCCTTTCGGAGCACGGTTCAGGAACCAGGGAGCCATGCGCCAACGGCGTACATCGTAGAAGCCAAAGCCTTCGCCCATCAACTCAATAATACGTTCCCGACGTACCTCCCACAGCAAAGCAGGCACCCGAACACCGGCAGCGTTACCCTGAGGATAGTAATAAGGACGGTCCGGATCAAACGAGTCGTCGATTTCGGCTACAGCCATTCTGGCTACACCAGCACGGTCTCTCAACTTATTGACGGTAATGTCGGCTACGTCCTGAGTGAACTGCCCCAACTCGGCCTTGGCCTCGGCATAGTTGAGCAACACTTCTTCAATCTTGAAAATCGGTTTGTCCGACACATTCAAGGCTCCATTGTTGAAGTTCTGTTCCCAACCGCAATACAGCTTCCATACATAATAGCCCGAACGGCATTGTACAAAGGCACTGGTACCGATGTTCGGAATCTGCGGAACCAAAGAAGCAGACCAGTTCTGTGCCGGCAGGCGCTTCATACCTACACCCGGATTGCTGCATGTATAGTTCTCACCCATGATGTCGATGTACTCCTGATCGGCTTCAACACCTGTATACCCCCAGGATGCATTCGGATTCTGAGCCGGTTTGTTGGCACCGGCAGCAATCACCTTATAGGGAGGCATGATGGTGTGGTACATACGCGGATCTCTGTCTCTGAACGTATTATACATCGTACGGTCACCGTGATAGTTGGACTCAGGATTATGAATAGGCTTGCCGTTCTTCATCAGATAGAGATCAACCGTATTCTGGTTCATTTCCACATCCTGCGATGAGGTATGTTCCAAATAGCAGCCACCCTGCACCGGATTGATATCCTTCACATACGACTTGTACAGAATGATACCCGGAACTGTAGACAGGTCGTCCGTCGTCCACATCTCACCATATCCGGCACCCGGCTGTCCGTCCGTTCCCTGATACAAGGTCGGATAACGGTCCATCAGAATCTTGGAAGCACGGATACATTCATTCAGATAGGTGTCGGCATCGCCCAGTTCATGATACTTACGCCACGTACCTTCGCGAAGTGTGAAACGGGAAATGGCGGCCAGCACACAATCTTGATTGATGGTATTCTCACCATCCTGGCTCGTAAAATCACCAATATGCTCTTCAGCCCATTGCAAACGCTGCAAAACCAAGTCTGCGACTTCCTTACGGGGACGGCGTCCTTCGTAGACCTCAGGAGAGCTCTCTGTCAAGACCTTGTCCACCCAAGGAATATCGCCGAAACGGTCAATCAGTTCCATATACCAGAACGAGTGGAAAAAGTATCCGACGGAAATCCAGTGGTCCTTCTCTGCCTGAGTCATGTCCGACTCCTCGACATGCGAAAGCATGATGTTGATACGGCGGATATAGCTGCTGAAGTCCCATCCGTTGCCCGAGGCTGTGCTTCCCTTCGTCTGATAGGCAAACTGGTTGAAGCCGCTCGGACTACGTTTGTTCAAATAGTTGGCATCCACGTCGCCGCCGTATTGTCCACTCGTTCCCCAACCATTACTGGCCGTCGAGGTACGGATGGTGGTATTGACAAACATTTCATAACAGGGCCACATAAACGACTTGAAATTGTCGTACGACTTGAAGGCGTTTTCCTCCGTCAAGTCCGTTACAGGATATTTCTCCAAGAAACTGTCATTACATCCTGTAAAAGTCAGTCCGGCCAATAAGGCTGCATATATAATAACTTTTTTCATACGATATCGTTTTATAGGTAAAATTTACAACGTTACATTCAAGCCAAATGATACAGTACGGAAAGCCGGATAGTTCCATGAAAGGGTTTCCGGGTCGATACCTTTGTTCAAGGAAGAGAATGTAGCCAGGTTTTCAATGCTGACAAAAGCCTTCAGCTGAGACAAGGAAATCTTGTCGATCCACCGCTTGGGGAACGAATAGGAAAGAGTCACGTTCTTGATGCGCAGGTAGGAAGCATCGGACAGGTATCTGTCGGATGTACGATAGTTCGAACCCATGTTTCCATATCCATCATAAATACGCGGGAATTCCGCATCCGGATTGGCACAGGTATAGTCGCCGCCTGCCGCATCGACCGGACGCCAATAATTTTCCGTTCCTTCGTACAAAGGGATAAACTTGAAATCGCTGTACATCGGGAAAGTCAGCACGCTGGCCAACCAGGCGTCGCGCTTGCCGGTACCTTGCAAGAAGACACTCAGGTCGAAGCCTTCGTAGGAAGCACCCAGGTTGATGCCATACAGATAACGGGGAAGGTTGTTGCCGACACGTACACGGTCGCCCGGATTCTCCAATGTCCCGTCGCCGGAATAGATCAGGTTCTCGCCCTGGTCGTCGTCACGGAGGTTCTTGAACTTCACATCACCGGGGCGCGGATTATAACCGTTGATGGCCACAACGCCCTCCTTCAGTCTCCACGTCTTCGTATCTTCAAAGTCGTCGACCGTATAGAATCCGTCGTACAGATAACCCCAGATTTCACCCAGCTCCATACCTTCGTAATAAGTGCTCAGCAACTTGGACTCGTTGCTGTCGTATTTCGTGATTACACTCTTCGAATCAGACAGGTTAAAGCCTACCCGATAGGATACCTTGCCGATACGGTCGCGCCAGTTCATGTTCAGTTCCCAACCACGGGTGCGCATGTCGGCCGTATTCTGAGTCGGGGCGGTAGCACCTACAACTGCCGGAAGCTGCATACCCGGAGCGAGCATGCCGCGCGTATCCCTCTGATACCATTCGAACAAACCGTTCAGACGTCCGTCGAACAGGGCAAAGTCCAAACCGACGTTCGTCGTGGCCACTTTCTCCCATGTAAAGGTAGAGCTGACCAGAGCCGGCAGGGAAGTAACGGCCGTTACAGGCGCACCGTTAATCAGCCAGCCCGTGTACTTGTTGTTCAGGGTCATGGAGGAAACGAAAGCATAAGGGGAGATGTTCTGGTTGCCGATGACACCATACGAACCACGCACCTTCAACTGACTCAGCCAACCGGCAGCAGGTTCCATAAACTTCTCCTGAGCAATGTTCCAACCTACGGAAACAGAGGGGAAGAAACCGAAGCGGGAGTCCTTCGGGAACTTGGAAGAACCGTCGTAACGCCCGTTCACCTCCAACAGATACTTGCCCATATAATCATAGTTTACGCGGAAGAATCCACCACGGACTGCATATTCAGAGTAATAGTCCTTGGCCGACAAAGTACTCGTACCACCACCAAGCGAAGGCACTTCCACTACGGCCTGCATGTATGAATAGACATCGACGGTCTCCTGGTAGCTGGACTCCTGGTTGAAACCGGCCATTGCCTTGAAGTGATGGTTGTCTGCCACGTCAAAGCTGTATGTACCATAAAGGTTGATGGCATTGTAATCGGTATACTGCTTGTACTTGCGCAGGTAGTCGTTACTCGGAGTCGTGTCGCTACCGCCCTGGATGGACGTCATGTTCACCTTGCCCGTGTACCAGTGATAGTCGTATATATTCTTGTCATAGGTATACTCGAAAGCGATTTCCAATCCCTTCAAAGGCTTCAGGATAGACTTCAGGAAGATACGCGGATTGTCGTTGATGTTCTTGTAGGGCTGGGCCGTCTCAATCTGATTGCGCGACGTAAAGAAGAGCAGATTGTCATCGTTGCCCAAGCCGTAACCTTCGGGCATCGCGCCTTCGGGATAGAAGGACGGAAGGCGGGTGCTGAACAGACCGCCACCCTGTGATACAATCATGTTGCGCTTGCTATGGGCATAGCTCAACGTGGCTTCCTGAGTGAACCACTTGGTGATGTCGGCAGACACAAAGCTGCTCACGTTCATACGGCTGAACTTATCCTTGTCGGAGTAGAGCACACCGTCCGTCTCGACCAGACCGGCCGAAAGGCGATAGCGCAGACGTTCCGTACCGCCGCTCACGGAGAGGTTATGGGTCTGCTGGAAGCTGGTCTCCATCATGTTCTTCATCAGATCCTTCTCGTTCAGGAAATACAAGGCGCCGTCTGCATCCTTATAAATACCGTCACCCTTGGTTTCGAGGGACGACGGGTTCTGCTTGTACTGGGCCAGCAACTCCAGCCAACGGTCTACCTTGGGAGCACCCAGCGACCAGTAATCGTTGCCGGAAGCCTCCTGATAGGCATGCAGATAGGTTTCCAGAGGCACTTGCTTGGGCAGGTTGATGGCATTGGCAAATGCAAAGTTATTGTTGTAGTTCAACTGGAAGCGCTGTTCCGACTTGGGACGCTTGGTCGTAACCAGAATAACACCACCGGCAGCACGCGCACCGTAAATGGCCGACGAAGCGGCATCCTTCATCACCGTGATAGACTCGATGTCGTCAGGGTTCAGCATGTCGATATCACCCTCCACGTTGTCTATCAGGACCAACGGAGCGATAGTCGACCCCGAACCGATAGAATAAGCTCCACGGATCTGGAACGAACGGCTCTCGCCGGGAGAGTTTCCGTTATTACCCACAAACAGGCCGGGAACAGCCCCCTGCAAGGCATCGGCAGCCTTTGTCAAGGGACGTTCGCCCATCACTTCATCCATCTTGACCGTAGTGACGGCACCCGTCAGATTGGCCTTCTTCTGGGAACCGAAACCTACAACCACCACTTCGTCCAAAGCCTGGGCATCTTCTTTCAAAACGACACTCAGCGGCTGACCGTTCCAAGTTACGGTGACTGACTGATAACCTACGAAACTGATTTCCAAAGTTGCCCCACGGGCTACATTCGGAATAGAGAAATTACCGTCAATATCGGTAATAGTACCTGTACCGGTCCCTTTGACCACGACCGAAGCACCAATAACAGTTTCTCCATTGGCATCCTTAACCACACCCTTACAATCGCCATTTTGTTGAACGATTGCATTGTCCGTCATGGACACATCTGCAAAAACCATTCCTGAGGGGACAGCCGAGAACAAAAGGAGAAACCCTACCGGCTGCATCTTTTTCAAGATTTTGTTCATACCAATTAAATTAAAAGATTAACAAAACTTTTTTTCTCACTATCTATATTGACTATTTAAGGTTATAATTATTAAAGTCAACCCGTTACTTAACTTTTGCAAAAGTATAAATAATTATTAAATTATAAAACAAAAAGGCATATATTTCATGAAAAAACAAAAAAACGGCACGAAGAGACGCTGCGCCAACTTTGTCATTTTGACACATTGCCATCCCAACCGCATGAGAATCGCTTGTTTCGGCCCGACGGACAAGCTGGCGGCAACGGACGGAACAAGAAGGGGATTATCAGTTGGCGGACAAGCAGATAGCGAAATATTTACATTTAAAATAGAAGAAACGAAGAGGGAAAACGGACGGGAAACGGGCCAAAAAGCTGAAACTTGAGGGAAAAACAGGCACTTGCGGACGAAAAAAGGCCGTTTTCTCCTGAGAAAGCGGCCTTCTTTTTACTGAAAACGTACTATCTGACGCGACAAAACAAGCAATCTGCCGACTGAAAACATACAATCTCCCGCCTCCGAGTCGGCTTTCGGAGACTCTGAAAGGGGCTTTCCACCCCTTTTTCCCCGCTATTTCGCCCTTTTCATAAAAAGGCAGAGTCAGCAGAAAGCGCGTTCAGCCAGCATTTTGCCACCCACAAAACAAGGATGACGACAAAACGTCAAAGCTTGTCCCCATAGGCCAAGTCGCCCGCATCGCCCAAGCCGGGCACGATGTACGAACGTTCGTTCAGCTCGGGGTCGATGGCGGCACACCACAACGTAACGTCGTCGTCGGGGAAAATTCGTTGCAGATGCTCCACGCCCTGACGGCTGGCGATGACACTGGCTATCAGCAGGCGGGCCGGACGCCCCTTGCTCAAGAAAGCACGATAAGCCAGCTCCATGCTCTCGCCCGTGGCCAGCATGGGGTCGACGAGCATCACCGTCTTCTGCGACAGGTCGGGGGCGGCGATGTACTCGATGTGCACATCCAGCTCGCGGCACTCCTTATCCTTATAATAGCGGTAAGCCGAGACGAAGGCGTTGCCCGCCCGGTCGAACACATTCAGAAAGCCCTGATGCAGGGGCAGCCCGGCACGGAAGACGGTAGCGATGACCACCTGGTCGTCGGGCGTGCTGGCCGGCGCCACGCCCAGCGGCGTCTGCACCTGCTTCACCGAGTAGGTCAGTTCCTTGCTCATCTCATAGGCCATCAGTTCGCCGATGCGTTCGATGTTGCGGCGGAAGCGCATGCGGTCGCCCTGAATGTTCACGTCGCGTATTTCGGCCACATACTGGTTGATGACCGAGTTTGTCTCTGCAAAATTGATTACTTTCATAGTGTTTTTGTTTATTCCGAATGCAAAAATACGATTTTCCCGCCACATACGGCCACTTGCTTGAATGAAAACGTTATCTTTGCCGCAGAAACATATAAACAAAAGAAATATGAAAAAGAGATCCGAACTACAAAACGAGACATTCAAGTTATTGTTCTTCTGCGCCTTGCTTTTCTTTGTCCATACCTCAGCAGCCGGGCAGGAAGAGATTGCTTCAGACTCGGATTTGACAGAATTTGATTTTGGCGTCCGGGAATTGGAAACCAATTATGTGGGATTTCCCACTTTCGTGACAGAGCAAACCCGAGATCAATATGAAGCACTAAAAGCCCGTTGCCGCCAACAAGTGGCCCAGCAAGGGCGGAAGCCCTGGGAAGCCTTGGGCGAACTTTATGCCTGGTTTGGCGATTTCCACTTACGGGCAGGCGGCTATTCCCAGCCCTACATGCGGAAAGTACCCACGTATGAAGAGATGAAAGAATACAACCCCACCAAAACCTTCCGGAAAGTGACCGACCACACCTTCCTCATCCGCTTCCCATCCTGCATGGGAGATGACCCGACACTGGAATGGGTACATCAGTCCATTGACGCCTACCTGACCTCAGGATGCGAGAATCTGATTATTGACATACGAGGCAACGGCGGAGGAACCGATGACATATTCAACCCATACGAGAAACTGCTGTACGACCGGAAGGGGTACGTGGACGGAGTGGAAATACGCAACACACCCGCACACATCGCCGAGATAGCGGATATCAAATTGGATTGGCTTCAGCAAGTGGTGGAAACCATGAAAAAGTCTCAAGACGCGTTTGTGGCCATGACACCCAGACAAGTAGACATCGCTTATGACACTATTTCCCCACTTCCCCGCCGGGCAGCACTTATGATAGACGGCCAAGTAGCCAGCGCCGGCGAACAAATGGTGCTGAATCTGCGGTCGTGCAGCCAACGCACCACCATTTACGGACAAGACAACACGAAAGGATGCCTGGATTATTCAAATTGCCGCGGCGTCAACCTGCCCCAATCCGGCATTACCCTCTATATCCCCATGACACGTTCCTGCCGCCTGCCCGATAAAGGTATCGACCAGACAGGTATCGCACCCGACGTGCGCATCCCGCTGCCCCTGCCCGAAACCTTGACCGACAACGTGGACACATGGACGCTGTGGGTAACCAAAGAATTGGAAAAGAAACTCGATTCACTTTAAAGCCCCCACAAAAAAAGATATGTTTTGCAACATTCAGTTAGCAGATATTGTTATGGATTTATAAAAGAAGGCCAATTAAAGAAAAATTTCTTCAATCCCGATTTTCTTTCAGAAGAAAATAGTACTTTTGTACGCGGAAAACAAGGGGGTGCCCTTCGAAGCAGGTCCGGACGGACACGCCGAGCCGCCTCCCGCAAAACGCTAAGGTAAAAAGAGATTATTCACAAAAATACCAATTTTAAAATCTTAAAAGAAATGGCAAATTTAGATTTAAGCAAGTACGGTATTCAGGACGTGAAGGAGATTCTCCACAACCCGTCTTATGAAGTATTGTTTGAAGAAGAGACCAAAGCTGGTCTGGAAGGCTACGAAAAAGGCCAGGTAACAGAACTGGGCGCAGTAAACGTAATGACTGGTATCTACACCGGCCGTTCTCCTAAAGATAAATTCTTCGTTTATAACGAAGCCAGCAAGGACACTGTATGGTGGACTTCCGATGCATACAAGAACGACAACAAGCCCTGCTCCGAAGCAGCTTGGGCCGACTTGAAGGCTAAAGCCGTTAAGCAGCTCTCCGGCAAGCGTCTGTTCGTTATGGATACATTCTGCGGTGCCAACCCCGCTACTCGTCTGAAAGTACGTTTCATCATGGAAGTAGCATGGCAGGCACACTTCGTAAAGAACATGTTCATCCGTCCGACAGAAGAAGAACTGGCCAACTACGGCGAACCCGATTTCGTATCGTTCAACGCTGCCAAGGCTAAGGTTGACAACTACAAGGAACTGGGTCTGAACTCTGAAACAGCTACTGTA